>CAZJMG010000010.1:0-7893 GCA_964547185.1 uncultured Sphaerochaeta sp.
TATTCCATCGTCAGCAAGGATGCCAAGAATTCCAACATCAAAAGCATCAATCTTCTTGGTGATGTACATGGTAAGACTGTTTTGATTGCTGACGACATGCTGGCCACCGGTGGCACGATGATCATTGCTATGCGTGAGTTGACGAACCTAGGCGCAAAGAAAATTATTTGTATGGTCAGTCTTCCGTTGTTCAATGGATCGGCGGTAGAAGACTTTGACGAAGCTTATAAAGAGGGTATCTTTTATCGAATCATCGGCACAAACTCCGTATTTCATGGTCGTGATCTTCTCGATAAAGAATGGTATATCCAAGCTGATATAACTGAGTTGTTTGCACGAGTAATAAGTCGCTTGCATCATGGACGATCGATCAGTCCTCTGCTTGATAATCGTAAGTTTATTCAGATTCTCATTGACAATAGTCAGGCAAATCCACAAGCGCCGCTTCCAGGTGCCAGCGCTAGCGACCCGGACCGCGACTGATTCATCATCGTGGATCCGGGTTACCTCCACCTCGACTGAGACTCTACGGAGTAGGGGTTGGTCGAGAGTATTTTAAATCCTTACACCTGGAGTGTATTTTATGCAGATGTCCCATAGAATTTCAGCTTTCCAATGTTCTCCCATCAGACGCTTATCGCCATACGCGAGAGATGCTGTGAAACGTGGTATAAAGGTATACCACCTCAATATCGGTCAGCCTGATATCAAGACCCCCGAGCAAGTAATTGAGGCTGTGCGAAATTATGATGAAACCATCATTGCATATGGCAACAGTGAAGGAAGGCAGGAGTTGCGTGATGCGCTTCCCGCTTATTATGCGAAGTACAATATTTCTGTCAGTTCGGATGATATTCTTATAACCACCGGTGGCAGCGAAGCTCTGCAATTTGCTTTCATGACGCTATGTGATCCCTACGATGAAGTGATAATCCCCGAGCCGTATTATACGAACGTCTCCTCTTTTGCCCATTCTGCAATGGTTGACTTGGTGCCGGTGACCAGCAAGATGGAGGATGGATTCGCTCTTCCTGCAATTGAGGAGTTCGAAAAGAAAATTAGTAGGAAAACAGGTGCAATCCTTGTCTGCAGCCCGAACAATCCCACCGGTCATGTGTATACCAGAGAAGAGTTGCTGCAGCTGTTGCAACTGTGCGAGAAGCACGACATCTTCTTGATTGTTGATGAAGTGTATCGCGAATTCTGTTATGACGGTAAAGAGTTTACCAGTGTTCTCGCCTTTGAGGAGTATGCAGATCGTGTTATCTGTGTAGACAGTTTTTCCAAACGATACAGTATGTGCGGTGCCCGAATTGGAGCTTTGATCAGTAAAAACAGAGAGGTTTTGGAAAACGCCCTTAAGCTTGCCCAAGCCCGCCTTTGCCCTCCCGACATTGAACAAGTAGCCGCTTGTGCTGCGCTGAAGACGGACGATTCCTATCTTCATGAAGTAAGCAAGGAATATGAGAATCGAAGAAACTTCATAGTGTCGGCCTTGCAGAAGGTTGAAGGGGTGAAGGTCAGCTCTCCCAAGGGTGCCTTTTATCTGGTAGCTGAGCTGGACGTAGATAATGCAGAGGCTTTTGCCACATTCATGCTCAGGGACTTCAATCTCAACAACGAGACTGTGATGGTGGCTCCTTGCGAAGATTTCTATGTATCCGAAGGAATAGGGCAGAAACAGGTTCGCATAGCGTATGTTCTGAACACCGAGGACCTTGAGAGAGCGGTGGCTTGCATAGACGCAGGATTGAAAGCCTACCGCTCACAAGTGATGGGGCTCTAGTAGCCTGGAGAGACTGGGGTTGGGTTTTACTCCCCGATAATCTTGATCAGAACGTGCTTGTCACGCATACCGTCAAAATCATAGTAGAAAACCTGTTCCCAAGTTCCGAAATCGAGCCTTCCTCCCGTAATTGCGATGACCGCCTCACGTCCCATGATGGTTCGTTTGAGGTGGCCGTCTGCGTTGTGCTCCTTTTCCGTATTGTGGTTGTATTGCTCGTACGGAAGTTCTGGAGCAAGGCGTTCGAGCCATTGTTCGAAATCTTCGTGCAACCCTCTTTCTACTGCGTTGACAAAGACACTGCTGGTGATGTTCATGGCATTAACGAGCATCAAGCCCTCCGATATGCCACTCTCGTCCACAGCCGATTGGACGGCGTCGGTGATGTTGATCACACCGCGTCGTTTATTGAGGTGAAACCACAACTCCTTCCGATAAGTCATCATAGGCGCCTCCTCTGGTATACATAGTATAGCATGGCTTCTTGCACAGCAGAAGAATTGAGGGTACACTGCCGGCCAATATGCATGAAGAATCAGTTGTATTACAAAAAACAAGAATACTTGGGCATCTTTGTGTCTTCATAACGATGATCATCTGGGCCACTACCTATGTATCCTCGAAACAGTTGCTCCGTACATTCACCCCTGCACAAATATTGGTGGTGCGTACTGTTTTGGGCTTGGCAGTACTTACAATCATCAGTCCCAAGCCAATGGTCTACCAGAGACGCACAGATAGGGTTCTGGTTGCTTTAGCAGGTTTTTTTGGTATTTTTCTCTATTACTTTTTAGAAAATACCGCCCTTGTGTATACCAGTGCGAGCAACGTCGGGGTAATTGTGGCAACTGCTCCTTTTTTTACACTTTTATTCTCCCGCGTTTTCCTGAAAGAGGAAACATTGAGGAAAAACTACTTCATTGGGCTTGCTCTGTCTATGCTGGGAGTTCTTTTACTGACATACTCAAGTACAGATCAGATTGCTTTCAATCCTTTTGGTGACGTATTGGCGTTGCTTGCAATCGTCGTATGGGCTTTCTACACCATCCTCACACGAGTAATTGGCAGAAGGGGGTATTCCAACCTCAATGTTACAAAAACTATGTTCTTTTACGGCTTGCTCGGTCATCTTTTTGCGATGTTCATCTCAAAACAGAAGCTTGACATAGTCAGTATAGTGCAACCTGAACATCTTTATCATTTTCTCTTTTTAGGATTAGTAGCTTCTGCGTTCTGTTTTCTTTTTTGGAATTTTGGTCTGCGCACTATCGGCCCCATTAAAAGCTCCTTCTATCTCTATCTCAGTCCGGTTGTGACCATCATCTTTGCTGTAATATTTCTTGATGAATCATTTACAGAACTGGATGCTCTGGGCACCGCTTTCACTCTCTCTGGATTATTGATTAGTGAGTACAGAAGAAGAGAAAGATAACTTGCCAAAAGTACTATACTAATGTTACCCTTTGAAAAGAGGGAGCAGAAGGTGGATACACAAACAAAGTTGGATATTCTCAGCCGTGACGCACAGTACGATCTTAGCTGTGCCTGTGGAACCAAGAATCCGTTGGAGCACAGGACTCGAAAGAGTGATGGTTCAGGATGGCTGTATCCTACCACGACAGCCAGTGGTGGCCCTGGCATTATGCTGAAAACTCTGTTGGGCAATCGCTGCAGTAATGATTGCAAGTACTGCCCCCTTCGTGAAAACCAGGATTTCCGTAGTGTCGCCCTGTCTCCAAATGAGATGGCCTCGTTTTTTTATGAGTTTCAGACAAAGCGACCTCTTGTCGGTTTATTTCTTTCCAGTGCTGTATTGGGAAGTCCTGAAAAAACTATGGAGCTGCTAGTCGATACTGCAAAAATATTACGGATCAAGTATCGGTATCGAGGATATATTCATCTGAAGGTTATTCCGGGCTGCAGTCAAGCAAGTATTGATGAGGCGCTTATGTATGCTTCAGCTCTTTCATTGAACATTGAAACTCCGGGAGAAAAGCATTTTTCTCAGCTGTCGGAGGTGAAGGATTATGTGAAAGACATTCTCAGACCTCTTGAATATATTGCAAGCCAGACAAGAAAAGGCGCAAGATTTGAACGGGTGAGTACCTCGAGCCAGTTTATCGTAGGGGCAAGCGACGAACTGGACCGTGAGATACTCTACTATACCAGTCGTATGTACCAGGAGCTGAGCATGGGAAGGCTTTACTTCAGCGCGTATCAACGAGGCCTTGGAGAGTCGTCCATTCCAGGAGAAAGAAAAAGGTCTCCTGTAGAGCAGTTGGAACTCTTCGACTATGGACGGTCAAACTCAGATGAGATAGCCGCTTCCTTGATGCGCGAGCATAGGCTGTATCAAGCAGATTGGTTGCTAAGGAAATACCACTTCAATTTTGAGGAATTGGTTTTTCCTGAAAATGGGAACTTGAGCTTGGCGAAGGACCCGAAACAAGTTTGGGCTCAGACGAATCCCCATTTCTTTCCGGTCTCGATAAAGAAGTCTTCAAAGCAAGCTCTTCTCAGGGTTCCTGGACTTGGTCCAACCTATGTGGCTAGGATCGTAAAGGAACGCAGAGAAACTCCTCTTTCCTGTCTTGAGGACCTCAAGCTGCCTCATGCAACCTTGGAAAAAGCCAGGCCTTTTCTTTCTCTGTGAGAAAGTATCTTGTTGTGTTTTACGATAACGCATACAATAGGTCATGGTCATACTTTATAGCTCCTTTTTCTTCGTATACGCCATCTATGCGGTGGTGAATCCGTTTTTGCAAGTAATGTTGCGAAACTTAGGATACTCGCATGAAATGGTTGGCCATCTGCTCTCTTTGTTTGAGATTTCTGGAATTATAGGGCCTTTGCTGCTTGCGCATTGGGTTGATAAACAGGGGAACATGAAGAGAGCTGTATTGCTCTGTACAATCGGCTCGGTTGTTTCGATGTCTGTTTTGATGGTTTCCTCTTCATTCTTGACCACGGCTCTGAGCTTGATTGTCCTGGCCTACTTTTTTCGCGCACTGCTCCCCTTGCTCGATACATATGCAAACAACCTCTTTGACGGTGATGCTCAGCGCTACGCGATGCTTCGATCATTTGGGACTGTTGGGTTTGTTTTCTTTTCCATCCTGTTCGCGGTAACTGGCAGTCCAAATCTTGAGAGCAACATACACATCGGCTTATACGCAATTGGAACTTCCATCCTTTTCATTATTCCCGTATTCTTCTGGAAGCAAGAGCCGAAGCGAAAGAAAGTTCCTTCTGACCTGCTCTCAGAGCCAAAAGGAAGATGGTACGATGCAGCGTTCATCGTCGGCATGGTCATCATCGCCTTGATCAGGTTGAGCATGGCTTCCCTTACCAGCTTCTTTTCGTTGTATCTGGTAGAAGAGCTCGGAATCAATGCAATTAGCTTGATGAATGCAGTTGCCGCCGGCAGTGAGTATGGAGCCATGATTTTTGCAGGGATCATGATTCAAAGAAAAAAGGTGCTTCCCGTACAGTTGTTGATGATCAGCAGTGCGGGCATGGTGGTTCGATTGCTCATCTATGCATTTTTCCCTTCCTTTACAGGCGTGCTGGTCGCCCAGCTTATGCACAGTTTCTGTTATGGGTTCTTCCATCCTGCTGCAATTTATTTCGTGGCAAGAAGGGTAAAGCGGTCGCACAGAGCTCTTGGGATGTCTATCTATGTATCGCTTGGCAATGGTCTTCCTGCTGTGCTGGGCTCAAGTTTAGGCGGCATTGTTGTTGAGTACTTGGGATATGCCCCGCTTTTCTCAAGTTACTCCTTATTCGCTTTGGCAGCTTTTGTGCTGTGCGTCATATTTTACAAGCGAATGACAATCCCTCCGTTGGAAGCAATATAAAATGGTGCTTGCTATCTTTTCTGAAAACTCATAGGCTTGTAGAGGGAAAGCAGGCTAAACTGTAAAACTAAGATATGGAAAGGTAATGAAGAGGGGGAGGAGGCTGTGAAAACCAGTGAAACTTGGGATTTACTTGCAATTGGAGAGATTTCTTCTGAAAAACTACAGAAAAATCTCAAAGAGATCTCCACGTTCTTGACCAACGATGTCCGAAGCATCAAGGAAATAGGGCTTCGCTATCATCCTTTGGAGCTGGTGAAATATGCTTGTTGGGAACAACGACGCATCGCTGTTACAAAAGCTTCAGATTTATTTTCACAGCAAGTGGCCTCTGCACTGGTCTCCTATCTTGCTTCGCTTTTAATATATTGGGAATCTGATTTTTCCCAAAATAAGGAGATAAAAGCAAAAGACTGGAAACGTATAAAAGAGGTTTTTGAAGACATCGTAAAGAAAAGCCTCCGTTATTGCGACAATTATGCTCTTTTACTCAAAAACTCCAACCAGATACTCAGTGATGAGCTATTGCTCGCATTCCAGGAAAACGGGTGTGAATTCTGTCTTCCTCCACTGGTTGATGATACTCTTTTCGAGCAGAAGTATTCGGCATTACGATATAGGCTGCAACCTTTCAACTCACTGGTAAGCGAGGTATTTCCTGCAAAGCTCGACGGGTTGCTCTCTGCTTTTCTTACCCTTGCAACGCGTTCTGCACAGGGTATCGCTACCCTCAGTGAAGACAGTTCAGCGTTTAAGCAAGCGGGTCTGTTGCAACTCGAACTCCTCAAGAGCCGGGGTGAGCAGGTAGAGGATTTGAATGAGGCGATGGATCGTATTATCCAGGAACAAGGTTGGCAGTCTTGGGTTGCTGACATTGTTGCGAGAAGGGATGGGTATGCGTTGTTTGATGTATTATACAAAACACAACTGAGTGAGCGCGATGCACATCTGCTCTCCATCGACTTTGCCCGGTATGACTTTGATGAGCATTCTCACCAGCTGACAGACACTTCAAAACTCACGAATCTCCCATTCATTCGCTTAGGTTCTGAGTATTATTGTTTTGACGGGTTTTCATTGCTTGATAGAGCGTATGAGATTATCAAGAGGGCCGTATGTAATCAGGATCAAGGATTAAAGAACCAGTGGCTAGCCATTGAAAAAGAAAAGAACAGCCTTGTTCCCATAACATTCTTTACCGCTATGCTTGGAGCAAAACAATACACGAGAAATGTCCCCTGCCATGATGGATTTCTTGACGCCCTGTTTGAAAGTGGTGATAAACAGCTGATAGTTCAGGTTCCTGCGGCACATCACTCCAACGAGGTGTTCAACCCGTTTTCGGAGACTGAACAGTTTCTTCAACAATTACAACTCGAACAAAGAGCGAAGGAATTAGCTGCAATGCAGCAGAAGGTAGCGGTCCTCATCGATCTGAATCATACAAAGCTGTATCCTCTTGAACTGCATGACAAGGTACTGAATCTCTCTTTCCTGCAACTGGCCACCCTTGGGACTGATTGGGAGGGAATAGCCACTTTGAAAGATCTGCTGGGCTTTTCTCCTTTTGCTGAAATTCCAGACCACCATGAAGCATCTGAGTTGCTCGATGAAGATGTTTATGAGGTAGAAGAGAAAATGCAAGAAGAGATTACCGATCAAGTGCCGTTTGTAGGAGCATCCTATTTTACCTCTACAGATGATGAACACTCTGCAGAAGCAGTTAAAATGGATGATCAGAATCATGATGAAGAAGAAACGGCTGATGAGTTGTTTTTTGCTGATGACCAACAAAATCTCTTTGACTTTGATGAAGAAAATCTCTTTGACATTAATGTTCGTCGTGAGGAAGATGATGATGACGACGATGATTATGAACAGGAAGCGTATTGCATATTAGAGGATCGATACGCGCAAAACCAAAGTGATGATACAGACGAGGATCAAGAGATGCTCTCTGTAGCTGATTCCGATATGGAAGATGAGTCTGCCGAGGATGCAGAAATGTATCGTGCTGCCTACTCTGAAGATGAAGATGATGAAGAAGATTTTGAAGATATGATCATTTCAAATCAGAGCAATCAGCAACAATCGAGTTCTTCACTCTCCTTTTTTGCTCATCTCTCAAATGTTGCAAAAGGTGTTAAAGATACCCCTGCTGAGCAAGAACCTGTCATTGAGCAAGAACCTGCAGCTGAGCAAGAACCTGCAGCTGAGCAAGAACCTGCAGCTGAGCAAGAACCTGCAGCT
>CAZJMG010000010.1:7993-48028 GCA_964547185.1 uncultured Sphaerochaeta sp.
TGAGCAAGAACCTGTTCAAGGAGATAATCCGTCTGTTCCTAGGTCCATTCTTGCTGATGCTATTGCCAAGACAACAAAGACTGAACCAAAAAAGCGGGCAGAGGCAGTTCCCTTCGTTGAGTTTTCTGAACTTGAAGAAGTGCAGAGCTGTTTTGGAGATTCCTTTCCTTTAGCAATACGAGAAATACTTGGAAGGTTGGAGGAGAGTTCAGAGAACCTCTTTTTTGAGTTTTGCAAGACGGCTGAGCAGAGTCTTCTCAAAGGTGCTGCAGCGTTGATTGAACAGGCAAAAGCAGCACAAGCTGATGACAATAAAGACAAAATGTTTACAATACCAGGGGTTGATCTTACCCTTGTTTTGATGGCTGGAAAAGGTGATATGCTTCGTGATTGGGATAGAAGAAATAATATTGGAGCCATCATGTATACCCAAGGTAAGTCAAAATGGCAAGTTTTGTATCTTTCCTACAATCATAGCGGGTATCTCACAAAAGCAGAAGAAAAAACCTTGAGGCAAGAAGATTTCAGTCAATCTGATTGGAAGTATGTTATGAATCTTGCACAGAGGATATTGGAGAGAAAACGGTCGCGATGAATCAAGAAAATCTTATTTCTCATCATTTGCAGGTAGCCCTTGAGGCTGCCAAAAAAGCTGGATCCTATGTACTGGATGCAGACAGGAACAAGCAATTTAAAGTATCCAATAAACAAACCAATGACTTTGTTACGGATGTGGATAAGAAGGCAGAAGCTATCATCATCGATTATATTAAACAGCATTTTCCGCTGGACGCGATATTTGGTGAAGAATCCGGCCATACAGAGCCTTCTGAGCATGGAAGATGGATCATCGATCCGATTGATGGCACAACAAATTTCTTTCGTTCCATGCCCAATTACACGATCAGCATTGCCTGGGAATTGTCACCGTTCAAACCTTTGGTAGGTGTTGTGTTCAATCCGAGACAGAATGAACTGTTTTGGGCAAGTGAAGGACGAGGGGCTTTTCTCAATGCCAAGCCGATCAGGGTGTCCACTGTTGATGATATATCTCGTTCTCTCTTTGTGTGTGTCCCTCCTCATCGGCAGCATGAGTTGAGCGATGGATATTTTGAGACGGCTAAAAAAATCTTTCAGGCTATAAGTGATTTTCGTTCATTTGGCTCTTGCGCTCTTGAACTCTCCTATATCGCAGCTGGTCGTCTTGACGGATATTATGAACTCTGTCTTGGGTACTATGATATGGCAGCAGGGATGATAATTGTAAAAGAAGCAGGAGGGAGTGTAAGCTCTTGCAATGTGAAAGTTCCTTTCACAGATCAACGGTGTGATATAGTCGCTTCCAATGGCTTGATACATGATTGGATATTGCATATGGTTCAGTCATGACGTTTAAATTAGCTATCTTTGACCTTGATGGAACCTTGATGAACACATCACCGGGAATCTTTGCTACGGCAAATGCGACGATTGAAAAAATGGGGTTGAAGCCTTTGCACGACCTTCAAGCGTTGTCCAAGTTCATCGGCCCTCCAATTACAAAGTGCTTTGAAGAGGTATATGGACTGGATAGTGTGCGCTCTAGAGAGGCGGTAGAAATCTATCGTACCATCTATGAAGAGAGTGGAAGGTTCAATGCACGGCCATATCCACGTATAAAACAGACGTTGCAGCAATTGCAAGAGAGAGGCTACTTGCTTGCGGTAGGAACCTTGAAGTTGGAATCTCTCGCTCTACAGATGATGGAGAGCTTTGACATGGCTCGCTACTTTAAATCAATCCGAGGCTCCGATTTCAATTCGACCCTCTCAAAAGCAGACATCGTAAGGAACGTGTTGAATGATCTTTCAATAGGAGCAGAACAAGCTGTACTTATTGGAGATACTGTGCATGATCAGATAGGAGCAAAGGATTCAGGTGTCTCGTTCATCGCGGTTGATTACGGCTTTGGATTTCCCAAAGGCAAAGAGAGAGAAGATTCCATGTATGCAATGATAGAACGTCCTGAGCAATTGCTTACAATTCTTTGAAGAGTGCTCGAGCCTCCTCAAGGAAAGCTTCGTTATCCTCGGCAGGATTGTCATCGTCTGCACTGATGGGAAGATAGCCGGCAAACTGCATCCCTGTATATGCGCAAATGGCTTCGAACTGGTCATGGATGAGGCGATACTGCACCCCGTCCAAAGAGTCGGAGCCGCAAGCAATCACATAGATGCTCTTTTGCGCATAATCCTTAAGTTGCAATTGATACAACCTATCGATGAATGTCTTTAATTGTGCTGTAACGCCCCACCAGTAGACCGGGGTTGCGAAACAGATGGCGTCGGCCTTTTTAAACTGGAGTGCAAGATCATTCATACCATCTTCAAGAAGACATCGATAGTGGGTTTTGCACCAATTACAAGCTCTACAAGGATACAACTGTAAATCCTGCAAAAAGACTTCGTTGATCTCATAGGTCGAAACCGCTTTTTGTAAAAATGCTTTGGCCAGCATTGCACTGTTGCCCTGTTTGCGTGGGCTCGCATAAACCATCATCATTTCCATACCAAACACAGTACAATCAACTGCATCGCCTTGCAAGAGAATCTTTCTCGGAGTATTGTTATAGACAAGAGGAGATGAACGTGATGATGTTTCAACTGAAGAAAAAACAAGTGAATACGGATAAGGCCCCAAAGGCCATTGGACCCTATAGTCAAGCTGTTATTGCAGGCCCCTTTGTTTTTACAAGCGGCCAGTTGCCGGTCGATCCTGTCACCAACGAACTTGTTGGAGGAGATGCTGCCAACCAGGCAAAGCAGGTGTTTGAGAACGTAAAGGCAGTGCTTGCAGAAGCTGGGTCTGAACTTTCCAACGTAGTCAAGGCGACTGTTTTCTTGAAGAACATGGATGATTTTGCTGCAGTCAATGAAGTGTATGCGTCGTATTTTGGCGAAGGGATACTTCCTGCTCGTTCAGCGGTACAGGTTGCAAAGCTGCCGAAGGATGTACTGGTAGAAATTGAAATGATCGCCTTGGTATAGGAGAGAAAAATTAATGAAGCGCACAGCACTATATCCATGTTATGAATCCTATCCAGGTGTCAAGTTGGTCGATTTTGGTGGTTGGCATCTGCCGCTTCACTTTGCCGATGGAATTACAGCTGAGCACGAAGCAGTAAGAACACGAGCTGGACTGTTTGATGTCTCCCACATGGGAGAGTGCATGGTCAGTGGGGAAACCGCGGCAGAGTACCTGGACTATCTCTGTACCAACAGTATCAGCGATATGACGATAGGACAATGTAGATATACGTTGATGTGCTATCCCAACGGCACGGTGGTTGATGATTTGCTCATTTACCGCCGTACCGATAGCTCCTTTTTAGTGGTTATGAATGCTGCTAACACAGAGAAAGATCTTGCTTGGATTACCTCCCAAAACCCAGAATCACATAGGTGTCCGCAAGTGGTTGATCTCTCTATAGGTACTGTGCAGATTGCATTGCAAGGACCGTTGTCTGTAGCAATTCTCTCAAAGCTTGTTGAGGATTGTGATTCAATAAAAGGCTTTACGTTTAGAAGTCAGGTTGAAGTCGGGGATGTGATGGCTTTGGTCAGTAGAACTGGCTATACGGGAGAGGATGGCTTTGAACTCTATTGCGCGAGTGATGATGGGCCTCAGTTATGGAATACTCTTTTGCAGGCAGGCTGTGACCAAGGGCTTGTACCCTGTGGCTTAGGGTGCAGGGATACGTTGCGCATGGAAGCCAAGCTTCCTCTCTATGGTCATGAAATCAGTGATGCCATTACCCCTCTTGAAGCGAACCTTGGAGTATTTGTGAAGTTGGATAAGGATTGTTTCTGTGGGAAGGAAGTGCTGCTAAAACAGAAAGAAGAAGGTATCCCAAGAACCTTGAGAGGTATCGAGATGATTGACAAGGCTGTGCCCAGAGGGGGATATCCGGTCTTTCATGGAGATGAGGAAATCGGGTTTGTCACCAGTGGGACGAAAAGTCCGACCTTGGGAATTTTTTGTGCCTATGTGATGATCAAACGTGACACTGGTTTGAAATTTGGAGACCAGCTTCAGATTCTTATCCATGGGCAGAAAAAGCGTGCCAAACTGGTCAAAACCCCCTTCTACAAGCATGGAGTACCCTATACAAAACAGTGAAGATACAAATACAAAATCATGCACCCGAAGGATTCATAGCCCTTGATAATTCAGCCTTGATATATCCTCCTACAGAGGCCATCTTCAATGCAAATACGTTTCGCGTATCTCTTGATGTACGTATAACCGTTAAGAAAGAAATCCTTGAACAAGCAGCTGTGGATGTACTTGGAAGATGTTCGTATGCAAGAGTCAGTCTTCACTCTGGATTTTTTTGGTATTACCTCAGCCCGAATCCCAAAGATATGGTAATACATCGAGAAGGTTCGTATCCAAGTGGCAGGATTGTCTTCAAAGAGAATAATGGATATCTCTTCAAGATTCTCTACAGCAACCATAGAATTGCTTTGGAGTGTTTTCATGCGCTCACTGATGGTTCCGGAGCTTTGGCTTATCTGAAGTTGTTGGTCCAACGCTACTATGAACTTTCAGGCTATACATCTTTCCAATTCCCTGGAGGTCTGAAGTTTTCTGATCGTCCAACAAAACAAGAGTTCAGTGATCCCTTTCAACACCTGTATGACCGGACATTACCCTCTTATCCAACCATAAGCAAAGCTTTTCATTTTAAAGGGCAGGGTGATTTTGATGATCGGGTGAAGGTGATCAGTGCCTCGATTAAGGCTGATACCATCAAACAGAAGGCTAAGGAAAGGAATCTGACCATCACAGAGTATCTTTGTAGTGTATATTTATTTACATTACAAGAATTGCAAAGCAGGGAAGTCCCAAAACAGAGAAAAAGAAAACCAATTCGGTTGTCCGTTCCTATGAACCTGCGAAAAATCTTTGGTTATGAAACAATGAGAAACTTCACCCTCTTTGCAGTAGTGGGAATCGAACCCGCTTTAGGAAAATACAGCTTTGAGGAAATTACGCAGGAAGTCAAATTGCAAATGGTGCTTGCCCAGTCAAAGAAACGTCTGCTCAGCCAGATCAAAAGGAATGTCGGAGGGGAGCGTAATCTCGCCATCCGATTCGCGCCGAACATCCTGAAGAATCCTCTGTTCAAATTGCTCTCTGACTTCCTTGGAGACGAACAATATTCTGGAATCATCTCCAACCTCGGGTATGTTAATTTGCCACAAGCTCTTGCTGAGGATGTAACGAGAATTGATTTTCATCTTAGCCCGGGGTTGCTGAATAAGGTGGCCTTGGCGGTCATTGGTTACCTTGATACTATAGTGGTGAACTTCACTAGTTTCTTGAATACCGACACTGAATTGGAACGCTTGTTTTGCACTTTCATGGTTGAAGATGGCATAGAAGTGGAAATTGCAACCAATCGAGAAACTGGCAAGGAGGATAAAAAATGGCGTACTGCGTACGATGTGGAGTAAAACTATCACAAGGATCCCATTACTGTGCACTCTGCAAGACTGAGGTTGTGCTCCCTAAAGATATGGAAGAAAATGATTCTAGCCCGCTGTTCGACCAACGGCTTCCTGAAAAGGGATCGAAGGGAGTGAGCAAGACAAAGAAGGGTTTTATTGAATTGGTTATTTCCTTGTTTGTGGTAAGCGAGCTTTCTGTTTTCTTCTCCATGTGGTTGTCAAATACCCTCAACCACAGTTTCATTCCAATGTTCAGCATTGCCATGGCAACACTCACGCTCATCACTGTCGTGTTGAGCAAGCCTTGTTATGTGTCTCAAGCTTCAGTTTTAAGCTTGCTTGTCATACTATATCTCCTCGGTTTGGATTTTCACAATCTGACACTCTCCTGGTCTTTACTTGCCGCTATTTCAGTTGCCTTGTTTTGGGTTTTGTTTGTATTTCCTTTTTCTTCCTGGGCAAAGAGTCATCTCAAGTATGCCACTCTGATTGTATTGTTACTGCTGGTTCTTTATCTTCTTATCATGAATCTATTACTTGCACGCGCCCTGACTTGGTTTGCCCCGGTCGGACTGATGCAATTGTTTGTTGTCCTTGCTCTTGTTTTCTTGTTCTTCCTTTGGCTGACAAAAAGGAAAAATAAGAAAATTCCGATAGCAGATATTATATTTGGATCCTTGTTCGTAGTGCTGTTGTCTCTTTCTGTGTTCGACCTTCTCCTAACCAAGTATCAGATAGGAACGTACTCGCTACGATGGTCAGAAAGTCTTTTCTTCGCCAGTATGATAATACTCGTATTTTTGACAGGCATATCAGTTTCGAGGAGGCTGAGACGGTTTTTTACCAGTCACAACCTGCACAGTTAACAGATGTCAGCATAGTGTGCCCCACTGGCCAAGAGCAAATCTTCTGAGTTGATCCTGATTTGTATGCCTCGCTGTCCTGCACTGACGTAGATGTATGGTTCAAGCTGGGCTAGCTCATCGATAAAGGTTGGAAAGTGTTTCTTCATCCCCAATGGAGAACACCCTCCCCGTATATATCCTGTTACTTGTTGTAGTTGGTCCATTTTTAGCAGCTGAAGATCCTTGCTTTCGGTCAAGGTGCGTGCTTTCTTGATGTTTACCGTGCTTAGGGCGGGAATGCAAAATACAAAGATCTGTTTGCTGCTGTCCTGCATTACTATGGTTTTGTAGACGAGTGAAGGGGATAGTCCTGCAGCTTCGCTGGCGTGCTCCGCATCCAAGTGCTCTTCATCCCAGTTGTAGCTGACCACATCATAGCTGATGTTCATGGACTCAAGGATGCGCATTGCATTGGTCTTTTTCATGCTTGCATCCTAGTCATTTTTAAGCTGATATACAACAGTTAAAAAAAACCACGCTTGAGATGTCTCATGCGTGGTTTTTTGATTGTTCAAAGTGCTATTTATCATCAATCGCGAAAGAAGTTCCCAACGCCGCAGGTGAGGCAAAAGACCCTTTTTTCTTCTGGTTCACGATGGTCATGATCGATAGAACCAGAAGGGTAATCAAGTACGGGGAGAATCCCAAGAACTGGGCAGGAATGACCATTCTGAATCCTGCTGCTTGCAAGCTGAATTGCAAACTGGTGATTCCGCCGAACACCAAGGTCCCAATAACCACGCGTCCTGGGTTCCAAGTTGAGAAAATGACCAGCGCAATTACAATCCAGCCCTTGCCTCCGGTCATGCCCTCATTCCAGCTTGGAATAAAACTAAGGGAAAGACAGGCTCCTCCAAGACCAGCGAAAACACCACCAAGAGTCGTGTAAAGATACCTGATCTTCGACACCGAAATACCCATGGAAGCTGCTGTTTTCGGGTTCTCTCCAACCGCACGAACCACCATCCCATATTTGGTCTTATACATGAAGAACCAAGCAAAAGGAAGGAGGAAATAGAGTGCGTAGGTGAGAATGCTGACATTGAAAAGAGCTCCGATGATGGGAATGTCACTAAGAAGCGGAATAGAGATATTGTCGAATTTTGAAGAAAGATTCATTCCTGTAAGGTTGAATCGATTGGTTGCAGGACCCAGCCGTTGACCAAGGAAATTTGCCAGTCCTGTGCCGAACATGGTGATGGCAAGGCCTGAAACAACTTGGTTTGCACGCATAGTGATGCAAAGAAAAGCATGCAGAAGAGAGAGAATTGCACCTACGAACATGGCCATCAAAAGCCCTAAGAAGAGACTTCCTGTATTAAAGGCTGTAGCAAAGCCTGCCAGCGCTCCCATAAGCATCGTGCCCTCCATGCCGAGGTTCAGTACTCCTGTCTTCTCGGTAAAAACTTCTCCGAGTGTTGCATAGGTCAAAGAAGTACCCATGGCAAGTGTTGCAGCGAGAAGCCTGGTGAAGAAATCGAAGAAGTTCATGCAGTTGCCTCCTTGTGTTTGGTATGAACAACCAGTTTATAGTCGGTGAAGACACTGCCTGCAAGCAGGGGAATGAGAATCAAGCCTTGCATGACTTCACCCATGGCAGAAGGAAGCCTTAAGATTTGCAGGGCATCGGATCCTGTCTCCAGTGCTGCCATGATCAAGGCCACTATGATCGAGGCAAAAGGATTGAGTCCACTCATCCATGCGACGATGATGCCGGTAAAACCATATCCTGAATTCACACCCTTGGTAAGTTGATGAGTGATGGCCGCGGAGTCTATGACCCCTGCCAAGCCGGCAATGCCACCACTGAGCAACATGGCGAGGATGATATTCTTCCTGATCGATACTCCCTGGCAACGAGCTGCCCGTTGGTTTTTTCCAATCATGTTTAATTCAAATCCCCAACGAGTCTTATACAGAACAAACCAAAGAATGACGACGAGGATAAGAGCAAAATAAATGCCGGCATGAACTCGTCCCCAGATACGAGGCAGCCAGGCAGCCTCAGGATAGAGGATCGTGCCCATGTTCCCGCGGGGGGCCTTCCATGCAGTGATGTACAGGTATTCTGCATACCCGATGATAATGTAGTTCATCATCAAGGTTGTCAGTGTTTCATCGACACCCCACTGAGCTTTCAATACACCAGGAATACCACCCCAAAGAGCACCGAAAAGAATGCCGACCAGCATCCCGACCGCAAGCAACAAGGCATCAGGGACGAAGGTCCAGAACTGCATTACCCAGGTGATTCCGATTACACCGCTGACATATTGACCTTCTGCTCCGATGTTCCAAAATTTCAGTCTGAAAGCCACACCAACCGCAAGGCCGCAGAGGAGCATGGGAATAGCCTTTGCAATGGTGTATTGCGTCCTCGTCTGACTGCCGAAGGCTCCTCTGATCATTGCACTGTAGGTTTGAATTGGGTTTGCCTTTACGAGGGCAAGCACCAGAGCTCCCAGAATAAAAGAAATCAAGAGGCTGATGATCGGGACCAGAACAACCATTCTCTTGGAACGATAATCTCGTTTCTCCAAGCCAAGTCTCATACTTGCCCCCCTTGCACGCCAGCCATCAACATGCCCAGGTTTTCTATGCTGGCATTCTTTGCATCGACAGTATCCATGATTCTTCCTTCAAACATGACCGCTATCCTATCGGCGACCATCATCAATTCTTCGAGTTCCTCACTTACCAACAGCACAGCATTGCCTTTATCGCGTTGTTTGATAAGATTCTGTCTTACCGCTTCAGTAGCACCTACATCCAATCCTCTGGATGGGTAGACAGCAATGAGTATTCCTCCGCAAGAATCAATTTCTCGAGCGAGTATTGTCTTTTGGATATTGCCCCCACTGAGAAATTTTACCCTTGTGTCTTGACTAGGTGTCTTGATCGTAAAGACTTCAATCAGATGATCTGCAAATTTTCGTACCCAGCCTCTTTTTATGATGCTGTGTGAGGAAAGTTCTTCTGTACGGTATTTTTTCATGGAGAGGTTGTCTCCGACACTCATGTCACCCACGACACCCATTCGTCCTCTGTCGGCGGGGATGTGACTGACTCCGTTCTTAATGATCTGTAGCGGGGTTTTGTTTGTCATGTCTTTACCGTTGAGGAATATTGAACCGCTATCGACTTTCAGTAAGCCGGTAAGAGCCTCTGTAAGCTGCTGCTGACCGTTTCCTGCGACGCCGGCGATCCCGAGGATTTCTCCACCCCGGATGGACAATGAGACGCTATCCAGTACTGGTTTTCCACCACCGATTGGGTACACGGTAACGTCTTTTGTCTCAACCATGATTTCGCCAGGATTATAGGGGCCTCGTTCGAGCGAAAAAAGTATATCCCTTCCCACCATCATGTTGGCAAGATCCTGTACTTTTTTGATCGTTTTTGTTGGACAGCTAGATACACTCTTTCCTCGTCTGAGAACCTGAACCGTATGGCTGAATTCCATGACCTCATCCATTTTGTGGGTGATGAAGATGGCACTTTTCCCTTCAGCGAGCATCTTTTTCAGAATTTCGTTCAGGTCCCTTGATTCTTTCGGGGTAAGAACTGCTGTTGGTTCATCAAGAATAAGTATATCGGCTCCCCTGTAGAGAAGCTTGAGAATCTCAACGCGTTGTTGTTCTCCTACAGAAAGATCCTGTATGACCTTGTCAGGATATACCTGCAGACCATATCGTTTACTCAATTCAGTAATTTTGGCTTTTATCTCAGCCATCGGCGGAACAAAAGGAAGGTCCTTCATACCAAGGATGATGTTCTCTGCCACTGTCATATTTCCCACAAGCATGAACTCTTGATGGATCATTCCGATTCCCAAAGCCATAGAGTCTTGTGGACTATGTATTTCTACATGTTTCTCTTTTACAAAAATTTCCCCGCTATCCGGTCGATAAAGACCGACGAGCATGTTCATCAGGGTACTTTTGCCCGCTCCGTTTTCACCAAGAAGGGCAAGGATTTCACCTCGATGAAGCGTTAAGTTGACCTGATCATTGGCAAGAACTCCGGGAAAATGCTTGGTTATATTGACCATACGCACAACGGGATTTCCGTCGGTGTTGATATCACTCATATTTCTGTCTTCTTACGGTACCCTGAAAAAGGGTGGGATGATTCAGTATTACGTAGAGGCGGGCGTTTGCCCGCCCCTAATCCAATTAGGAAATGGTGGTTAGTTCACTCGACCGATGACGCCTTGCACGAACCAGTCCATGGTGAGCATTGCTTCGTCGCTCATCTTTTCTCCAGCTCTCTGGCGAAGTGCGCCGGTATTGTCTCTCAGCTCGCCCCAGAAGACATCCCACAGCTCGTCATGGATCTGTGTCTGCTTGGCTTCAACCTGAGCTACGAAATCGGCAGGAACAAGAGGAGAAACAGGAGAAAGATGAATCATCTCATCCTCAAGTCCACCCCAGTAACTCTGACTCTTCCAGGTGCCGTCAAATACACTCTGTACAGTAGGAATCATGTAGTTGCCCCAGTTCCACATCGGGGAGACGAGAATGCGGTCATCGCCGATCATGCCGCGGAAGTCAGCATTGTAACCGACAGCATACTTGCCGCGTTCGATTGCTGCCTTTGCAGGCTCGGTGGTATCCTGGTGCTGTGCAATGACGTCACAACCTTGGTCGAGCAGAGCAACTGCACCCTGTCTCTCAAGAGAAGGATCATACCAAGTGTTGGTCCATACAACAGTGACAGTAGCATTGGGGTTGATGGATCTTGCACCAAGAGTGAATGCATTGATGCCTCTTACAACCTCAGGAGTGTTGTAAGCGCCGACATAGCCGAGCTTGCCCGATGGGGACATCTTGGCTGCAATCATTCCTGAGAGGTAACGCATCTGGTACATTCTACCAAAATAGTTGCTCATGTTGTCATGTGACAGATAGCCTGCGCAGTGTTCGAAATAGACGTTCGGATACCGCTTGGCAACATTGAGCATGTACTGCTGGTAGTTGTAAGAGTTTGCAAAAATGATTTTGCACCCTTCATCGATGAGGCTTTCCATGACACGTTCGCTGATTTCAGTTTCAGGAATAGCTTCCATGCGAATCACTTCAACCTTGTCTCCGAAATGCTCCTCGACTGCAATTGTCCCCTGGTCGTGCATGTAGGAATACCCCATGTCACCAGGAGGGCTGACGTAGATGACCCCAATCTTCAGTGGAGCATCGTCTGCTTTGACAGTCTCTTTTGTTCCTTGTGCAAAGACAAGAGAAGAGACCAACAGTACGCTCAGCAAGAGAACAATACCTTTTTTCATGATTTTCTCCTTAGCAAAAATGTGTGATGGTGTTGATAGTACTTCAAGAACCTCAACAATTACAAATTATACGGGACGTTTTTTCCGCTGTCAAAAGAAAGTTGAGAAACATGAAAATATGTAAAACTCAGAGTTTTATAAAAAAATCACGGTAAAGTAAAAAATCATACTGAAATAATTCCATTTACATAAAAATGCAACAAAATTAAAAAATGTTGTAATTAACAAAGGAAAAACGGGGAAAACTGATTAACAACTGATTGGTTTGTTGCAAAAAAGTACTATAGGTTACAATTATGGAAACAATAAAGTTGTACTGATTGCGAATATGCAACAATTTGTTTCTCGAAAACTTTCTTGTTTTTACTACCGTTTTTATATTATAAAGATAGATATGCCTTGTTTGCACGTTTGACAAATGATAGGATGGGACATCCTGTCCCTCTGTCATTTTAAAAACACTGGTATATGAAGGATCCTAAAGATATGAATAAGAGAAGAGTTTTCGTTATTGCCTTGCTTTTGATTCTTATGAGCTGTACAGCGACACTCGCTGCCCAGCAGGCAGGCCTGGTTGTTCGATCGCCCTTGTTCGGTCCGGCTCAGAAGGAAAGCATCAGCAGTCAATCTCTCGAAGTTCAGTCCTTTTCAAGACAGCTTGGGGGGGCGGTCCCCTCAATTGCCATGGATGCAGAACAACGAGTGCTCAGTGCCATCGGCAGTGGGATTTACCCTGTAACACCCGGGGATATGTATCGACTGGTGTATCTTGATGGAATGAAGACGGTCACTGTTGATCTGCAGGTGGATGAACGATGTGAAGTTGTGATTCCTTCTTTGGGGACTCTCAGCGGAGCACACCTCACCTTTGTGGAATTCAGGAATCTCATCCTATCTACAGTAAAGACGTACCACACGTACTCCAATCCTCAGCTGGTGCTTCTCAGAACCGGTGCGTATACCGTTACTGTTGTAGGGGAAGTATCAGGCACCAGAGTTGTTCCTGCCTGGGGGTTGACCAGACTCAGTGAGGTGATTTCAAGCGCCACTTCCTTTGCTTCCACCAGGGAAGTGACTATCACAAGACGAGATGGCACCACCCAATCTTATGATTTATTCAAAGCGCTAAGACGCGGTGCATTGGACGAAGATCCTCTGCTTTGCAGCGGTGATGTAATTACTCTAACCCGTGCTCAGAGAATGATCATTCTAGGAGGAAGAGTATATGAGGCAGGGACCTATCAGCTTTTGGAGCATGAAGGAATCGCTGATTTAATTACCTCCTATGGCAAGGGTATGCTCAATGGATCTGATGTTCAGAACATCAGAGTGCAACGATACAACAGTGAAAGTGGTCTTTGGGACGTTCACTATGTTGACTTGTTCAACCATGAATCCTTTGAGTTGGTTCATCTCGACCAGGTCTTTGTGGATCCTTTGGTGCAAAGATCCCAGAGTATTACCATAGAGGGAGCTGTGAGTGCCAATGAAGTGTACGATGAACTCTCTTCAACCGCTCTCGTAGGGTTCACCTCTGGAAGAATTTTCTATCAATTTTATCCCCGCGAAACATTGAAACAGATGTTTGAGACAATCTCTGTTCGTCTCCTCTCTGTAAGCGACCTTGATGGCTCCTATTTACTGAGAGAAGGAAGGCGGATTCCCATAAAAGTCCAGCAGATACTCTATGGCAATGACATTCAAGGAAACATGGTCCTGGAAAGTGGCGATGTCGTGGTGATTCCCTTCTCCCAACGTCTTGTCAGTGTAAGTGGAGCTGTCGGAAGGTCGGGCGTGTTTGCCTGGGTTCCTGATAAAGGGGTGAATTACTACATCTCATTGGCCGGTGGCATCAGCGACGATGCTGCATATCCTACTTCCATCAAGGTCCATGGGCCCAATGGTGAGAGACTTGCTTCCAACGAGATGATTCAGCCGGAGTCCACCATCATCGTTGCGAAGAATACCTTTGTACGGGATATTGCCCCAACAGTTGCTGTCATTGGCTTGGTGAGCTCAATTTTGGGTATCATCGCCACTGTAGTGAACATCATCATCGACGCGAAATCCCTCTAGGAGCAATGTAATGAACCAGCAAGAAGAATTTCAACACCCCATTTCCTCCTTTGACGGTGCAGACGAAGGGATTTCTATAGCAGAACTGTTTCATATCTTCAGAAAACGATTCAGGTGGTTTATTCTTGGATTGGTTTTGGTTATGGCTTTGGCTGTCGGCTATTTGCAAATAACGGTACCTGAGTATGAAAGTCAGGTCTCTGTTCTGGTGGATCCGATCCAGAAGTCTTCCAGTTTTGAAGGTCTGTTGGATATGTCCGGATCATCGACGAAAATTGCTACCGAGGTGGAGCTCATCACCAGTCGTAGGAATATTGAATTTGCGTTGGGTACTCTTGACCTTGCATCATACAGGGATTCTGATGGTAATGCCTATTCTGATCCACTGGTTCTTGGAAATGTCAAAAACCGTATTGTCGTGTCCACTGTCAAAGATACAAATATTGTCAAGATTACCGTAACAGACCAAAATCCCGCCTTTGCCCGGGATTTGTCAAATGCATTGGCTGCAAGCTACGATGAACTATTGACCGGTATCTCAAAGAACTCCAAGACGGCACAAAGAGAGTTTATAGAATCGCAGATACCAATAAATGACAGAGCGCTCTCGATTGCAAGTGATGCCCTAGGGGACTTTCGTGAGACAAGCGATATAATCCAGCTTTCCGATAAGAGCTCTCTCTTGGTTGAACAGATTTCATACTTTACCCTGCGCTTGGAACCTTTGAAGTTGCAGCGGATAGAAGCGCTCTCATTTATAGACGGGTATCATAGAACAATTTCTGATGCCAATCTTGTAGTTGGCTACAGCATTGATGCTCTTAAGAATGATCCTGTTGTCTCTAGGCTTCTGCAGGACTTATCAGCACGAAAGACTGAGCTGACAATGTATGAATCTCTTCCGGGAGCAAGTATCAGTGCAGTTGATTCGAGCGGATCTTCTGTCTTTAGTTCTTCAAATCGATTGCATGTGATCAACAGCGCTGTCTCTGATGTTTCACGGCAACTTGTTGACCGCATAGCTACGTTGACTCGAGCATATGGAACAGAAGCGTATACACAAGCCTTGATGCAGGTTCTTACTACAGACGTAGGCATCGAGGTGCTTCAGAACAGGGCTGATGTATTCTCAAATGAGCTCAGTCAGCTGCCGGTGCTTGAGCGCAGACTCTCCGAATTGACCAGAGATGTACAAATCTATGAGGCAATCGGCCTTAAATTAAGAGAGATGCTTGAAGAGGTAAAATTGATTGAGGCTGCTGTAACCGGCAACGTGACAGTTGTAGATGAAGCGGTTTTGCCAAAGAACCCTGTCAGTCCAAACAAGCTTCTCATTCTTGCTGTAGCAATTTTGCTCGGGTGTGCAATCGGGCTTTTGATGACATTGGGCATTGAGGCGCTTGAGACTTCAATACAAAGTGAGCAACAGATACATAAGATTGTGGGAAAGGAGTTTCCAGTTTTGGGTTGGATTCCTCTTATGAGGGTTTCTTCCTCAGAAAAGTATCCAACGCTTGCAGTATACAATGATCCTCTTTCTTTTGAATCAGAGCGTTTTAAATTGATTGCCAACTTATTGCATAACAAAAGTGAGAACCAAGTCTATTCCATCACCAGTTGTGCAATGGCTGAAGGTAAAAGCACCATTATCGGTAATATTGCCCTTGCTTTGGCACAGATGGGAAGTAAGGTGCTTGTCATTGATGGAGATTTGCGTCTGCCTTCGATGGAGCGCTATTTTAGATTGAAGCATCGTGAAATAGGTTTGGTTGACTATGTAGCCAAAAAAATCACTCTTGAGCAATGTATTGTACAGCCTTTTGAGAAGGTTCCTACCTTGCATCTGCTACCTCCGGGTAATGCTCCTTTGGTTCCTGCAGCAATCTTTTCCAATCCCCGATATGCACAAACCATCAAGGCCTTGCGTTCTCAATATGATTTCATCATCATTGATGCTCCTCCGCTTGATTCTGCAAGTGAGCTTCTCTCCATCAGCAAACATGTCGATGGATTGATTGTGACCGTGAGAGCAGGAATCACCAGCAAGGGAAGTCTGTATGATTTGGTATCGAATTTACGTACGGCAAAGGCTCCTTTGATAGGTTTTGTGTTCAATGGGGTGATGCCTGGGGCCATCTCCAGCTATGGCTATGGCTATGGCTACGGCTACGGAAGAGGCTACAGTTCTTATGCCTATCGTTATGGATATGGGTACAGTGGAGCCAAGCAAGGTAAAAAGAAGCACAAGAGCCATTTGCGTGGTCGCTCGATATCCTGGTATAGAAAACGATATAAAATAGATCTTAAGATGCGCGGTAAAATACTTACCGAGCAGTTTGAACCGGTGCTTGCCTTTGGCCCGGACAGCCCTTATGCTACTATGCAGGATTGGTCACAGGCCCTCAGGGACATGGATGACGATGTATCTGTTGTCGAAGTAAACAAGGTTGCACCTGCAACAGAGATACGCAAGGATGAGGTATTAAAGGAGACGTTGGATCCTCTTGCTCAAATTGAAGAGGATGTAGCGGCTTCCGGGAAAAAAAATGAGCAGGAGAGCTAGACAGATCGGGTGCACTCTGGTATTGTTCTGAAAAAGAAAATGTCAGGAGGAAGCCGATGAAAAGTACAGGTCGTACAAATATGTATCTAACCATTGGCATTCCAATCAAATACACAAAAAAGTCGGTCAATTGACCGACTTTTTTTTACGAAGGAGTCAAGATGAAACAACAAAGCGTGTTTGCTTCCAGGTCACTGTGCATCATTGAGGATTTCAGCAAAGAAGAACGCATGTATCTCTTTGAGCAAACCAAAACCCTCAAGAAGGCAATGGAAGAACAGAACGAGGAGATCCTTTCTCAGTTTCGTATCAACGATCAGGATTTTGGTATTTATGAAGTGTTTCTAGAAGACAGCACCAGAACGAAAGAATCCTTTCGCAATGCAGCGAATTTTCATCATGCGAAGGTCTCTGAGCTCAACAGCGATAGTTCCTCCTTCAACAAGGGAGAAAGCTACGCCGATACGTTCAATACCCTCAGTGGGTATGCAAACACCATCTTTATCATCAGAAGCAAAGTCGAAGGGGTTTGTCGCCATCTTGAAGATGTGTGTTCAGCGTATGCAAAACGTAACAAGCTGTACAGAAAACCTGCTTTTATCAACGCAGGGGATGGCAAGCATGAGCATCCGACCCAAGAGTTATTGGATGAGTTCACTTTTCTGGAAGACAATGATTGGAGTCAGGATTCATTGCATCTGGCTCTTGTCGGTGATTTGTTCCATGGACGTACCGTTCACTCCAAGGCAGATGGCCTAACGCTCTTCTCTTCAGTGAAGGTTGACTTGATAGCTCCTCAGGAATTGGCCATGCCTGAACACTATGTCCTGAAGATGAAGCAGAACGGCTTTCAAGTCAGGATGTTTCCCTCTATCGAATCATACCTGGAACAAGATGATGTTGCAGATAAGTGGTATTTCACTCGTCCTCAGCTAGAGCGCATGGGAGATCGAATTTTGCAAAGACAGGAAGAGTTGCGACGCAGTATCACCTTCAGGAAAGAATTTCTGCAGAAGATCAGCTCAAATACTAAGTTTTATCACCCACTTCCACGCCACAAACATACTCCAACCATTCCTACCTGGCTAGATGAAACCCCTCATAATGGTTGGGAACGGCAATCGATCAATGGCATGTATGTGAGAATTGTGCTTCTTTCTTTGATAGCAGGAAGGATCGGTTCTGATTTTGTCCCTTCCCACATGCCTTGTCACCAAGAAGAGGTGGATTACATCACAGAGGTGGATCTCGGTCTGCGGCCGGTCAAGGAAAAGGTTGTCAGCGAAGGCGTTCATCCGATCCATGATGGTTTGGTGATAGATCATATCCTTCAAGGGGATGATCCTAGTGATATCCGCGATCATATGCGCTTGATCAGCAGTGTGCTCAATCTAGATGAAGGCAAAGGTGGAGAGTGGGTCAGTACCGGTCAGAATGATGAGAAGAAGTTCAAAGGAATCATCTTTCGGCCCGGGTCTTTTGAATTGGATCGTAAGCAACTGAAGCGATTGGCTGCTGTGGCGCCTGGCTGTACCTTGAATTTAATCAAAGAGGGTAAGGTGGTACACAAATTCAGGCTCAAGATGCCCCCTAGGATTTACAATTTTGAGGATCTTGCCTGTACAAATGAGTCTTGCATATCCCATCCTGACCAAGGAGAAGGTGTCCCCGCTCTTTTTACAAGGACCAACGACAACCGTTTTGCTTGTGCCTATTGTACAAAGAACCATACCTTCAAGGAAATCTGGAAGAGTAGGCATAAATAGGGTAGACTAGGAGCATCATGAAACAATTACAGACAATCACCGACACGTATGGACCAAAACTGGCGGAAATGGCTCTCAAATTAGGAGCCATCAAACTGAGAGTGCAAGATCCCTTTACCTGGGCGAGCGGGTATCGGATGCCAATTTATAATGACAACCGCCGATTGCTTGCACAAAGTGAGGCCCGCTCATTGGTCGGCGAAGCATTTGAAAAAATGCTCAAAGCCTTGGATTTTGATCCAGATTGTATTGCCGGGACTGCTACTGCAGGAATTCCCCATGCAACTACTCTTGCCGACAGACTTGCAAAGCCATTGAGCTATATCCGCAGTTCGGGAAAAGACCATGGGCTTGGGCAACAGATCGAAGGCTTGGGCAATAGTAAAAGCTATGAAGGGTCAAGTGTACTCTTGATAGAGGATCTCATTTCGACCGGAGGGTCCTCCATCAAGGCTGTAGAGGCTATCGTCAAGGCCGATGGCAGGTGTCCTTACACCTTGGCGATCTTCACCTATGGGTTCTCTGCAGCAGTTGATGCCTTTGCTTCACTGAAGCCTAGTTGTGAATTCTTCACCATTCTGGATTATTCGGTAATGGTTGCAAGCGCCTTGGAATCGGGTTATGTAAGTAGTGAAGAGGCAGAGCTTTTGACTCAGTGGAGAGAAGATCCCTTTTGTTGGGGAGAAAAGCATGGATTCCCCCCGATTACCAAGTAGGAGTTGACGATGAGTTATTATGAATTTTTACATGAGAGCGCCAAGCGTTGCGGCAATGTGGCCTGCATGGGCCTGGATCCACAGAGAGAATCCTTGCCCATACACTCTCAGAATATACGGAATGACTTGAATACGTTTTTTCAGCAGCTGTTTCGTCGGATGTCTTTATCAGGGTTGGTTCCTGCGGCATTCAAACCCAATATAGGTTATTACCAGAGCCTCGATCGTCCACGAGAAGAAGATTTTTCCGGTTCTCTAGCCCTTGCTGAATTGTTTGACATGGTGCAGAATTTTTTTCCACAAACACCCATTATCCTTGATAGCAAGCGTGGTGATATAGCTAGAAGCAGCCTCAATTATGCCATGGAAGCGTTCGATTCATGGCAAGCCGATGCAGTTACTGTTGCTCCCTACATGGGCAGTGACAGCGTACAACCTTTCCTGTTTCCCGAAAAAGGTGTTTATATCCTGAATCGAACCAGTAATCCCGGAGGGAGGGACCTTCAGAATTTGCAGGTTGTGAAAGATGATTCCATTCGGGTCCCGTTGTATCAGGAAGTAGCCTCTCAGATAGCCGCATTCAATGCAAAAAGCGGTTGTGTAGGCGCTGTTGTCGGTGCAACAAATGTAGAGGAACTGAAGCAGATAGCCTCCTATTATCAAGAGCTGAATATCCCTCTCTTGATTCCAGGAGTGGGAAGTCAGGGAGGTTCTGCTTCAGAAGTGATGCAGATCCTTCGTTCAGTCTCATATCCTCTTGAACTTGTACGCATCAATAGTTCCAGTGCCCTGACACATCCTTGGAAGAGTTCCCCTGCTCCTGATGACTGGCTTGATATGTGTATTGGGAATCTTAAAAGTTTGCTTGAGGAGACTGCTCTATGAAGGATGTGATCAGGCTGTTGCAAAAAAGACATCTTGACAGTACTGCTCCTGTACTCTTGACTACCGTAAGTGGTGTTGCCTCAACAAAGCCCGCGATGATTACCTATTTTGACAAGAAAGTCGAGAGTATAGGAATCATTACCACTAAAAGCTTTCAGGTCGAGCCGAATCCAGGCAACCGTGAGCCGGTCATCTGTGAGACAGAACCAGGTTGTTTTGGAAATTCAGTGGGGCTCAGAAACCCTGGGATGGAACAAGCCCTCTATGAGCTGAGAAAACTCCGTTCAGAGCAGACCTTTCGCTCTTTGCTTAATGTCTCTCTTTCTGCCTCAACCATAGAGGATTTCATTACCTTGGTTCAGGCATTTGATGAGGTGGCTGATTTGGTGGAGTTGAACTTTTCATGCCCTCATGCCTCGGCAGGGTATGGTTCTTCAATCGGTTGTGATCTGAGTGTTGCCAGCTCCTATGTAAGAGAAATCAAGAAAGCTTGTGCACACTGCAAGGCTCCCTTGTTTGTAAAACTTACGCCTAATGTAGATGATATCGGCTCGATTGCGAAAGCAGTGGTTGAGAGTGGTGCGGACGGCCTGGTCGCCATCAATACGGTAGGCCCGAACATGCATATGGATCCAGTTGCTAAAAAGCCCATTCTCCAAAATAAGCTTGGGGGAAAAGGTGGCTCTAGCGGGCATTCCATCTTCCTAGATGCGTTGCAAGCCATACAGGCCATAAGAAGTGCTGTCGGTGATGAGGTCCCTCTTATCGGCATGGGGGGAGTGTTCACCGGCTCTGAGGCGGCTCTCTGTATAGAGGCGGGAGCGGATGCTGTTGGAATAGGATCAGCTCTAGCAACGGTTGACCAACGTTTTTGGCCAGAGTATCTTCAGGCATTAAAAGCTGATGCTCAGTATATACTGAGAACAAAAAGCAAACGTGACAGTACCTCTACATACATAACTACAGAGCGTAAAATGGCCTACGTACAGCATACAGTCACCGCCATCGAGCACTATGGTAAAGACACGATAATCATCACCCTCGATGGCAAGCTCGATTGCAAGGCAGGACAATTTGCTTTCCTTTGGCTTGCTGGTATCGGAGAAAAGCCCTTTTCTGTGGCTCATAATGATCCTCTTACATTCATAGTGAAGAATAGAGGGCCTTTTTCAGCTGCTTTATGCAAACTTGAGAAAGGGAGCGAAGTGTTTGTCCGCGGCCTGTATGGAGATAAGCTTGAAAACACCAGGACCCAAAAAGCTTTGCTGATAGGAGGTGGAACAGGCGTTGCTGTTTTGCCGTCGCTTGCCAAACAGCTTCAAGAACAGCAGACAGAGATGACTATTTTGGTTGGCACAAGCGAATCAGTTTGTGGCCCAGCTCTTCTGGAAGAACAGTTGTCTTGTTACGGGGATTTTCGTTGTATCGCTGATGATGGAAAACCAGCTCGAGTGTTGGATTTGCTCGACAGCATCGATCTAGATCCTGAGCAAGCTTGCTACTTGGTTGGTCCGGAGATTTTTATGGCGATTGCAGCTAGAAAACTACTCGCCAGATCGATTTCTGAGGAACGTCTCTATCTCTCGATGGAAAGAATGAGTCTTTGTGGTATCGGCCTGTGTGGAGAGTGTGCCTGTGGGGATCGCTTGACCTGTCAATGGGGTACCTTCATGCAGTATTCATATCTTAAGGAGGAAGCTCCCGAGCTAATTGCCTATGATTGATCCTCATGTCCATCTTCGTGATTGGCAACAACGTGAAAAAGAGACCCTTGAGCATGGTATGCATGTGGCTCTTCGTTGCGGCATCGATGAGGCGTTTGATATGCCGAATACCGATCCTCCTCTTACCAATCGAGAGGCGATTCTCCGTAGGTTGGAGGATGCAAGACGTGCCTGCCCTGAGTTTAGATATCACCTTTGGGCTGGTCTGACAGAAGATGAAAAGCAAATCCGTTCCATAGTTGGGGTAGTAAATGAATTATATCCCCAAGTTGTCGGTTTGAAGCTTTTTGCAGGGCATTCTACAGGAAACATGGGATTGATTGATGAACGTGCTCAATTGAGGGTCTATCAGATTCTCGCAAAGTGTGGCTATGACAAGGTTGTCGCAATTCACTGTGAGAAAGAATCCTGTATGTGTCCACAGAAGCAGGACTTGAATGATTTTTCATCTCATTCATTGGCCAGGCCTGTTATGAGTGAAGTGTCATCTGTTTCAGATCAGCTGAGACTGAGTGAGCAAGCCAATTTTAAGGGGCATCTTCATATTTGTCATACCAGCTCAATACAAACCCTGGCTTTGATTCAAAAGGCCAAAGCCAGGCTCAGGAGGGTTTCCTGTGCCGTTACTGCCCATCATGCATTGCTCAGTAGCGAGGATGCGAAAAAACGTTTTTTGTATGCAAAAGTGAATCCCCCGCTTCGTAGCGAAACTGAACGAAGTGCCTTGTTCGCAGCCTTGCTGGAAGGACGCATTGATTGGATAGAGACAGACCATGCCCCTCATACGCTCAAAGATAAGGAACAGGGAGCTTCCGGGCTTCCCGGGTTCAGTGGCTTGTTGTTGCTCGTCAAGGCTCTCATAGAAGCTGGAGCTTCTGATGAACTGCTCTCACGCCTTCTTGGTGGTGCAGTGCAAGAGCTGTTTGACCTTGAGCGTAGAGCGATAGGAATTCCTAGTTATGATGCTCTAGAAAGAATGTCCGAGGCTTCAAAGAGTGAGTACCCCTATGATAGTTATGCCAGCTTGCGATTGCGCTAGAAGATAAGCTCCTGTATACTTGTCCAATTAGGAGGAAGCCTTGATAGATCTTCGAAAGCATTCAAGCAGGCATCTGGAAACAAAACTCGTCTTACCCATTCCCGAAACGAAACGGTATGGTAGAGAGATTCATTATTATCTTTTCAGTCCTCCTCAATTGTATGTCAATCGAAGCACTTATACAGAAGAACGGGTTCTGCATAAATTTCAAAGCCATGGCCGTTATTCCTCTCCGGAAATCACGCTTGAGGAGCTGTTGGATGAGGAGAACGCCTTAAGTCCTCTGACCGTGCTCAAGCATTACGTCGATGACCTGCTTAAGGATGTAACTGCGGTAGCAGAGCGCAATGTAATCCATGAGTTGCAGACTGTAGTAAACTCAGTCCGACATGAGAACAAGGCTTGTCTGCAGGATTGCAAGGATATGGTTAAGTTGGGCATGGTCGATGACCTGGCAATTACCCTGGAGCGATGGATTGAGAATACACAGGAGCTTACCAAGAAGCTTCGGGATTATCTCGAATCCATCAAGTCCAAATTTAGTATGGACAACCGGTTGATGATAGCCTTTTTCTGGGCTGATGAAGCCTTGAGCATCATTTGTGAAAAACAAGCCATCGATTTATATATGGTCAGCAATTCCATCCAACAAAAGGCCCCTTCCGTGCTCGGGGATTTGCTATCCTTCTCTCGCTCTGAGCTGGATTATCGCATAGAGCAGGATTACAGTAGCGGAAGCTCCAATTCTGAGACGGTGCAGTACCGAAAGGCTGTTCTGAAAAAATGGACACAATCCAGTCTCTATCTGGTACCCAGCATCTCGCGTTGGCCAAGGAGAGTAAAGGAAATTCTTGCAGGCACTGCGGCTGCCATAGCCATGGCGTTTGCCACTCTAACTGCAATTTTTGCTGAAGCTACCTTCATCCGCAACAGCCTGCAATGGGCTCTGATTGTCATAATCGGCTATGTTTTCAAAGATCGCATCAAGGAGTGGCTCAGGCTCTTTTTCAATGCTGTTCTGCCTCGGATGATGGCTGATGAAATCTCTTCTTTCATCTCACCCAAGACGAACAAGAAAATTTGTTCAAGTCGGATCAAACTGAAGTTCATTGACCCAGAATCGCTATCGGCACAGATCAAGGAGATCAGGAAAGATAGGAATAATCCTTTCAAGGATATGCTGCCCAAAGAAGATGTCATCCATTATACCCGGGATTTTGTCATGCATCCCCTTTCAAAGCAGGGCTTGGCACGTGAACGGTTCCCTAGAGAAAACAATTTTACCTTGGTTACCCGCATTCGTTTGGATGATTTTCTCAAAGAGATGGATGATCCTAATGATGTGGTATTCAGAATGGACCCAAATGCAGATGAACTTGACCAACTCAATAGTGAACGAGTCTACCATCTGCATTTGGTGATCAGGGAATATTCAAAGAAAGAGGATTTGGACAACTACAGCCATTATACTGTGGTGGTCAATAAATCAGGGATTGTCAGAATCGAGCAGATGCCCCTTGCTTAGAGACCAATCTTTTCGCTGTTCGTAGCCATCGCCTCGATGGTCAACTCAATGATTCGATTCATCTCTATTCCCAGTTTTTCAGCACCCTTTTCAATAATCTCTCGGTTTACCCCGGCTGCAAATGTTTTGGAAGACCACTTCTTCTTTACCGACTTTATACTCAAGCCTCTCATTTTTTCAGGACGCATCAAGGCTGTGGCGTATATGAGGCCGGTCAATTCATCGATGGTGTAGAGTACCTTCTCCATGAAGTGTTCCGGCTCAACAGCACTGCAGATTCCCCAGCCGTGAGAGCAAACCGAATGGATGAATTGCTCATCGGCATGTATTTCCTGCAGGAGTTCCGGGGCCTTCTTGCAATGCTCCAAGGGAAACATACCCCAATCGATGTCATGCAATAGTCCGACAAGCGACCAATATTCAGAATCATACCCATACTCAAGAGAAAATCGTCGCATGGTTTCCTCTACACAGTATGCATGATAGATAAGAGCTTCATTTGGATTGTATTTTTTCAACAATGCTTCTGCTTCATCTCGTGTAAACATTTTTCCCTCCTACCTAGCGAGTATAGAGTGTTCGTACGTCTTGGAAAAGAGAAAAAAGAACCAGAGTCCTCTTTATTCTTTTTAACTGAGTGTGATACTATAACAATAGTGTTTGTCCTCGACAAAACATCCTATCCAGAAGGAGGGTTTTATGTCTTCTTCAGACGACGGTGGCAGTATAACGCCCCTGCCTAGAAACCAAAAAACAGTTCCTTCCGTCTACAGATATAGGATTTGATTAAGTCCCTTGTTTGTGGAACGGCAAGAGTACCGATATCCACGGAGGACTTATGATCACAACTCGCAAGAACCTTATGAGCCTGAATCCAGGAGACCCCATCCAAGAGGTTCCCTATACTTGGGTTGATGCGCGAAACATCAATCGGGATGACATCACCCAGCTTGAAGAACAGTACCAGATTTCCAGCGAATTGCTTGCAGATATCATGGACCAGGACGAACAGGCCCGCATAGAAAAAGAAGACGATTATGTCGCCTTGATTGTACGTCTGCCCGCCATGGCCGATGATTGCAAAGGAATCAATCAATATGCTGTTCCGTTGGGCATCGTCCTGATTCGAGATACTGTCATAACCATCTGCCAAAGTGACAGCATCGTTCTTGAGGATTTTGCCAAGAACCGCTATCGCCAATATCCGGTGCAGACCATGGAAGGATTTGTGCTCAGTATTCTTGGACGTGCCGTAATGGTGTATATTCGCCTGTTGAAGTATATCAATCGTCAGAAGAGCCAAGTTGAAGAGCAACTGCATAAAAGCATCATGAACTATGAGCTGATACAGTTATTGCAGATTCAAAAATCCTTGACCTATTTCTCTACAAGCCTTGCCACCAATGAGGCGCTTCTTGAGAGGTTGTTGCGTACTCCCTATTTTAGACTTGCAAGCGAGGAAGAAAGAGATTTCCTTGATGATGTGATTACTGACAACAAGCAGGCTATTGAGATGGCAAATATTTATTCCTCAATTCTAACTGGAACAATGGATGCTTTTGCCTCGGTCATCGGAAACAACATGAATGTCATCATGAAGCGCCTGACAATCATATCCATCTCGTTGATGTTTCCCACCTTCGTAACTGGTTTTTATGGTATGAATGTCGAGTTGCCCTTCCAATTGAACCACTTTGCCTGGATAGGGATACTTGCCTTTTGTGGTACCAGTGCCCTCATTGGGGGAATGACGCTCTCTGATCGTAGAAATGCTCGTTTGGTTCAACGTTCGGTTACCGGCATCAGGACGCCTGAAAAAGGGAAACAAAGAAAAAAAAGAAAAAAGCTGCCGTTGCCTGATTGATTTCGCAGGCTTTGCAATGCTACTATCCGACAGTTCTCAAAATGTAGGATGTATATGGACAGTATCGCAGAGCTCTGTTCCGCTTTTGACGGAACGTATGCCGGTCAAGCTATGACTGAGCTTTATTCATTGTATAAAGAGATTGAAGGAAAAACCTCTGCGTTTTGCCTATCCTATAATATTGCATGCGGCCCTGGTTGCGGTACGTGCTGTGAGCACTTCATGCCCGACATCACTGAATGTGAAGCCCGTCTTGTTGCTGCATATGTATTGTTCATACGTAAAGACAAGGGTTTGATGCAGAAGGTAATCGATTCTGTAACGCAGCAAAACGGTCCTTGTCCGCTCTATCGTTTTGATTCTCCCTATCATTGTTCGGTCTATGAGGCAAGGCCTTTGATTTGTCGTTTGTTCGGAGCGTGTGCTTACCAAGACAAGAACGGCAACGCCGTATTCAGACGTTGCCGTTACAATGAGGAACAAACCATGCCTGGATTGCTTGTTTTTGAAGAAGACGTTCCTGTCATGCAGGATTATTCCTATGCCCTTCGTGCCCTTGATGACAGGGAAGGCGAAGTTGGCTTTCTCGCCGACATGGTTGCTGCCATGTTTGACCAGTTGCAATTCTTATCAGGCATGCTGGGCTTTGATGACTCAAATCCTGATGACACCCCAAATCCAATTGCCAGTTAACGAATGACCCGAAGCAGATAGCCGGTTAGATACTCTGATTCTGGAAAAGAGAGACGAATCGGATGGTCTTCTGCTTGGTTGAGCGTCTTGAGAATCTGTATCTCCACTTGAGCATCTTTTGCACTGTAGGCAAGGATCAGGCGAAGCTGTTCTGCACTGATTGCAGAGCTGCAACTGAAGGTGGCAATGATGCCTCCGTTTCGGATTTTTTGCATAGCCAATCGATTGAGATCCTTATAGGCCTTCAAAGCACCTTCTGCTTGAGCTTTTGTCTGGGCTAGTTTAGGAGGATCGAGAATCATCAGGTCATACTGGTCACTTGGTATTTTTCTCATCTGCTCAAAGATGTCACACACCGTGATGCTCGCCTTTTCTCGACTGCCTTGAGGAAGGGTTCCCAGGTCTTGGTTGATGTGGATATGCACTAAGGCTTGCCGTAATGCTTGTTCACTGCTGTCAAAAAGATCGACCTGCTTTGCTCCGGCTCTGAGGGCATGCAAAGAAAAAGCTCCAGTGTAACTGCAAGCATCCAGTACCACTGCATCCTTGGCATAGGGTTCAATGGCCTTGCGATTTTCTCTTTGGTCGCAGTAAAAGCCGCTTTTCTGCCCCTTGCCCGGAATAATCTCATAATAGAGGTTGTCTTCCCTGAACCGCACAGAATCCATGCGTTTTTGGGGGGTGAAAAATTGACCATCCTGATAAAAAAGAACCGCCTCAGAGAGATGTTCTACCGATGAGAAGGAGCTGTCGACGGTAAGAAGCATCAGTGAAGGTTGTAACAAGGACTCAAGTGTTTTGACAATCAAGTCCCGATGATCCCAAGCAATCCGGGCGCTGATGATTATTCTGAGCATGGTACCGTAGACGTCAACCACCAAGCCGGGAAGAAAGTCTGCTTCCCCGAATATGATGCGGAAGGTGGTTGTTGCCCCTGCTTTATCGGCAAAGAAAGCTTTTCTTCTGAGCACACTCGAGCTGATGGTCTGGCTCCACCATGTGTCATCGATGATTCTCTTCTCATCCCAGCATAAGAGCCTCAGTGGAATATGGCTTTCTCCGTCATACCACCCCCAAGCAATGAAGGTGCCGTCAAATGTCTCAACTCTAGCGACTCCCTTTTGAATATCTGCGGCATTGTTTGCCAGAGCACCTGAAAAAACCCAAGGATGATGGCGAAGCAATTGTTTTTCCTTGCCATCTTTTATTGTAATGATTTGCATGGTTATACAGTAGACTAAGGACCTTCTTTTGTCAAAACGTTTGTTGACTTGCTCCTAGTACATACCCGATAATGGCCATATGCAGAAACGTGGGCTACAAGCAATTCTTTTTGATATGGATGGAACCTTGATAGATACCATCAAGGATATCCAGTTTGCCATCAATGGTGCTCTTGCATCACAGGCTGTGCTACCGATCAGCGAAGAACAGACAAAGCAGGTTGTTGGCAGGGGTCTGATCAATGCATTGGAAGGTGCCTTGGCCTTACATGCCAAGCAACTTGATGAGCAGAGTTTTGCTTGTATGTATCAGCTGATGATAGAGTTGTATCATGAGCATCCGTGCGATTACAGCCAACCGTATGAGGGTATTGAAGCATTTCTTGAGAGATTGAGTTCTGCTGGGATGGTGCTTGGTATACTCTCCAACAAGGAAGATGCCCTGACTCAGCAGATTGTCAAAAAAGTATTTCCCCATATTGATTTTTCCTGGGTGTGTGGAATGAAGTTGGATGAGCCGAAAAAGCCCGACAAGCATGGTGTCGCCAAGTTTTGCACCTCTGAAGGGCTATGTTTTGATGATGTTTTATACGTCGGTGACAGTGAAGTTGATTACTATACTGCCAAGAACGCTGGTTGTCCGGTTTTTCTTGTCTCTTGGGGTTTTCGGAAGAAAGAAGATCTGCATGCACTGGATGATGCAGTAATCGTCGACTCTGTGGATGAATTGGAGGAAGCAATCTATGCCATACAACGAGAAGGATCTGAAAAATAAGGCTGAAGCCTATCTTAGGGCTGAAAAACAGCAAGTATTTAAAAGTGAGGTTGAAGCTGAGCTGGAACAACGTGCTTGGGACTCTCTGTATGACCGATTTTATACAAGTCTCTCTTTCGGAACCGCTGGAATGCGAGGGATCATCGGTGGTGGCACTAACCGGATGAACAGTTATATGGTTCGAAAGGTAACTCAGGGTTTGAGCGATTATTTGAATGAGAGCAGCAAGAATCCTTCTGTGGTAATCGCCTATGACAGTCGCAACTATAGCGACCTGTTTGCCAAGGAAGCAGCCTTGGTGCTTGCAGCGAACGGGATTTCTGTATTTCTGTATTCAGATCTGCATCCGGTGCCAATGCTCAGTTTTGCTGTTCGATATCTACAAACAACTGCTGGTATTGTAATTACTGCCAGTCACAATCCCTCGAAGTATAATGGATACAAGGTATATTGGCGTGATGGAGGACAAGTGACTCCTCCCCATGATTACAGTATTGCTGATCGAGCGAACGGGGTAAGAGAACAGGACATCAAGGAAACCAGTGAAGAGACGGCCCGCTCAAAAGGGTTGCTGGTACCTGTTTCGGATAAAGTCGACCAAGCATATTACCATGCAGTGCTACAGAATTTACGTCGACCTGCCTTGGTGCAGGATAGCCCCATCACAGTAGTATATACACCCTTGCATGGATCGGGGAATGTGCCGGTACAGCATCTGCTCAAACAAGTAGGGATTACCTGCATTGTTGTAGAGGCTCAGCAAGAACCAGATGGGAATTTCCCCACAGTTACCCTGCCAAATCCAGAACATCCCCAAGCCATGAGCATGGCAATACAGCTGGCTAAAGAGAAGAAAGCCGATATAGTCCTTGGAACGGATCCTGATGCAGACAGGCTGGGTATTGCTATTCCTTCCTCTGATGCAAAGGATGAGTACACCCTGCTCAGCGGCAATCAGATAGCAGCTTTGCTCGCTGATTATCTTGTCTCTGCCGATAAGGAGAAACAGCTAGAGAAGACTCCTCTTGTGGTAAAAAGTCTGGTAACTACAGATTTGGTGAAGGCAATTGTAGAAGCACAGAGTGGTCGTTGCAAGGACGTACTGACTGGATTTAAGTATATTGCAGAGCAAATAGCGGTTTTGGAAGGACCTCAGGGAGAGGGTGAGTACTTTCTCTTTGGTTGTGAGGAAAGTTATGGATATTTGTCACTCAATCAGGTCCGTGACAAAGATGCTGTCAGCACCGCCTTGTTGAGTGTAGAGATGATGTGCTATTGGGCAAAGCAAGGGATGAGCTTGCAACAGAGACTGCAACAGATCTATCAGACATGGGGCTTCTATACAGAGGCTGTGTTTTCAAAGGACTATGAAGGAGCCAAGGGAAAAGAAAAGATGGCTCATATCATGGCAACGTTGCGCAAGCTTAGAGCAGGCGATGTCCTGGCAAAGCAAACAATCCTATCCATTGAAGATTTGCAGGATGGGCAACAGAAGGCATTCCCTTGTTCCGATGTATTGATCATCCGCTTCAAGAATGGGGATAAACTTGTTGTCAGACCCAGTGGAACAGAACCCAAAATCAAGTACTATCTGTTCTTTACGACAAGCGCAGAAGAGCGAAAAGAGTTTGAACGTACCCTTGACGCGCGCATAGAAACTTACAAGGTGGCCCTCTCGTGATTACTTGTTATTATCTTCAAAGACAGAAACGAGAAAGCCTTTGTCTTTCTCCCTATTTGGATGTTGAGAATGCGAATCGCCTACAAGAGGATGAGCAAGTCATCCTTAAAGCCAGCGGTATGCTTACAAAAAACCAAAGGGACGAGGTTTCCTATTGCTTGTACAACGCAATCGATTTCAGCGTGGACCGCTGGATACAGAACAAGCAGTATGTTCCCCGGCTCTTGCTCAGTGCATTGGTGTTCACCGCTGCATATTTTGTGCTCTCTCTTGCTATTCGAGATCCTCTTCCAATGGTTGACGAGTTGTTGATCAGTGGCGGCTTGGCAGTCTTCACCTGGGTTTCTCTTGCTAAGCGCGATACAAGAAGTTCGGTAGCACAAAGAAGACGGAATGCCTTGAAGGTGAAGAGCAGCGAACGCGAAGAAGTCATTGAAGATGAGCTGTTTGCCCTGGAACAGTATATTGATGATCTACACAACGCGGATGCTCTTGAGCTGTGCCATAGTCTGTGTCTTGTTTCAAATCAGCCGTTGAAGCCACTCAGTTATGAAGGCCCAAGTGAGGTGAGCAAGACCTTGTCCCATTTGCTGGATTTGCATCTGCGAGTGAAGGATCGCTCACTATATCGTATTGTTTTGAAGGTTCTGAAGCGCCGACAGCAAAAGAAGAGCGATGCTTCTTTGGCGCAGCACTTGTTTCATCTTCAGGTACAACAGAAGCTTGACCTCCCTCTGCTCGTCTTGGCGGTTCTTCTGATGGAATCCTGATTGAAGCATTTTCCCCTTCCTCCTCTCTTGTATGGGTATGGAAGGTTCCCTGCATTGGTTTCGGCTTTCGGCAATATTCTGTTTGATAGGTCTTTACCTTGCGTGTGCTGAGAGTGTATTGCTTCAGTATCAGTTGGTTGTGGGTTTGCTGTTTGCACTCATTGTTTGTGTTTGGTTGCCTTTCCTTGGCCGAATTCGTTGGAGTGTCCTTTTACTCGCTGGGTTTGGTTACTCTTTTTTCATCCTGCTTGGATGCTCCGTTGGTCGAAATGAGTGCAATCCGGCTTTTGAAAAATCTCGTATCCAGATGCTTGAAGGCTCTCTGGTTCAAGACAGTGCCCGTACCAAGGGTGGAAAACAGGTTGTTCAAATGCGGGTTGAGTCCTGCCAAACCGTAAATGGGTACTGGGGAAGTGCAAAAGGCCTTGTTGTTGCTCTTACCGGGGAGGATGATCTGTTGGTGCAAGGCAGCAGGGTATTGCTCAACGGTTCTTTCTCTGAAGATGGTTCCCTCTTTTTGGCAAAAGAGTTGTTCGTTCTGAGTATTCCGAGGTTGGCTCTTGTCAGAAGATCCTTGCTCAATACCCTGAAGAATCGAGTTTACGCAAACATCAGCGATCCTCAACAAGCAAGCCTTGCCGTTATGCTTCTTCTTGGGCAAAGCTCTGACGATTCTTTTTTATTCAAAGAACAGAGCATTGCTTGTGGATGTGCACATACCCTTGCCTTAAGTGGCATGCATCTGCAAGTCTTCATTCTGCTCAGTAGTCGTTTGTGTATGTTTTTATTCGGAAAAGCCCGAGGAAAGGTATTGGGATCAGTTGTTCCTCTTCTGTATGTCGTTCTCATAGGACCGAAACCCTCCTTGGTTCGAGCGATAGGCATGCATCTGTTTTCTCTGGTTCCTTCTTCTCGGGAATTGGGAGGGGTCCTCTCTTTTTGGGCAACCTGTATAGTGCAACTATTCCTGTTTCCTCATTCTGCATCCTCATATGGGTTTCTCTACTCGTATGCAGCGTATGGTATGCTCATCATAGCGTCTCTCGTTCCCCGAGTACCCTTGAAGCGTACCATGCTAGCTGTCTGTGGTACTGCTCCAGCCTCCTTGATTTTACAAGGCACCTGGAATCTTGCTGGTTTGTTGTACTCTCCCTGTGTGAGTCTTCTGATTCATGCAGCACTATTGGCAAGCCTGGGGGTTGTATGTGAGTTGCCGTTTTCGAATGACTTGTTCTCTTTGACCTCAAAGCTGTTGTTTTCAATATTCAACGTAGGCTCTACGCATTCCTGGAATTTTCATCTTGTTGGATACCTCTTCTACTTCTTGGTTCTGTTGACCTCTTTCGTTGCAATACTCTATGCTAAGGAAGTGCTACGAACACTAAGGAGCGAGCGATATGAGCTGGGATTTTGCCTACGATTCGCCAGGAGCAATCACCGAATTGTTGGCGACAGAGGGTCTTTCGATGACCAAGAAGTTTGGACAGAATTTCCTTCTGTCTGAGGCTGTCCGTCAGCGCATCGTGACAGCTCTTGATGTTGCAGAAGGGCAGAATGTATGGGAGATAGGGCCTGGTATAGGGGCTTTGACGACGCTTTTGCTGGCACAGAAGGTACATCTTACCGCCTTTGAGATTGATTATGGCTTTTGCAACATTTTATCAAACCAAGCTTTCGCAGACGAGAAGAATTTCAAACTCATCAGTGGAGATGCTCTGAAAACTCTTCCAAAGGCTTTGGAAGAAATAGGTTGTCCAGATCGTATTTGTGGAAATCTCCCCTACAATGTAGGGTCCGTATTGATTGCGAAGCTGCTTGAGAGTTCTTATCGTCCCTCCGTTATGGTCTTCACCTTGCAAAAGGAGGTGGTGAATCGTATCTGTGCTGTTGAGGGCTCCAAGGATTGGTCTTCTTTCAGCTTGCTGGGGCAGATGGATTACGACCCCTCTTTAGCATTCAGTATCAACAGCGGGGCTTTTTATCCTCCCCCCAACGTAGATAGCAGTGTGGTTGTGTTTCGGTTACGAAAGCAGAGCAGGGTAGCGGATGCCATTCGTCCTGCATTTATGCTTATGTTGCGTGAATTGTTCTCACAACGAAGGAAGACAATCAAGAATAATCTTCTTGCAGGGAAGGTGGGGTCGCTGATTGGTAAAGAAGGAGTGTCAGCAATTCTAGCCCAATCTTCACTAGATCCAACGTTGCGAGCAGAAGCGCTTTGCTGGGAACAGTTTCTTGCACTCAGCTCGTCTCTCTCCAGCTATCTAGCCAAGTAAATCGACGGTATTGCACGAAGCAGATGAGGCCTCTCAGGTTTAAATCGATCATCATGGCAATCCAGATGCCCAAGAGGCCTAGGGACGTATACTTGAGCAGTAGTATTGCAAGAGGAAGCCTGATCAGCCACATCCCTGTTACAGCAATCAAAAAAGGTCTTCTCGTATCACCCGATCCCCTGAAAATGCCGAAGGCAAGGATGGAGAGGCCAAATCCTGTTTGCGCAAAAGCCTCGATCTTCAGTACTTTTGTGCCAAGTTGAATGACCTGGCTGTCGGAGGTGAAAAATCCCATCAGGATCGAAGCTCCAAAATAGAGCACAAGGCCCATGAAACTCATCAACAAGGTTCCCCACAACATGCAAAGACTGCTGTACTTTCGAGCAAGCTCCCTGTTCTTGCTTCCCAAGGATTGGGCAACCAACGTAGTAGCGGCTGTGGCAAAACCGGAGGATGGCAGATAGGTGATGGATTCAGCGCTGATAGCGAGAAAATGTGCTGCAAGGGCAGTTGTTCCCAATCCTCCCACGAGTTTGGTGAGGGCAATCTGGCCGAGCGAGAGCGTGGAACGTTCAAGAGCCATGGGGAGAGCCAGAGAGAAAGCATCCTTTTGTATGTTGCGATCAAAAATATAGCGTTGTCTTATTTGTAGACGTATAGGAGCATCCGCTCTTGTAATGACATAAAGCAAGAGAAAGCTGGTGATGCCGGCGCTGATCATGGTTCCTAAAGCCGCACCCTTTACACCCAAACCCAAAGCGGGAAGGCTTATAAAACCAAGTTCAATCGTATCAAATATGAAAAATAGATTCAGGGTAACATTCAAAAGGTTGTTTAATCCGTTGAGATACAACGGTGTTCGGGAATCTCCACTGAGTCTGAGAATTGTACTGATGAATATCATGATCATGTTTGCTGTATATCCAACGGCTATGTAGCTGAAATAGGTTCTGGCCAGTGGTATGACTTGTTTTTCAGCTCCCATCCACGTTGGAAGATAATACGCTACAACAAGAAAAACGATTGTAAGAGCCAGCCCTCCATAAAGTGCGGTTGAGAATCCTTGGCGTACGACCTGATTCGCCTTCTGGATGTTTTTTGCCCCAATATTGCGCGCCATAAGGACGCCATAGCCGATGGCAAGGGCGTTCATCCAGCCATTGACCAACCATATGGTGGAGGAGGATACGCTGATAGCTGCAGTAGCCTGCGCCCCTAATGATCCTACCATTGCTGAGTCGATGTACGTTACAGATACTTGCAGTATCTGTTCTAGAATGGTGGGCCAAGCGAGAGCTATGATGATGGTCGCTGGAGCGAGGGATGTATCAAGTAGGTTGAGGGGTTTTTGTGAGCGCAACAAGCAAGGCCTCTCCTTTGAGGCAACGCATTCGAACAGAGAAACGGCAGGAGTCCTGAAACTCCTGCCTGGTTCTCAATCTAGTTTGTTGCAGCTTGGGCAAGAGTGATGGCACTGGTGACCACGATATCCTCGATGGAGCAACCTCTGCTCAAATCGCTGATCGGTTTGGCAAAGCCTTGCAGAATCGGGCCATATGCTTCAGCGCCGGCAAGCCTCTGAACCAGCTTGTATCCGATGTTTCCGGCCTGCAAGTCAGGGAAGATCAGGGTGTTGGCACTTCCGGCAACCGAGGAGCCTGGAGCTTTGCTCTTTGCAACGCTTGGAACGATAGCTGCATCTAATTGTAGTTCGCCCTCGATGGCAAGGGAGGGAAGCTTCTCCTTTACCATATTGGTAGCCTGAACCACCTTGTCAACCAATTCTCCTTTTGCCGATCCCATGGTGGAGTAGCTGAGCATCGCAACCTTGGGTTCCTCGCCTAGGAAGGTCTTGCACGAGATTGCTGAAGCCTCTGCAATCTGGGCAAGTTGCTCTGCGGTAGGGTTTGGAATAGTTGCACAGTCGGCAAAAATAAAGGAACCATTTGCGCCATACTGCTGCTTGTCGGTGGCCATGACAAAACAGGAAGAGGCGAATTTGATACCGGGTTTAGTCTTGATGATGGTAAAAGCAGCCAAGAGAACATCTCCTGTGGTGTTCTGTGCCCCTGCCACCATCGCATCAGCCTTGGAAAGTCGAACCATCATGGCAGAAAAACGCAGAGGGTCGACAATGCTCTGGTAGGCTTCGCTCTCAGTCATTCCCTTGTGCTTACGAAGTTCATAATACTCTTGGGCAAATGCTTCACGATCGATGCTGGTTTTTGGGTCTACAACTGTAATGCCTTCAAGGCTGGTTTGCACTGATAGGGCTGCTTGCTGTATTGCCTCAACTTCACCGACCAAGGTAACTTCTCTTGCAAGTCTTTCGTCGACAATCTTGCGAGCTGCTTGAATGGTTCTCAGCTCAGTTCCTTCTGCGAGGACAAGATGCTTGTTGGCCGCAATAGCTTGGGCCTTCATTTTTTCTGCAAACGTCATGGTTCTGCTCCTTGACAGGAATATGTGATATGTTTGTGCTAGTGTACCACGTTCGCCAACCTTAGAAAAGGGAGAAAAGCTGTTGAACGCTTGCCCGTTGCAGTGCTTTTTGAGTACAATGCCGGCCATGGAAGAAAAGATGCAAGTTGGCGTGTATGGATTGGGACGATTTGGTTCCTTTTGGGCAAAAGAGTTGGCAAGCCATGGATTTAGCGTCAAAGGGTATGGGCGTAGTGCAACACAAGCACCAGAGGGTGTGACATTATCCACAGAAGATGAAGTTCTTTCTTGTTCTGTGCTTTTTTATTGTGTAGCAATAAGTTCATTTCGGTCGGTGCTTGAAAAAACCGCTCACAGAATCAGCGACAACACGGTGGTTATGGATACCTGTTCGGTGAAGCTGTATCCGGCAAAACTGATGCGTCAGCTACTTCCTAAGCAGGTACAAAGCATTGCAACCCATCCTATGTTCGGTCCGGATTCGGGCAAGGACGGTGTACAGGGGTTGCCATTGGTCATCTGTCCGGTTCATTGTGAAGCAAACACCTTGCAGTTTTGGACTGATGAGTTTTCCCGTTGGGATCTTGAAGTAATATCGATGAGTTGTGATCAGCATGACCGCGAGGCGGCTTGGTCTCAGGGCATTACACACTTTGTGGGTAGGACTCTCTCGGAGCTCAGTTTGACTGATACCCTCTTGGCAACAAAAGGATACCGTACTTTGATGACGGTCGTCGAACAGACATGTAATGACCCTATGCAATTATTTTATGACCTGCAACGATTCAACCCCTATGCAAGACAGATGCGCATGGGGCTCAAAGGCGCACTCGATACAGTTATGGAGGCGCTGAAGAAGCAGGAGGAGCTATCTTGAATGTATGTGTATATACTTTAGGCTGTCGTCTCAACCAGTGTGAAAGTGAGGCGATTGCTGATTCCTTTTCAAAGGAAGGCTTTACCATCGTAGATGAACATGGTTCAGCTGAACTGTATATTGTAAATACCTGTACGGTTACCAGCAAGGCAGAACAGAAAGCAAGGCGGATGATTCGCAAGTTTGCCAAACAGGCAATCGTTTTGGCAACCGGTTGCTATGCCCAGGTCAATGCAGATGAACTGGCTCAACTTTCGGATAATGTACTGATTGTTTCTCTACAGAAGAAAGCTCAGCTTTTGCATCTTGCAAAGCATTTGAAGACTTCTCTGGTTTCATCCATGAGTCTTCTTGAGGGATGCAAGTCCTTCAGCGATGAGGAGGTCTCCGTCTTCGATTATGATGCAGAATCGTTTTCGTATCACAGCAGGGCGTATCTGAAGGTACAGGACGGTTGTGACAATGCATGTGCATATTGCAGGGTGCATGTAGCAAGAGGAAAGGCTGTAAGCCTGCCTGTTGAGAAAGCGGTTGAACGGGCTTTGGCTCTTGAAGCTGCAGGCTTTCAGGAAATAATGCTCACCGGAGTCAATCTTACCATGTACGACCACCAAGGAGAGGGTTTGGGAGGTTTGCTGCAAGCCTTGCAAACGAGACTCTCTGACAGGGTGCGCTTGCGGTTGTCTTCCTTGGAGCCGGATCATATTGATGAAAGACTGCTCTTGGCCCTGGAGGATTTTAGAATGCAGCCGCATTTTCATATTCCAGTGCAAAGTGGAAGCGATACTGTGCTGCGAAGTGTAGATCGTCATTACACCATCAAGGATTTGAAAGTCATTTTGGATCGACTGAAGAGCATCAAGGACGATCCCTTTCTCGCTGCTGACATCATCACGGGATTGCCGGCAGAAACAGAACAAGATTTTGAGGAAACGTATCAATTTGTTTTGGATCAGAAATTCTCTGCTTTACATGTGTTTCCTTTCTCTCCAAGACCGGATACCCCGTTGTTTCATGCAAAGAGCCGTGTTGCAGAATCTGTTCGGGATGAACGAGCGGCAAGACTGAGGGCATTGTCGAAGTCCTTGCATACAGAATACAGGAACAGGCAGGTCGGAAAGCGTGCCGAGGCTGTATTGCAAAGTCGAAAAGGCGGCAGCTTTACTGCTTTAAGTGGTAATTATCTTGAATTGAACGTTTTTGATGCTCCCCCGTTCGCAAAGGAGGGCATGCTTGTGCAAGGCAGAATTGGTGAATTTGACCAGAGTTGTGGAAAGATGAGGTTTTTCTGTGATGGCGATCCTCTATGAGACAGAAAGATTGCAGGCTGTATTGGTACGGCCCGATCATGCCCAAGCAATGTTGTCGTATGAGAAACGAAACAAGCTTTTCTTTTCTGTAACCCATCCTCAAAGTTACTATACCCTGGGCTCCTTTGAGGATATATGCCGGCGTCAATGTGCATTGATGGAAGAGAAGAGAATGTTTTCTTTGCTGTTCTTCAAAAAGAACGAGCATAACCATATCTGCTGCACGGTGCAATTAAACCAGATGGTGTACGGTATTTCCCGCAGTGCTAAAATTGGGTATTCAGTAGATAAGGACCTCATTTGCCAAGGATACGGAAAGGAATCGGTTTCTTCAGTGATTCGGCATGCCTTTGACCAGCTGAGACTCCATCGAATCGAGGCCCACATCATGCCTGCGAATACAGCAAGCCTTGCTTTGGCCTCCTCTGTCGGATTCTCTGAGGAAGGCCTTTGCAAAAGCTATCTGCATATCAACGGGAGATGGGAAGATCATCTAAGATTCTCTATTCTTAATGAGCAGAACGTTTTTAAGCTCCCTGAAGGTGATTTTCGGTTCCTGTATCATAACCATGGTGTCAGCACTCACTGATTCCTTGATCCAGACGTTCGATCCCACGATAGCGTTCTTTCCGATGGTAACATCACCCAAGATGGTTGCATTGGAGTAGATTGTCACATTGTCCTCGATGGTTGGATGGCGCTTTGCCCCTCGAATAAGAGTTCCGCAGGCATCCTTTGGGAAACTCAACGCGCCAAGAGTGACACCTTGATAAATCTTTACATGATCACCAATGACTGTCGTCTCTCCAATTACTACACCTGTTCCGTGGTCGATAAAGAACGAGTTGCCGATCCTTGCACCGGGATGGATGTCTATTCCTGTTTCTGCATGGGCATATTCGTTCAACATTCTCGGGATCAAGGGAACGTCCATGAGAAACAGTTGATGGGCAATCCTGTGTACCGTCAATGTTTTAATACAGGGATAGGAGAGGATGATTTCTCGTAGGTTTCTTGCAGCCGGATCTCCTTCAAAAGCCGCCCTTGCATCCAATTTCAAACTGATCCGGATTTGTGGAAGCCTGTGGCAGAGCTGTTGTGTTATTTCATCTGCTTTTTCTTCCAGTTTGCAATCATCCAAGGAGGGGTTCTCATAGCGATAGGCAAGAAAGAGCTGTCCTTTGAGCAACGAACAAGCATTGTTCATCTGCTGAGAAATAATTTCTAGCAAAGGAGTTTCAGAGCGCTCTCTTTTACAGCGACCGGGAAACATGAGTTCTAGAAATTCGTTGGCGATTTGACCGATGACTGTCATCTGCGGCAAAGGCTTGAGTCCATGGAAATTGGCATTTCCTGCGACTCTGTCGAAAGTTCCATAGAAGGAATCGACAAACCTTGCCGCATCAAATTGTTGTTCTTTGCAATCTTTCATGCACTATACCATACGTTTCTTGTAGGCAATGATGCAAGTGCTTAACCCAAAAACTCCTTGATTCGGGACCTGAGATTACGTGAAAGATACACGGCAGCTACAATTTTCAGGCCGTCTCCAAGAAGGAACGGAACCATTCCCACTTCAATTGCTGTTTTCCAGGAAAGCGACCTTGAGTACTTGAGAAAAGGTACTCCGACTGCATAGACGGCAAGGGTTGCAAGAAAGCAGAACAGCAGGCACAAAAGGCTATACATTTTTGGGTTTTCTTCTTTTTTCTTGTAGTTGCCGGCTATTCCCGCCAAGCCTGCTGCAAAGAGCAAGCCAAACAAGTAGCCTCCTGTAGGCCCGAGCAAGAGAGCCAAACCACCTCCGCTGCTGAACACAGGCAGTCCGATTGCCCCAAGCAAGAGGTATATCGCTGTGCTGCTTATAGCTGCCTTTGTTCCTAAAAGGACCCCCGCAAGCAACACAAAGAGGGTTTGCAAGGTTATCGGTACCGGTGGCAAGGGAATGCGAAGGTAGGCTCCAACAATAATCAATGCGCTGAAAAGTGAAATCAGTAAAAGTTGTTTTTGTTTCATGCAAGGAAGGTATCATCCTTTTTTATATATTGTAAACATCCTATAGGTTGACAATCTGTTTATTGCTCTTTTAGTATGCCCACATGAACAGTGCACAACGCTTATTGTATCTTTTGCAAATGCATAGGTCCCG
>CAZJMG010000010.1:48128-92425 GCA_964547185.1 uncultured Sphaerochaeta sp.
CCCACATGAACAGTGCACAACGCTTATTGTATCTTTTGCAAATGCATAGGTCCCGCTATCTGAGTGGACAGGAACTTGCTGATGATCTAGGAATTACCCGGTCTGCAATCTGGAAGGCAATGGAGACACTCAGAAACCAGGGCCATGTCATTGAAGGGGTCTCCAATAGAGGGTATAGATTGCTTACCGTCTCGACACATCTTGATCAAAACAAGCTGAGCCTTTTACTCGATTCGTATCAGGTCCATCTCTTTGACTCGATAGATTCCACCAATCGATATGCAAAACTCTTATCTGCTGAGCAACCTGAGAAAAAACACCTTGTCCTGGCATTTCACCAAAGTGAAGGAAGGGGAAGGCTTGGTCGAGGTTTTTACAGTCCCCAAGGGGGTTTGTATATGAGCATCGTCTTGCCGGCCTGTTTTGCAATGGGTGATGCCATGTTGATCACAAGCGCCAGTAGTGTTGCTCTTGTCCAAGCAATCGAGCAGTACTGCAATAAGCAATGTCAGATCAAATGGGTGAATGATCTCTATCTTGGAGATAAGAAAGTAGCAGGCATCCTTACCGAAGGTGTGATCGGTATAGAAAGCAAAAGACTTTCAGCGGTTGTGATAGGGATCGGGGTGAACCTTTATACCTCACAAAGTGCGTTTGTTCCTGAGTTGAAAGACATCGCAACATCCTTATTTGATGGTGAACAAGATATTCCACAAGGTTTTGATGCAAATGAACTGGTTTGCGCTATTGTAAAAAACCATGATACATTGATCAATTTGCTTCCTGACCGATCATTCTTGGATATGTATAGGGAAAAAAGCATGATCCTCTCCAAGCAAGTACGAGTACATCAAGGAAACACAAGCTATCTTGCTTGGGCAAAAGCAATCGATGACGATGCCCATCTTGTTGTTGAGAGTAGTGATCGAGGTCGGCATGTGCTCAATAGTGGTGAGATCAGCATCCGTCTTGAAGTGTGACTTTGGTTTATTGTATAGTCGGTATCTACAGATATAAGGAATATAGATATGCTAGCAGCAGTACGTGAAACTTGGAAAACCCTCATAGAAGAGCAATTATCCCTCTATGCAAACGAAAAAATGGGAGAAGCTACAACGCTTCCTCCTATATCAGTGCAAACTCCGCCAAAGCCTGAGTTAGGCGACTTGGCCTTTCCTCTGTTTGTATATGCCAAATTGTTGCGCATTGCACCTGCAGCTCTTGCGACTGAGTTGAAAACACGTATTGAGTCTCTTGAAGATCGTGTGAAAGGGGATTTGCTTGTTGCCGGCCCCTATCTGAATGTACGCATCGATATGGCGGATCTATGTCAATCATTGGCTATGAAGATTGCCCAATCAAGAGAGCTCTATGGAACAAACGAGCACCTGAAAAACAAGCGGGTGACCATTGAGTTCAGCTGTCCAAACACCAATAAGCCTTTGCATCTCGGTCATATGAGAAATGACAGCCTTGGAGAGAGTGTGGCTGCGATACTCAAGGCAAATGGTGCTTCGGTGAGAAAGGTAAACCTCATCAACAACAGAGGTGTGCATATTTGTAAATCAATGCTTGCCTATCAGAAGTTCGGAGGGGGGGAGACTCCCTTGTCCAGCGGTATGAAAGGTGATCATCTGGTGGGAAAATACTATGTCAAGTTTGCTTCTTGGGCAAAGGAAGATCCCTCTGCTGAACAGCAGGCGCAAGACATGCTCATCAAATGGGAAGAAGGCGATGAAGAGGTGCTTGCTCTGTGGGAGAAGATGAACGGATGGACTCTTGATGGCCTTGAGCAAAGTTATAAGAGTATGGGAATCAGTTTTGATGCCTATTACTATGAATCGGAGACATATCGCTATGGCAAGGATGAAATACTCAAAGGTTTGAAGGACGGTGTCTTTTATCGTGAAGAGGACGGTTCTGTCTGGGTCGATCTTGAACCTGTGAAGTTGGACAAGAAGGTTCTTCTGCGCAAGGATGGGACCAGCTTGTACATCACCCAGGATGTAGGGACGGCAATTATGCGGCACAAGGACTGGCCTTTCGATTCCCTCATCTATGTCGTTGCGAGTGAGCAGCAATATCACTTCAAGGTATTGTTCTATATATTGAAGCAGCTTGGATATCAATGGGCTGATGACCTGCATCATCTTTCCTATGGTATGGTAAATCTTCCTGACGGCAAGATGAAAAGTCGTGAGGGGACTGTTGTTGATGCAGATGAGCTTGTGAAAACTCTGACAGCCTTGGCAAAAGCCGAGATTATCGAGAAAGAACGACAACAAATGGTTGAGGATGTTGATAAAACCAGTGCTTCTATCGCCTTAGGTGCGTTGAACTATTATTTATTACAAGTGTCTCCTACCAAGGATATGATTTTCAATCCCGCTGAATCAATCTCATTCAACGGAAATACCGGTCCTTATCTGCAGTACATGGGAGCTAGGATCAGCAGTATGTTGGCCAAGTACGAGGCCCAAAGGATATCCGAGGAGGAGCTTGTTTTTGATCCAAGTCTGCTCAGCCTTTCTGATGAACGTGAATTGATCAGGCAGATTGCCTTGTATGGTGAGGTTGTCAAAAAGGCGGGTGAGCAATACGATCCATCTGTGATTTGCAGTTATCTGTATGATCTTTCGAAGCTCTTCAGCCGTTGGTATCATGATAATCCTGTGCTGAAGGCAGGCTCGGAGGCTTTGGTTCGTGCGCGTATCGAACTGGTTAGGATGTCTTTGCAGGTTTTGAAGAATGCGTTCTCCCTGATAGGAATTCCCTTCCTCTCAGCCATGTAGAGAGGCGTTGTAGTGCTTGCAAAACTGCTGGAGGAATCGATGGATTTCCCAATCGATGTCTTCGGTTTCTTCCAGCAGGGTACGTTCGAGGAAGCGCTGCATTGCACACGAGAAGGTAATCACCGCAAAATCTAAATCTTCTATCAAGAGGCGCCCTGTTGAACTGAGAGTCTCCAGCAAGACGAAACTTTGACCTTGGAGCATTTCATCCAAGGTTTTTTTTATGCGCTGTGCTTTTGGATGTATCAGGGCTTCGGTCTCAATTATGCGATAGAAATCACGCATTTGAGGTTCCTCATAGACATCCAGCCAATGCTGCACAGCACGGGTAAGAACCTCTTTGGCATCTCCCTCCAAGCTGATTTTTGCCGTCAGTGAATAGGCAAGGGTGCTGCAGTGTGAAAAGAGGGCATCAATCAAGGCTTCCCTGTTGGCAAAGTGATGAAAAATTGCTGCCTTGCTGATGCCCTGTTCTTGTGCCAATGCACCTAATGATATCGTATTCAGTCCTTTCTCTGATCCCAGCATGAGCATCTTTTGGATGAGTTGTTCTTTGGTTGTTGTGGTATGCATATCTAATACTAACCGAACGGTCGGTAAGTATTCAAGGCCTTTTTCTTTGTTTTTCAATCAATTATTTGCAAAATGCTGTTGCAACTTAGAATTTAAATATGGTATAAGAGACAAGCACAAATTAAACCTAAGGATGAATATCGACATGTACGCACTTGTAGAGATTCTCGGAAAGCAGTACAAGGCCGTCGAAGGGCAAACCGTCCAGGTTGATTATATCAGCCAGAGTGAAGCAGGTTCTACCCTTGAGTATGCCACCGTTCTCGCCGTAGTGGATGAGAGCAATGCAACGTTTGGTACCCCCTATGTAGCCGATGCGGTTGTGAAAGCAACCTTGGTTGGTGATGTGAAGGGTGACAAGATCAGAGTGTTCAAAAAGAAGCGCCGCAAGGGCTACAAGAGAACCCAGGGACACCGTCAGCGGTACTCACTGATCACGATCGACAAGATCATTGCATAAGGAGGACAGAAGATGGCACATAAGAAAGGTGGCGGAAGCTCCCGCAATGGTCGCGACTCCAATGCCCAGAGATTGGGTGTGAAGCGCTTTGGTGGCCAGTTGGTAAAGGCCGGAGAAGTCCTCGTACGTCAGCATGGAACAAAGTTCCACCCTGGTCAGAACGTAGGTCTTGGCTCCGATTATACCCTGTTCGCAAAGGCTGAAGGTACTGTATTGTTCCATAGCAGAAACAATCGGAAGTATATCAGCATCGTAACTGAGTAAAAGGTTAAAAGAACACGTACGCATGTTTGGATTTTCAGACGAGACTTATATTGATGTTGCCTCCGGAAACGGGGGCAACGGTTGTGTTTCCTTCAGACGGGAAAAGTATGTTCCCAAGGGAGGACCGGACGGTGGCGACGGCGGCCGTGGCGGAGACGTGGTTTTTGTCGTCAAGCAGAATCTGAGAACCCTCGCACATCTAAAACTGGTGCGTACGTTTCGGGCAGAGAATGGAAAGAATGGCATGGGCGATCGGTGTTATGGTCGTGATGGGGCAGATGTAGAGATACCGGTCCCTCCAGGAACCGTCATCAAGGATGCCCAAAGCGGTCAGGTCATCAAGGATCTTACCTCCCTCGATCGTTGGGTCTTCTTAACCGGAGGCCGAGGCGGTCAGGGCAATTACCACTTCCGAACTGCCACCAGACAGGCACCGCGCTTCGCTCAGAGTGGAGAGAAAGGTGTTGAGACCCGAGTTGGGGTCGAACTCTTGGTCATCGCAGACATCGGCTTTGTAGGATTCCCGAATGCTGGAAAGTCGAGTTTGCTCAATATGCTTACCAATGCAAGAACCAAGGTAGCGGGGTATCCGTTTACGACAAAGATTCCTCAGCTAGGCATGATGCGCTACGATGAGCATGACATCGTACTTGCCGATATTCCCGGCTTGATTGAAGGGGCCAGTGAGGGGGCAGGGATGGGGATTAAATTCCTCAGACACATCAGCCGAACCAGTGGTCTTGCTTTTATCATCGACCTTTCAGATGATCGATACCTCGATGCCTATGATATACTATGCAAAGAGCTTTCTTCGTTTGAACCCCAGTTGCTTGAAAAGCAGCAGGTCATCATTGGAACAAAAATTGATGAACCTGGTACACTTCCGAGACTGCAAGAGCTGAAGGAGAAATATGCGAATAAGGACGTCCTTGGCCTTTGTGTGTATCTAGATCAGGGAGTGGATGCTGTACGACATGCATTCATCAAGATGGTCAATGCAACACAAACAAATCAGGATGCAGAGCTGTCAGAGGGTGGGTTTACCGCCACTGTTGATCTGGATGCTTACTACCCTGAGGATATAAGCGAGCTCTAGGAGGATTCAGTGGAGCAGGGCAAGTGCACCGCTTTGGTTGGGGGAAGTTTTGATCCCGTACATTGGGGGCATCTTCATCTTGTACATACGGTAGTGGCCGCAACTGCATATCGTCGCTTCATTTTTGTCCCTGTTGGACGAAACAACTTCAAACAGGAACTAGCTCCCCCGATCGATGCTGAGCATAGGGTGAAAATGCTCAAGTTGGGCCTTGATGCATACACTCAAAAGTATCCGGATGATCCTCATCTTGAGTTCATCATCGATGAGTGTGAGTTGCATCGTCCAGGAATTTCGTATACGTATGATACAGTTCTGTATCTCTATAAACAGTACGCGATTACGAACAGGCTTGCCTTGGTCATGGGAGATGATTTGCTTCTTTCTTTGAAGCAGTGGTATGAGTATGATACGTTGAAGAAACTGGTGCGGTTTGTGGTTATTCAGCGAGAGAGACAATCAAGAGTTTCTTTTGTTGATGATGACGCACAGCTGTTATACCTTCAGAATCCACTTTTTGTTGACAGCTCTACCATGATACGGACATCCTGCAAACAAATTGGAAAGGATGAGCAGATTCCTTCACAAATCACCGGTTTGATGCCCGAGGAGGTAGCAAAATATGTCCAGCGACATCGACTCTACCGCTCTTGAACAGTGGGTTCGCTCACATCTCTCGGAAAAACGCTTTATTCATAGTCTTGGGGTGGCACATACATGCATCCTGTTGTCAAAAAAATACAACGAGCGATTTGATGACGATATCCTGTATTCGTGCGGGCTTCTCCATGATATAGCCAGACAGTGGACCGTGAATGATTTGCAACGCTATGCAAAAGAGCACCGACTGACTCTGTATGATGAGGAGATGGAGTATCCTGTATTGTTGCATGCTCCGGTCGGAGCCTCTGTATTAAGCGAGAAGGGATTTGATGAGCAGCTTTGCCTGGCGGTTCGCTATCACTCCCTAGGCAGTATCCATATGGGTAGATTGGGCTTGATATTATATCTTGCAGACTATCTGGAACCTGGCAGGACGCACCTCAATGAAGAAATGCGGAAAGAATTATTTTCCTACTCTACGCTTGAGGCTCTTTGCCTTGAAGTGCTTTCTCTTGAGATCGCCTACCTTGCCGAACAAGGTGCAACACTCTCCTCTTCTGCAAGGACGTTGCAAGAGTACTTGTACAAGGGTGGACGTCTATGAGAGTTCTGGTTGTCCTGCTTGCACTTCTTTCCCTCACTAGCTGCAAGGAGCCTTCATTGATGGTGTTTTGCACTACATATGAAGAGGGGCAAAGCATAGTGGGCTTCGCTCAGGACAAGAGTCTGATGTTGCTTGTGTTGCCTCAGAGTCTTGTGCAATCAGCAATAAACGAGACAGGATTCTCTGCATTTGACGCGATAGAGGATCTCTTGGATATGCCTCTGAATGCAAGGTTTACAGGCAACACAGCTCTCTTGGACCAATATCGAGAAATTGCCACGACCTTGGTGGTGAATACAAAAGGAATCGAAGATCGAGACAAAGTGGATGGGCGAATGAGACTGGCCTCTTTATCCAGTGGTGCAGGATACTTGAGAAAAACACCATTGAAAGATACACTGGCCTCTGTTGTCGGATTTGAAGATCCTTTTGCTTTTTTAAAAGAGTATACTCAGTTTGAGGTTTTTGACCTCACTGATGTATTGCAAACAGAAGATTTTACCGACTACAAACGCTTCAGAGCTTCCTTTGCCTATTATGTAGAGGAACTGTTGCGCTATCAGCGAAGGAGTTTTAACAGATGAATGACTTGGTTGCATCCAATGCCGAATCAATTGGAAAATTTTTGGAAGATCATAAGTGCAAGGATATCAATATCCTTGATGTATCAGAGAACTGTTCATGGGCGGACTGTTTCATCATTGCCACGGTCTCAAGCGTAGGGCATCTGAGGGGTGTCGTGCATGAATTATGGGGAGAACTCAACGATTTGGGGCTTCAAGTCTCAAACAGGCATAAGAAGCCCTCAGGCGATGGTTGGGAGTTGGTTGATTGCAACGATATCGTCATTCATTTAATGAGTGCGGAACTGAGGGATTTCTACTCCTTGGAAAAGCTCTGGCAGAAAAGAGAAGAGTAGTACACCCTTCTTAAGGGTGCCCGTCTTGGTGACAGAGATGAGTCATTGAATGACTCTCTTTGTCTTCCACCTTCCTCTTGCAAACCGAAATACAAAGCAAGCACTTCTTACAATCCAATCGAGATACATCCCGAACCAAACCCCATAAATACCCATGTTGTAGATCACGGCAAGTATATAGCTCGCACCTACGCGAAAAATCCACATGCTGAGCATTGATACGAGCATGGTATACTTGGCATCCCCCGCGGCGCGAAGGAAGTTCGGCAGCGCAAAAGCTGTAGGCCAGAAGAGAGCACCGAATACCATGGCAGAACGGATGACATTGGCACCAAGGAGGGAAGCTTCTGCCGAAAGATTGAAAATAAGTACAAGCGATGAGGCGAACAAGAAAAGAGGCAAGGCGACAATGAACATTGATATATATGCTATAAGAAGCAATTTCTTTGCAAAATAAATGGCTTGTTCTGGTTTTTTCGCCCCGACTGCCTGTCCTACAATTGTTATGGAGGCCAATCCGATTGCTCCACCGGGGATATTTGCAAATGATGAAACAGCTCCTGCAATAGCATTTGCTGCGATGGAAGGAGTTCCAAATGCAGCAATAAAACCTTGGACCAGTAATTTGCCTATCTGAAAGACACTTCCTTCAATACCATTCGGTATTCCTACGGTCAAGATTCTTTTAACCATGCTCGCTTGAAAAGCCAGATGCTTATAATTGCGGATGTAGATCACATTGTTCTTGTTGGATATCAAAATCAGAATGATGATAGACCCGATGATTCTGCTTAAAAGCGTGGCAAGTCCCGCACCAACCACCCCGAGCTTGAGAACCAGTATGAAGTATGCATTCCCTACTACATTGACGACATTCATTACGACGCTCACCCAAAGACTTACTTTGCTGTTTCCCATGGATCGAAACAAGGCAGCTGTTGCATTATAGGCAGCAAGGAAAGGCAGGGAGAGTAGGATATACATAAAATAGGTCGTTCCATAATCGAGAACGGTCGTCTCTATGGAACCAAAGATAAGTCGAATAATCTGCCTCCTCATAGGAAGGCAGGAAATGAGAAGCAGCGAGCTTACGAAAAGCGATAAGATCAATAGCTGCTTGGCAGCAATATTTGCAGAAGGGTAGTCCTTTTTTCCCAGGTACTGAGCAGAAACAACTGCTCCTCCGGTAGCAAAGGCCGCAAAGAGCTGTACGATCAGGATGGTGATTGCATCGACCAAACTGATGGCACTAACAGCAGCTTCTCCTGCCGATGCAACCATTACAGTATCAGCGATACCGATTGATACAGCAAGAAATTGCTCAATGACCAACGGAATGAGCAAGGAATACAAAAAACGGCGAGAGAACATTGGTTCCAACGCCGTACTTGGTGTTTTGGACTTCACAAAAGGACCTCGCCCCTATCTTAGAATTATTGTCACAAGAGAGCAAGAGCTAATCACGGGTAAGCAACCCCTCATCATTATCAAACGTCTTCTTTCGCAAATCCTTGAACCTTCGTACCAACTCTTGTACAGTAAGCTGTTCTTTTTGCTCGCCTGCGACATCAAGGATGATGAGTCCCTCATCCATCATAATCAGTCGATTGCCAAAATCAATGGCAAACTGCATGTTGTGGGTGACCATCAGGGCGGTAAGTGAATACTCCTTGATATATCTCGCTGTTAGATCCATTACAATCTGAGCATTCCTCGGGTCTAAGGCTGCGGTATGTTCATCAAGAAGCAACATTTTGGGCTTGCTCATCACCGTCATCAACAAGGTGAGCGCTTGTCTTTGCCCTCCGCTCAATAAACCGACATTATCCTTGAGCCTGTTCTCCAGGCCAATCGGCTTGAGCAATTCTCTGAACCATTGGCGCTTCTCGTTATTCAAGCTGATTTTCAGACCTTTCATGCCTTTGGTCATCGCTGTGATCATGTTGTCCTCAATTGACATGTTCGCAGCGGTTCCTTTTGTTGGATCTTGGAAGATTCGACCAATGGTCATGGCTCGTTTATATTCTGGACTGGCTGTAACATCAGTTTCATCAAAAATAATCTTTCCGTTGGTTACTGGGTATGTTCCACTGATCAGGTTGAACAAGGTTGACTTGCCCGATCCGTTGGAACCGATTACGCAGATGACATCACCTTTGTTTACATGCAGATTCACATTATCCAAAGCCATCTTTTCATTGACTGTTCCAGGGTAGAATACTTTTGTAATATTGGTCAAATCAAGCATTGTTGGAATCCTCCTTTCTCCGAGCCAGTGATCGAGCAATGGCTTTCTTCTTGGCTCCTGCCGAGGAGGCAGCGTTTCTGGTTTGTGCGATGAAGAGACTTGCGATGACAAGAATACCAGTCAGTAGCTTAAAGTCATTTGGTGTAATGTTTACCAGATACCCATACTTTCGACCGAAGAACATCAATGCTTTGTAAATAATTGCCCCAAAAATAGCGCGCAAGGTCAAGAGTGATATCCTGTTTGAAGAGAAAAGGAATTCACCTATCATGATTGCCGCAAGTCCTTGTACCACCATCCCCTGTCCGAGGTTGGCGTCAGCAAATCCTTGGTACTGGGCCAGAAGACCTCCTGAAAGAGCAATCAGGCCGTTGGAAAGGCCTATCCCCATCAATTTGAGAATGTCCGGATTGAGTCCTTGGCTGATTACCATTTGTTCATTTCCTCCCATCGCACCCATTGCAACCCCCAAGTCGGTGCGAAAGAAGATGTCGATGAGAACCTTGACAAAGAGCACAACAAGCAGGGTTCCGATTAAACTAGCCCATTCAGGAGGAAGGAAGCTGAATGATTGGGGAAGTTTTGTATAAATGGTTTCAACTCGCAATAAAGGTACGTTTGCCTTGTTGCCAAGAATTCTGAGATTGACGGAATAGAGCATGGTCATGGTAAGTATTCCTGCAAGAAGTCCAGGTATCTTGAGCTTGTTGTGTATGGCTGCTGTAACCATGCCTGCGATAATGCCACTGAAAAATGAAAGGATCAGGGCAATAAAAATAGGAAACCCGTTTGAGATGGTCATGGCGGCCACGGCTGCTCCTGTCGCGACCGATCCATCACAAGTAAGATCGGGGAAATCGAGTATCCTGTAGGAGATCAAGATTCCAATGACCATCAAAGAAAAAACGAGGCCATCAACAAAAATTCCTTCTAGCATGTAAAACCCCTTACGCAGAAAAACCCGCCGGCCTTGGGACAAGAACGGCGGGTGTTTTGTAGTCCAGTGTTACTGGATGATCTTTGCACCGTCTTTAATCAAAACTGCTGCACCGTCTAGCAATGACTGATCGATAGTATAGCCAAGCTTCTTGGCTGTATCAAGATTGAACCAAAGCTCAAACTTGGTAGGATCGGTAATATATACTGTTCCGATGGAGCCTGCTTCCGTCCCCTTGAGGACCTGTTCTATGACTCTTCCTGTTTCCAGACCGATGCTGTAGTAGTCAAAGCCCCAGGCAATCATTACATTCATGCCTTCAATGCCGCTGGGGTCGGCACTGAATAGCGGCTTGCCGGCTCTGGTTGTGACGTCGTCAACAGAAGCAAGTGCACTGATGACGGTGTTGTCAGTTGCGATATATACAGCATCTACACGGTCGATGATGGACAATGCGGCCATCCTTACTTCGCTGGAATTGCTCACTGCGGCTGTAACAAATTCTACACCCAATTTTTGACAAGCAGCCTTGGCCATCTCCATGAGAACAACACCATTGGCTTCACCTGAAGCATAAATATTGCCGATACGTTTTGCTCCGGTAATGTCGACAAGCAGTTTGATCTGTTCTTCGACAGGATTCTGGTCAGAAACTCCAGCAATATTTTTTGCAACCAAACCGGCATCAGTTGGATCGGTGACTGCACTGAAGACCACCGGGACCTGTGAGGAAACGGGGAAGACTTGCGCTAGTGCTTGTGCCGTAGGGGTCGCGATACCAACAGCAACGTTCACACGATCGCTCTTGAACTTCTGTGCAATGGAAGAGGCTGTGGAAATGTCTCCATTTGCATTTTGAAGGTCGAAGGATACATCAAGACCGGTGGTGGCCATATAGTCCATGATTCCTTTTTCTGCTGCATCCAAAGCTGGATGGGTGATGATTTTTGAGATTCCGATTTTGTATCCTGCGGGGCTTTTTTGTTCCACTTGCCCTGCACTAAAGAGAGGCAGTGTTATGCAAATTACGAGAACAAGAGCAAGAAGCTTCGAGCGATGAGTCATTTTCATGTGGTTTCCTCCAAAATGGATAGTCCTTTGTGTTTGCAAAACTATAGCCTTATTTTGGAAAATTGTAAATCATAATATACAGTTATATGAATAATAATTCAGCCCTTATGCATAGAAAAATATAAAAGTTTGCTTTTGGCCTCTAAAAGCAGACTCTTTGGATCTACTGTTGCACTATCATCTGTCCATCTTGAATCAGTACCTTCGCAGAGCCAAGAAGGTTTTCGTCAATGCTGATGTTCAGCTTCTTAGCGACATCAAGATTGAACCATAGTTCAAACTGGGCAGGGTCCTCAAAGAATATGGCACCTATATCCTTAGGATCTTCGCCTTGAATGATTCTTTCAATTACTTTTGCTGTTTCTACACCTACGGTATAGTAGTTGAATCCCCAGCTCATTAAGAAATCGAGACCTGCGCTACTTGTAGTATCCGTATTAAAAAGAGGCACCCCTGCCTTGATGCAGACCTCGCTTACCCCGGGAATTGCACTGACCACTGTGTTGTCAATCGCTACATACATCGCATCAATGCGACCAATGATTGATTGCGCGGCCATTTTTACCTCGCTCGAATTACTGACTGCCGCACCAACAAAGGTGATGCCATTATCTTCACAAATTGCTTTAGCCATCTCCATCTGAACAACCGCATTCGCTTCACTACTGGTATAGATCATTCCTAATCTTTTGGGATTAACGATTGAAAAAAAGGTCTCGAGTTGCAACTTCAAAGGATTGAGATCACTGACTCCAGCAATATTTGTTGGTTCGCTCCTGTCGTAATTTGCAAGCAATCCAGCAGCAAGAGGGTCCGTGATGGCTCCGAATACAACTGGTTTCTCACCAATGGTTTGAGCCAAGGCTTGTGCCGAAGGAGTGGCGATTCCTACCACGATGTCATGGTTGTCGCTTTTAAATTTCTGAGCGATGGCGATGGCCGTGGAAATTTCGCCGTTTGCATTCTGCAGGTCAAAAGATACGGCAATGTCACTTGAGCTCAGATGGTCGATAATACCAAGCTCAATTGCATCCAATGCTGGATGGCTCACTAGTTTTGATATCCCTATGTGATAACCTTCTTTTCGTTTTTCGCTTGCTGGTTGGGCTAATGCAATTGATGTGAATAGCAGCAACAGTATTGTGAATGTAATGACGCGTTTCATTAGGATATCTCCTTTACTGTTACTATACGTAGAAACTTGAGGTTGTGCAAGTACCTATTTATAGAAACATTGGAGATTGCAAAAAAAACTCCCTGAAACATCGTCCAGGGAGGTCTGATTGGATTTCACTCAACGAAAATCATCATCATCATCGTCATCGAAATCATCGAAGATGTCTTCCTCTTCAAATAATTCATCCTCAAAGGATTCGTCACCCTCTACCATGAATCCATCATCCAGCAGCTCATCATCGTCGTCGTCATCGTCCAACAGCTCATCATCGTTGTCTCCGAAATCAATCACTTCAGGAGCATCATAGAGGTCGGCAAGGTAAGCATCCTCTTCATCCTCGAGCCTGCTGAAATAACGATCTTCTTCATCATCAAGCTCATCTTCTTCATCACGATATTTCGCCATATCACACTCCTTCAATCCTAAACATTTCCCACTGTCTACAACATAAGAGAAGCGTATTGTGTTGTCAATTGCTTATGCGCACAGCTGTGTATGGACAGTCAAGTTTCGTGCTGATATGATGCCTCTATGATACAAAATAGAGTATATCTGGCAGTGCCGTATGGAGACCCTGCCGGGATAGGTCCAGAAATCCTTTTGAAGGCCCTGCGGAAAGTCACCCTTGGAGATTCAATTGGCTTGCTCGTGGTCGGTGATGCACTTCTTTTTGAAAAAGTATCAAGAGATTTGATGATTGAATCCAAATTCGATGCAGTTGTTGCAGATGATGCTGCTTTAGCAAAGGCAATGGCTGCAAACAGAGCAAATATTCTCTATGCCCAGAATGTTCTGGATATGAATCAATTTGAATATGGTGTAGTAGATGCAATGTGCGGCAAAGCTGCGTATGAATCTGTTGCCTTGGCCCATAGGTTGGTAAGTGAAGGGTATGCAAAAGCAATTGTAACACCCCCTCTTCACAAAGGATCGCTTAAAGCTGCCCACATCAATCACATAGGATATACAGAAATACTTGCAGATCTTTCAAAGGTGAATAATGCTGTGACCATGTTTGATACGATGGGCTTGAAGATATTTTTTCATTCACGACATCTTTCTTTGCGTCAAGCCTGTGATGCAGTAACCAAGGATAGTTTGCTTTCGACCATCCTGGTCTGCGACAAGATAACCAAGCAGCATCCCCATATCTTTGATGGGCATCTCAGTCTTGCTGTTGCAGCACTCAATCCTCATGCAGGTGATAATGGGTTATTCGGAAATGAGGAGATTCTCAGCATTGAGCCGGCAATAGAAGAAGCTCAAAGCCTTGGTGTTGATGTTGTAGGACCAATTGGGGCTGATTCAGTTTTCTATCAGGCAAGAATTGGAAAATACCGTGCTGTTATATCTTTATATCATGACCAAGGTCATATAGCCGCCAAAACATACGATTTCGATAGGACAATTTCAGTAACCTGGAATTTGCCATATTTGCGGACCAGCGTCGATCATGGTACGGCGTTTGATATTGCTGGCAAGAATCTAGCAAATGAGCAAGCCATGGTGCGTGCTCTCTCTTTTGCTTGTGACTCTGTAAACAGATTGATGAGGGTTGAAAGATGAAACGGACGGTTCTTGGTTTTATTGCTGTATGTCTTTTTTTGCTGACTTCTTGTGCTACAACGATTGAGGTGAGGCATCTTGTCCCTGGTGAAGTAGATCTTTGCTCATCAAGAAATATTGCCATGAGTTCCACCCAGCCGTATCGGTTTAGTTTTGGAAGGCCGGTCAGCCCTTGGATCAGTGGACTGCAAGAGACTGATTTTTCTCTCAGCAGTGGATATGACAGCCAACTGCCAAAAGAAGTTGGGCAATTGACACAGCAGATGCTCTTATCTGCGGTGCAAAGTACAGGCTACTTTACGACACTTCCTCCTCTTGTAACCGATGCCTATCTAAAACTTGGTGTCATGGGGGAGAACGCAAAACAGATGCTTGCCGATAAAGGTGTTCAGGCTGTGATGCAATCTGAAGTAACGTATATGGATATAGAAGAGTTTGTGGTAGGTCGGGATATAAGGTCCTTTGTCACTGATGCTGCAGGGGGGAAGAGTTATGAACGGATCACAAGCAGAGAATATTATCTAGTGCAGAAGGCTACCATGAGTTTTACCTATTCCTTGTTTGAGTTGCAAAGCAATCGAATCCTATTTACGAAGTCCTATACAGGAAAGAAGGAGCGGGAGACAAAAATTGGGGTGCGCGTGTATGATGCTGACGGCAAGGGTGGCTATCATGATGAGCGTCTGTACAGCAGCGGATACGCCCCGTCCTTCAAGCCTTTGTTCAAGGAAATCCTTGATGATTTTGAGGCAACTATAGCAAAAGAGCTTGCCCCTTCCTGGCAGACGTACAGGGTTTCCCTGATGGCGAATAAACCGAAGCTCGCGCAGGCGGAATCGGCATTTGAATTGGTTAAAAGCGGTTCATATGAGCAGGCTCAGAAATCCTTTCAGTTCCTCTGGCAGACCTATGGACATGTTAGCAGCGGGTATAATGCTGCATTGTTAGCTGAAGCGTTGGGTAATTATGATGAAGCGGTTCATCTGATGAATATCGTCTATAACACAAGTGGTTCTGCTGCTGCATATAAGCAGTTGATGCGATTAAAGGATGTTGCCAGTAAGCATGAAAGGGCCAAACGACAGATCAGTGGTGATGTAGCCATCGATGGCCAAGGGGTACTCATGACTCAGTTGGTGATTATGGAGTAGAAATGACAAAGAATGCTGAATCCTTGATTCTTCTTTATACAGGCGAGGGCAAAGGCAAGACCTCTGCCGCAATGGGGCAGATGATCAGAGCCCTGGGGCATGAAGCAAGATGCGCCGTTGCCCAGTTCATCAAGTCAGATCCTCTGAAGCTTGACTGTGGGGAATATCGAATTGCCCAGAGCCTTGGGGTGACTTGGGCTCAATATGGAGCAGGTTTTTCTTGGGAAGGGGAGAATGATCTTTTAAATGCCGAACTGGCCAAAAAAGGTTGGCAGCAAGTGAGGCAATGGATCGAGAGTGGGGCTTTCAACATGATTGTACTTGATGAATTTACCTATACACTCAGCCTTGGATACCTTGATTGTGAGGAAGTATGTTCGTATCTTTCCAGCCATAAGAATCACAAGGGTTTTCCCCATCTTGTCATCACAGGCAGGGATGCTCCAAAAGCTCTTATCGCTGTCTCCGATATGGTCAGTGATATCCAACAAGTGAAGCACCATCTGCAGAGCTCTCATCGCGCTTCTGAATCGATGATCGAGTATTAAGCGGTAGCTTGATAGCCTATTTCTTGGGTTTGCTCCTTTTTTACTTTCACATTCTCTTGTTTCTGGGTATAATAATCGAGAGGAGTTTTGTCATGGGCATTTGCGACTTTCACTGTCATTTGCTTCCCGGCATAGATGATGGGTATCTTTCAAGAGAGGGGTTTCTTCGGATGCTCTCTCTGTATCGTGAGTGTGGGATAACTACTATTGCCTTTACCCCTCATATTTACAACCCTTTTGTTGCTACGAATATAAAAGATCTTCGTCCAACGTATGCATGGGCGCAGCAGGAGGCTCAGAAGTTAGGCATTGCCACATATCTTGGAAGTGAGTTGTATGTTGCTGAGCAGGATATCCTCAAAGCAGTTCCCATCAATAACCGTTATGCTCTGGTTGAGTTTGGGCTTTCCCTCCCTCCTTCCCATTTGTTGCCACGATTGAAACAGCTGAAGCAGCAAAATTTGACTTTGATTATTGCTCATGTAGAACGATACTTATGGCTGGAGCCAAAAAGTGCCATGCTCCAAAAACTGCTTGACTTGGGATGTCTATTGCAGACAAATGTAGAATCTGTGGAGAACAAGGTTGCTTTTCCCTATTTGCAAGCCGGCTTGATTGACCTTATAGCAACGGACAATCATGGCGATGAAACACTTCCTCTTAGGATGATGCAAGTGCTGAACGAGTGGCCTGATGTATATCATAAGATGGAAAAGATGTGGTAAATCCACCAATGTTGGTGATTGAGGAGGTAGCGTATGCTGCTGGATATGACTATTGCGAACTTCAAGTCCGTAAAGTCTGCACAAACAATTTCATTTGAAGCTGTCAGGGACAACCGATTCCCTGAGTCAAAGGTTGTACCGGTCAATGACAAGCTGAAGCTTATCAAGACCGCCGCAATCATCGGTCCCAATGGTGCCGGAAAAAGCTCATTTGTCAGAGCCTTGGAAGCGCTTAAGGGCATCGTCTGTGCAAGCGAAGATGTTGAGAATCCTTTGCAGGTGCTCAGTGGAACATCTTTTGCCTATTCAGAGGAAAAAGGACAACCAGCAACGATCATCATTCGAGTCATTCTTGATTGTGACCAAGAAAGTGGTGAATACACCATAGCTCAGTACACTCTGGTCTCTGACAGGGAGAAGATTTTCGAGGAATCCTTGTACCACATCATTGGCCGGTCAAAGAAGTTGATGTTTGAGCGTAAGCTTGATGAGTCGTGCCTTTTGCTGGATGATGTCAAGCTTACCTACAAATATCGCTGGGGTAAGATGTATCGAGGTGAAAAGAAGCGTTTGGTGAACAAGGTTGATGAAAAGCATGCGTTCCTTTCTGCTTCTGCAAACAAAGGAAGTGAGACGACGAATCCTCTCTATCTCTGGATTCAGGAGAGCTTGCATCTTCTTCCGATGGGGGTGTCGAATATCAGTGAGAAGTACTTGATAGCACAGCTTACCGAGCACCCTCAGTGGGTTCAGCAACTGATAAACTTCCTTTGGAGCGTTGATATTACTGACATAAGGGATATCAGGGTCAAGGATGATCGAATTATTTTTGTGCACACCAATGTGACTCAACACTATGCTTCATTTTTCTCCTTGGAGAGCTTGAGCCTGAGAAGACTTTGTCTTATGGGCGTTGCTTTTTTCGAGGCTTTTACAAAGAGAAGGACTTTGGTCATCGATGATTTTGGTATGTTGCTTCATCCCAATGTGCTTTGCCATATCGTTGAGGTGTTTGAAGCAAGCAATGAGGGCTTTGGTTCGCAGATGATGGTTGTCGATTGCAACCCCTCTTTGCTTAGGCCCGGGCTTCTCCGCCGTGATGGTGTCTACTTTGCTGAGAAGAACAGTGAGAGTGCGACTGTGTATTTCAGTTTGGCCAACTTCAAGTATTCAAAGAGCAAGGATAAGACACAAAGTCAATATATGAACGGAGCGTTTGGTGCACTGCCGATTCTCAGTGAGTTCTGTTTTGTTGACACGAACGCTGCAAAGGAGGTGTGACGATGGCTCGTAAACGTATTTCCGAAAAACCTCGAAGGACAATCTTGTTGGTTACGGCAACTGAAGCCGAAGCACTCTATTTTTCTCAGATGCGCAAGGATTGTCGATATGCAAATATGACTGTGGTATGGGAGCCGGACTTCAAGGATCTTGAACATCTCATTACGCTGGCAGGTCGGAGAAGAAACAGTGAAAATTTCAGCACTGCATGGGTGGTGTTCGGCTTGAAGGATCTCAATCTCGATGTTAAGGATGTGAAGAGTGCTCAGTCCTTGGCAGAAAAGAAGAAGGTCAAGTTGGCGTGGAACAACCCCTCTCTTGGTTTGTGGTATCTGTTGCACCTGCAAGCTCCAAAGGGGTTTGTCCAAGACCCCTCTCTCATTGACAGTGTCTTGGCAAAGCAGTTTCCCTCTTATACAAGTGACGCTTCATTCCTTCTTTCCGAGGGCTTGGATCTGCATTTTCGCCTGTATAGTGCAAAAAGCAAGGCTGCTATCAATGCCGCCGCTTATAATCAAATGGCTGTTGCAAGTGTTGGGCTTGGAGCAACAAACATGGTTGCCATGCTCAATGACATTACAGAAATATGTGGGTTGGCAGACTTGACTCATAATCAAAAAAGATTAGGACTCAATAAAAAGAATGGGTAGGATTTGGTGAATGGTCTTCTGCTTCTTGTACACATGATTGCTTTTGGCCTTGGTTGTATGACCTTGGCTTTGGCTATTGTGTATCGCTTGGCTCATAAACAACGCTGGGCTTCTTATTTTATTATTTGTCATGCATCCTTATTGGGATGCATGATGTTGCTGGCTCTTCAGGTTCTATCGAGTTTGTTTCTTTCTGGGTTCGCTTTGCGAGTAATGTCGTATATCATCGGTTTTGTTGTAATCGCTGATCTTGCATTTTTGATTGTCTTTATTCCCTACTTTACGACATGGGTCATTGCATGTCCTTGGAGACAGCCCTATAAAGGGAGTTTTTATGCTTTGGGTGTTGTCTATTTTTCCCTCGGCGTTGTGAAAGAAATTTGGCAGTACCAAATATTTGACCAAGCAATGTTTCTTTTGTTCGTGTTTGTAATAGGATTCTGTTTGATAGTGATGCTCAAGAATCTGCATTCAATCGAGAACAAGACTGCTCGTGCATCCGCGATCTCCATCATCATTGTAAGTACAGCTATGGTTCCCGCCATCATGCTTGCATTGATATTCCCCTCTCTGAAGCCCTTTTTGTTTGGTTTTTATTTTCTCGCCCTCTCGATAACAATCATGACTTTCTTGTTCATGGAGTTTGTGCGTATCGCTCGTGATGGAGTGTCTGATAAGCGTGCACTTGTATTGGAAGATTTGGCGCAGTATCATATTACTGAACGTGAGTTTTCTGTCATTGAATTGGTAAGCGAAGGTCTCACCAACAAAGAAATTGCTTCAAGGCTCGGTATCAGTTCAAATACGGTCAACAACCATGTTGCAAATATATTTGCAAAAACAAAGGTGAGAAGCAGGATAGATTTGTTGAATCTGCTCAAACAGAGTTGGTAGGAGGATTTTCATGCATATAACCTATGATATTCCAGATTTTAACGCAAAACATTATCAGGATCGATCGCAAATACGCAAGTGCGCACGGCCTTGGGCTATGCTTCATGATGACAAAGCATCCCATGCCGTACTGCTTTGTCATGGATATACAGGGTATCCTGGGGAATTGATTCGCCCTGGAATCGATATATTTGAGAAGGGAATGGATGTGTACTGTCCTCGGTATCCAGGACACGGGACGAGCGGAGATGATTTTCTAGCCTCAAAAGCTGAAGATTGGATAGGAACTGTTTATGATGCCTGCGCGTATCTTGTTCAACAGTATGACCAAGTTTCTCTTGTAGGCCATTCCATGGGGGGTGCCATAGCTACTCTCATTGCTGATGCCTTTGATGTTGAAACTCTTGCATTGATTGCACCTGCTTTGGTAGTTCCTACGCTCCCTGTCACAAAGGTTCGTATTCTGAGACATTTCATCAAACGAAGGAAAGTCGCCTGGCAGCGAGATAGCGCCTATACTTTCCTCTATGAAGGTGACAGCGATGATGATGCATATCTGGGTTCACAGTATTGGTCTTATCAGTTTCCCAAAAAGATTTGGGATCTTGAGCTGGTGAGAAGACAGGCTGTGGCCTGTATAGATCATCTGAAGGCAAACACCCTTGCCATCAGTGGTGGCGAGGATGACCTTGTTCCTAAAGAAGCTTCTCTCTTGGTTACAGGGAAGAAGAGAGGAAAGAACCACCATCTGCATATTGAGAAGGCAACTCACTTAATGCCTTATGACAAGGATAAACAAGCTCAAGACCAAGCAATGCATGCAATAGCCGAGTGGCTTTCCAAAGATTTCAACCTTTTTTGAAAGAAGTCAAATACTCGTATATCGCTGCAAGCTTGTCGCTGATGCTTACCACCACGCTCTCTTTATATCTTGGCAGTGCAAGCGTCTTGGGAAACATGTGCTTGACTATGATATCTTCTTCCTTTGCGCTTACGGAAAAATATCTTCGTGCATTTTCAAGAGCAATGAAAGGATGCTCTTTCCCATGCAATGACCGTTTTGGATCGGTAGCCTTACGTACTCTCCAGTCGTAGAGGAAAAAATCGTGCAGCAAGCCTCCTCGGGCAGAGGCTGTATAGTCGAACCCAAGAGCCTTGCTTATTCGGTAACTTAGATAGGAAACCCGCTTAACATGATCATAGATATGGTTGCTGTGATGAAAGTACTCTTTCAGTCTTAAGAACTCTTCATGTTGTAGAATGTCTTGTACCAATAGATCATGTTCTCTCTCATATTGCTGATGATTTGAGCAAGTGATGCTGTAGGCAAGCATCAAACTCAAAAGCGAGAGTAGCAGAAAGCTTGTCTCGAGCATTGGGGAAGAGAACAAGGCAATCGTAGGGATGTATCGTGAACTATAGAGGGAAGTAAAAAGACCAACAGGTAGTGTGAATAGCTTTGTAAGTTGGCTGGTTCCCCCTATGAGAATGGTTGGAAATGGTGTAAATATCAGACTCGTCCTCCAAACTTCAATTGACATCACAGTATTGAAATATTTCTTCATGGTCAACTAGTTCACCTTCAGTTTGGGCATGTGTAAAAAGCAACCTGTTTCTGGGTTTTGAGCGTGTTGCTATAATCTGCGTTTTGCGGTACAACAATATCATTGAGAGGAGTGTATCCTGATGGAAGTGAGAGTACGGTATGCCCCTTCTCCGACCGGTCTTCAACATATCGGTGGAGTAAGGACCGCATTGTTCAACTATTTTTTTGCCCGTGCAAACGGAGGCAAATTTATTTTACGCGTAGAAGATACAGACCGAGAGCGGTATAGCGAAGAATCTTTGCAAGATTTGTACGATACTCTCTCTTGGCTTGGGATAAACTGGGATGAAGGGCCGGTTGTGGGTGGTCCCTGTGGTCCCTATGTGCAAAGCGAGCGCTTTGAGCTCTATAAGAAATATGCCCAACAGTTGGTAGCTGATCAAAAAGCCTATTATTGCTATTGCAGTGCTGAAAGACTTCAAGAGCTGAGAGAGAAGCAACACTCTGAGAAAAGTCAGCAACAGGGTTATGATAGGCATTGCAGAGACCTCAGTGATGAGACGAGAAAAGCTTATGAGGATGAAGGCATCAAGCCGGTCATTCGCCTGAAAGTTCCTATCGATGGAAAAACCACATTCAGTGATGTTCTGATGGGGGATATCAGTAGAAAAAATAAGGATGTATCTCCGGATCCAGTTTTGCTCAAAAGCGATGGATTCCCTACGTATCATCTTGCGAATGTAATCGATGACCATTTGATGGGCATTACCCATATCATGAGGGCGCAGGAGTGGATTCCTTCAGGACCTCTCCATATATTGTTATATGAAGCATTTGGTTGGGAGCCTCCTCTCTACTGCCATCTTCCCATGGTGATGGGAAAGGATGGCCAGAAACTTTCGAAGCGTCATGGTTCAACCTCCGTTCGGGATTTCAAGGAAAAAGGATATCTTGCTGAGGCCCTTTTGAATTATGTGAGTTTGGTTGGTTGGTCTTTTGATGGGCAACGAGAATTTTTCTCAAAGCAGGATTTGGAGCAGTTGTTCAGTCTTGAGAAGATCAACAAGGCTCCCGGGGTGTTTGACTATAAAAAGCTGGATTGGTTCAATGGTCAGTACATCCGACAAAAAAGCGATCAGGAGCTGGTTGAGCTTCTTCTTCCTTATTTGGTTGCCGAAGGCTTCTTGAATCTGCCCATCTCTGATGAAGAGCAGGAAAAAATGCTCAGATTGGCGTCAACAGCTAAAGAGCGTTTGAAGGTACTCAGTGATATCGTTGATTTGAGTAGATTTCTTTTTGAGGAGCCGACTTTTGATGACTTGCAACTGTTTGCTGCAAAAGGAGTCGAACTTCCAACGGCAACACATGCATTGGAAATGGCCTATGCAATCCTCCTCAAGGGTTTGAATAGCGGAGAACAGAACGAGAAAATCGAGGCTGATTTGGTTGCTTTGGCCCAGGAGCTTGGGATCAAGATCAACGGGGTGTTCATGCCCTTGCGAGTTGCAATAACCGGCAGTACGGTAAGTCTTCCCTTGTTTGATTCGATCAACCTGCTTGGGCAGGAAAAGATGTGTGCACGTATTGAAACAGCATTGGCTTTGCTGAAGAGAGAGGTATGATACAAATGGCAGAAGTAACGATGGACAAAATTGTCTCCCTATGCAAACGTCGTGGATTTATTTTCCAGTCGAGTGAGATCTATGGTGGGCTTAATGGCGCTTATGACTATGGACCACTTGGGGTGCAGTTGAAGAACAATATCCGAGATTTCTGGTGGAAAGAGATGACGCAGATTCATGACGGCATCGTAGGTCTGGATGCCTCGATTCTTATGCATAGCCGCGTCTGGGAAGCAAGTGGACACGTCTCCAATTTCAGTGATCCCATGGTGGATTGTAAGCAGTGCAAGGCTCGTTTCAGAGCTGATCAGATTGATCTCACTGGTGCATGTCCGAACTGTGGAACCAAAGATAGTTTTACTGAGCCGAGAAATTTCAATCTGATGTTTGCTACGCATATCGGTGCGAATGCCGATGCAAGCTCCACTATATATCTCCGTCCTGAAACTGCGCAGGGTATCTATGTCGACTTCAAGAATGTTGTCTCATCCAGTAGGGTGAAGATCCCATTCGGCATTGCCCAAGTAGGAAAATCTTTCAGGAATGAGATTACAACAAAGAACTTCATTTTCCGTTCCTGCGAATTTGAACAAATGGAAATGCAATGGTTCTGCAAACCTGGTTCAGATGAATCATGGTTCAGTTACTGGCGCGAGCAGAGAATGGCGTTCTATCACAAGATGGGCATTCGCCCCGATAGTCTCAGATGGCATCAGCATGGTCCTGATGAACTTGCCTTCTATGCAAAGGATGCTTATGATATTCAGTTCCTCTTCCCAATGGGCTGGCAGGAGCTTGAGGGTGTGCACAACCGAACAGACTATGATTTAACACAGCATCAGCAGTTCAGTGGCAAGGAGATGACCTATCTCGATCCAGAAAGCAATGAGCGTTACATCCCCTATGTCGTTGAAACCAGTGCAGGTTTGACCAGAAATGTATTGATGGCACTCAGCGACGCCTATGAAGAAGAGCAACTGGAGGGAGGAGACGTACGCACCGTTCTTCACTTCCATCCACATATTGCACCGATTACTGTGGCTGTGCTTCCTTTGGTGAAGAAGGACGGTATTGCCGAGTTCGCTTCAAAATTGGAGAAAGAGTTGCGCGAGGATTTTTCCACATTCTATGATGTCAGCGGAGCTATCGGCAGACGCTATAGACGCATGGATGAGATCGGGACCCCCTATTGTGTTACTGTTGATTACCAGAGCCTTGATGACAACACCGTCACCTTGCGTCTCAGAGACAGTATGGAACAAGTTCGTGTTTCAATGGCTGATTTGGTCTCAACCATCAAGGCTGAAACCAAGAAATACAAACGAGTGGAGAAATAGGGATGAACAGCGCATTACAACTCTTGATGGACCGTGGGTTCATCAAGGCCTGTACGGATATCGAAGCCTTGAGTGACTTGATGGATAGAGAGAAAGTTACCTTTTATGTAGGAGCAGATCCTACAGGAAAGAGCTTGCATATTGGACACATGGTGCCGTTTTTTGCTATGCATCATTTGCAAAAGGCCGGGCACAATCCTATAGCCTTGGTGGGTGGAGGCACTGCAATGATCGGCGATCCCTCGGGAAAGACTGAGATGCGGAAGATGCTCACCCCTGAACAAGTGCAGGAAAATTGTAAATCGATCAAGGATCAACTAGGGACCGTTGTAGATTTCTCTGATCATCCGGAGGGAGGCATCGGCAAAGCTGTGATGCTCAACAACGCTGATTGGCTCACCGATCTAAATTACATTACTTTTTTGCGTGAGATAGGGAGACACTTTTCCGTCAATCGTATGTTGACCTTTGAATCCTATAAGCAAAGGCTTGAAAGAGGTCTATCCTTCATAGAATTCAATTACCAGCTTCTTCAGTCCTATGATTATTATGTGCTCAACCGTGACAACGGGTGCAGGCTCCAAATTGGAGGCGATGATCAGTGGGGAAATATCGTAAGCGGAATAGAGTTGATCAGAAAGCTTGGTGGTACTGAATCTTACGGGCTTACCTTCAACCTGATTACTAGAAGTGACGGCCATAAGATGGGCAAGAGTGAAAAGGGTGCTGTGTTCTTGGATCCTGAGCTTTTCAGCCCGTATGATTTTTACCAGTATTGGCGTAATGTCAATGATGATGACGTGGTCAAATTCCTCAAACTGTTCACATTCCTCAGCTTGGAGGAAATTTCACAGTATGAGAGAGAAGGTGTGAACATCAATGATGCCAAAGAACGCCTTGCCTATGAGCAGACCAAGATCATCCATGGTGAAGAGGAAGCAGAAAAAGCCCGTACTGCAGCAAAGGCGATGTTTAAAGGTGTAAATCTTGGTCAGGAAGGACGTGAAGGAATGCCTTCTTTGACGATAAAGAAGGAAGATCTGCAAAACGGTATCGCTGTACTGGATTTGTTCAGCAGAACGGATCTTGCAGCCACCAACAGTGATGCCAGACGTTTGGTTGCCGGTGGTGGGGCTTGGATCGGGGAGACGAAGATTACTGATCCTAAGACCTGTATTGACCTTTCCTATCTAGATTCATATGGAGAGATGATTCTCAGAGCCGGGAAGAAGCGATACTTTAGAATCATTGTATTATAAGAGAAGGGGGGGGCTTGTGCCCCCTTTCTTCTAAGGAAGGTTTTCATGAAAAAAAGTATTTTTGTTATGTTGGTCATGTTGCTCGCAGTCAATGTCCTTGCAGCCCAGCCTGCAATGGAACAAAGTCCCATAAACCAGGTCCGTCAGGTCCAATTTGCTGTGATGGCAGGTCCTACAGGATTTTCCTCGGTCGGGCTTACGTTGAATGAAGGAAGAATCAGTGAAGAAGTGCAGGTCGATATGCAGGTCTTCCCCTCTCCGAATGAAGTCATTGCCCGTCTTGCCAGTGGAGAACTTGACTTTGCTGCACTCCCTGCAAATGTGGCTGCCAATCTGTACAACAGAGGGGTAAAGATTAAACTCGCTGCAGTAATCGGCAATGGGATGCTCAGTGTTCTCTCAAGTGATGGGTCTGTTGCAAGTGAAACTGAACTGCTTGGAAAGACCATCCATGTTCCTGGAGCTGGTTCTACACCAGATCAAATGGCTCAGCTGTTGCTCAAGCAAGCTGGTCTTGTAGCAGGCAAGGATGTAATTTTGGACTACTCGGTCGCAGCTCCTGCTCAACTTGCCCAACTTACCATTGCAAATAAAGTGGACTTGGTGATGCTTCCTCAGCCCTTTGTGAGTATGATTCTCAATCGAAGTGAACAAGCTAGAGAGGTCGTGGACATTCAAGATCTGTACAGAAGACTTTCAGGGTTTGATACCTATCCGATGAGTGTTCTCGTTGTAAGCGAGCAGTTTGCGAAAAATCATCCTAGGGCACTTGCCCAGGTTCTGTCAGCCTATAAGGAATCGGTTGCATGGGTAAACAGCGACATCGTTGCAGCAGGCAAGGCAATTGAGGCAGCCGGTATTATGGCTAGCGCCATCGCTACCCCTGCAATTTTGGATTGCAATCTTGTGTTTATTCCCAGTCAGCAAGCCAAGAATGAGGTGCAGGCATATTTTTCTTTCCTGTATTCATTCAATCCTGCTTCCATTGGAGGTCGGGTTCCTCTTTCTGATTTATACCTTTAGGAGTTCTTATGCGTCTGGTCAAGCGGAATCTGATCCTCCTCGGCTCTTCTCTTGTTCTATTGTTGCTGTGGCAACTTGGAGCAAGTTTGCTGGACAGTCAGATTCTGCTTCCTGGATTGCTACCGGTCTTTTCAACGTTGCTTGAGCTTATCGAGCAACCTCCGTTCACCATCAATGTGTGGTATACGGTTTTGAGAGCTCTGCAAAGTTTTATTATCATTGTCATAAGTGCAACCTTATTAGGGTTGCTTGCAGGTAGATTTAGTTTTGTCTCACTTGCCTTGAAGCCGTTTGTAACAACTTTGAAGGCTATTCCTGTGATGAGTGTCATCCTATTGGCCTTTATTTGGTTTTCAAGCGGGACTGTTCCTCTTTTCTCCGCATTTCTCATGGGTTTTCCGGTCATGTATGTTCAGATTGAAATGGGTGTGCTCCAAATAGATGCAAATCTCGATGAGATGTGCTCTCTTTATGATTTTCCCTTGCAGGATCGATTGTTTCATTTTCTCATTCCTTCTCTTGTCCCCTCTTTCCTTACAGGTGCCAGGACTGCCCTATCCATGGTTTGGAAAGTTGTGATTGCAGCCGAGGTCCTCACTGTTCCTCGTTATGGGGTGGGTTCAAGGATGCAGCTTTCACAGATCCAATTGGAAACAGACAAAGTTCTTTCCTGGACTCTGATTGCAATCTTGCTTACTGCTTTGGGAGATATTCTTTTTGAAGTGCTGGTGTTCTTTCTTGCGAAACTGAAACAACTTCATGACAGTAGGAGAGTTCCATGCGTTTCGTAGAAATCTGTAAATCTTACAAAGAAAATCGAGTTTTTGATCATTTCAGTCTCGATATTGTTTGCAACACCATTTTATCAGTAGTCGGCCCTTCGGGTATGGGAAAGACAACTTTGCTCAAAATTGCTGCAAATGTACTTGAATTGGATGCTGGAGAGCTGATAAAAGAGGATTCAGAGCAAGGCCCGATCAGCTATCTATTTCAAGAACCGAGGCTGCTTCCCTTCAGTACTGTCTTTTCCAATGTTGAGTTGGCTTTGCGTTCTTCCAGCCAGAATAGAAAAGAAAGAGATGAGCTTGCTTTGCACTATCTCGAATTGGTCGGCTTGACAGATAGTCTTGCGTTGTACCCTTCCCAGCTTTCTGGCGGAATGCGCCAGAGGGTAGCCATTGCCCGAGCCTTTGCCCATCCTTGCAACCTGATGTTGCTTGACGAGCCATTCCAAAGTCTTGACATCAAGCTCAAATACTCCTTGCTTGAAGCCTTTGTTTCATTATGGGAAGAACGGAAGAAAACCACTTTGTTCGTTACCCATGATCCAAAAGAAGCTATTTTGCTCGGTGATGCTGTATGCTGTCTTGGAGATCCTACAAAACCCTTGCTTTATCAACAAATAAACATTCCTCGCAAGGCGAGGAATGTAAGTGATACATCATTGTTGGCGCTGGAGGCATCCTTGGTGGATGCCTTGGTGAACGCTTAAAGGTCGACTTTCCAAAGCCCATGCAAGTTGCAGTACTCAAAAACGGCTACAGCTTTGTCATCCTCGATAGCAAATGTTGCATGTGGTTTTCCATCGACGGGTAGACTCTTTTTCAAGCCTCCTTTTTCGGTTTGTACATAGATGAAGGCAATGTGATGTTCTGTTGTCATGGGATGGTCTACAGACCCAACATTGACAGAGAGCTTGTTTCCATCAACAACTACCACAGGGACATGCTTCTCTTTGGCAGCGTCAACAGTATTAGCTTTTAGGACAATCATTTCTTCCCCGCAGCACGAGATTTTCGGGCCTCTGTCGATTACCTTGGCAACGATGTTTCCACAATGCTTGCAAATGTAAAATTCTTGTTCTTTCATCAGTTTTCTCCTTACCCATACTATAGCCCATATTCAAACAAGCGTACAGATGATTTTTATTCCTAGTAAGGCGAAGATACAAATAAGGCAGGTTCTGCAACCTGCCTTTGGTAGTTCTGTCAAATATATCCTTGGGCGATCATGGCCTCGCTGACTTTGAGGAACCCTGCGATATTGGCTCCGTCTACAAAGTTGTCCTTAGTGGAGTAGCGTTCAGCCGCATTGCTGATGGACTTGTAGATGTTTTTCATGATCAGCTGAAGTTGTTGGTCGACCTGCTCGCTGGTCCATTGCAGTTTCTGACTGTTTTGAGCCATTTCAAGACCGCTCACAGCAACACCTCCTGCATTGGCTGCTTTTCCTGGAGCATGAAGAACCCCTGCATTACTGAATACTTCATCAGCTTCCAAGGTTGTAGGCATGTTTGCACCTTCTCCTACCAACTGGATATTATTTGCCACCAGGTTTTCTGCATCCTTCTTATTAATTTCATTCTGGGTGGCGCAGGGAAAGGCAAAGTCAGCTTTTATTTTCCAAAGAGGATTGCAGTCGGCTGCTCCATCATGAGGTATGTATGTCGCTTCCTTGAATTGTTGAGCGTACTCTGCAATTCTTCCACGACGGACATTTTTCAGGGTTTTAACATAGGCCAGTTTCTTTGCATCAATACCGCTAGGATCAATTAAAACTCCTGACGAGTCGCTGAGTGAAAGTGGCTTGGCACCCATTGCAAGGAGTTTTTCAATGGTGAACTGAGCGACATTTCCACTGCCGCTGACCAAGGCAGTTCTTCCTTGCAGGCTTTTTCCTTTTGCTTCCAGTATGGCTGCACTCAGATACACCAAGCCGTACCCTGTTGCTTCAGGCCTGATATAAGATCCTCCATAAGTCGGACCTTTTCCTGTGAGAACTCCAACTGATGTATTGGTAAGGCGACGATATTGTCCATACATATAACCGATTTCTCGAGCTCCAACACCGATATCGCCAGCGGGAATGTCGGTATCTTCACCGATATGCCTGGAAAGTTCAGTCATAAGGCTTTGACAAAAGCGCATGACTTCATTATCACTCTTTCCTTTGGGGTTGAAGTCGCTGCCTCCTTTTCCTCCTCCTAAGGCAAGCCCGGTGAGGCTGTTCTTGAAAGTCTGTTCAAAAGCAAGGAACTTTAAGATAGAAAGGTTTACCGATGGGTGAAACCTGAGCCCTCCCTTATACGGTCCGATGGCACTGTTCATCTGAACCCTATAGCCACGGTTGATTTGCAATTGTCCATCATCATCTATCCAAGGAATGCGAAACATAATGACACGTTCCGGTTCCACCAAGCGATCGAGCACCTTATGGTAAACAACCTGTGGAAGTTCCTCAACGAGAGGATCTATTGAAGAGAGAAATGATGTTACAGCCTGTATGAACTCTGGTTGGTTGGGGTCGACTTTTTTCACGTGGTCTAGAAGTTGTCTGGTTACGTCATGCATTTGGATACTGCTCCTCTGTTTGTATAAATATACATAAATCTGAATATGATAGTATCCATTTTGCTAAATTTGGTAAAGGCTTTATGAATTGCTAAAAATTTAGGAAATATTTTGCTGGATGCGTAAATAGGTATTCATTCAAAGGTTGGGCTGAGGAGAACCGCAACCCAACACGAATGAATTGGACATTTCACAAGTTTTATGAAGGAGCACTAAATATTCGAACAACGTGCACGATTTTTAAAAAATCATTGAGTTGCGTAGTGATTATAGCTTTTATAACGCAATGTGAAGCAAACTAGTTATGCAGTAACCTTATTGCGCTTGATTTTCTTTGTGCTGGTCATATCCATCGGTTCTGCGACCAAGGTTAATTTGGTAATTTTCTTATATCCAGATACCTTTTGGTTCACTTCTTTGATTACTCTCTCCATGTCTTCTAAAACTTCAACTTGATGTTCTTTGTAATAGTCTGCATTGGGGAAGATGACGGCTTCTATTAATTCTGAGGGTACCTCGGCTTTTTCTTGATAGCCACGAATCAGAATCTGTTCTACTTGCGTATAAAGTTGGAATAAATCTTCAATCTCCTCTGGATATACATTCTTGCCTCCTTCGGTGACTATGATGTTCTTTGCTCTTCCTTTGAGATACAGGTAGTTTTCCTTGTCCAAATAGCCGAGATCTCCTGTTTTGAGATATCCTTGTTCATCAAACAACAATTCTGTGTTTGTTCTATCTTTGTAGTACCCTTGGGTGATGTTCGGTCCTTTGACACAGATTTCCCCAATGCCGTTGGCATCGGGATTTGCAATTTTCATATCTACCAAAGGGAAAACCATGCCTACCGATTCAATCTTGAAATGACTTACAGGGTTGAGTGTAAGTATGGGGCTGGTTTCTGTAAGACCATAGCCTTGTATAAAGTCCAAACCTAGTTGTTGATATTGTTTGAATACTTTTGGGGAGAGTGGACCTGCTCCACAGATGAGGATGTGATTATGATCAAGGCCAACCTTGCTCAAAAGCAACTTATTGAACGTTTTCCTGAATACATTCCATTTCAGATACTTTTTCGTAAATCCATTGATGACCATCATTGTATGAATCAATGTATTGATGAAAAATCCCTTTTTCTTGACCTGTTTCAAGAGCCCGGAAAGTAGTTTGTTATAGAGAATAGGAATGCCCATGAAGATGGTCACCTTGCCTTGGGTCAGGTCATTGATCATCCGGCTTACCACTATATCTTGGCCGAAAACGCACTCCGAGCCATGTTTGATAGCTTCTAGAAGGACAGCCGTGCAACAATATGAGTGGTGAAGAGGAAGAAGTGCGTATAAAACATCTGTTTCATCCAAACTGAGAAAAATGCCATCACATGCTTGATAAAGATCGCTTACAATATTTGCATGGGTGAGCATGACCCCTTTTTCATTGCCTGTTGTTCCGCTGGTAAACAGAATTGCCGCAAGATCATGTTCGTCTGTGTCGACGCGTTCAAGAGTTCTTTTTGGTTGAAGATCCTTGAGCATTGGACAGCGTTCGCTTTTGTCGCTGAGTGTTGCCTTTCCCTTCAGGTTCTTGAACCAACTTTTTTGTTCATCAAGCTGATCAATGACATTTTTATCCCCAAAAAAGAAAGAAGCTTCCACATAGGTGCTCAATGCTTCTACTCTTTGGGTATGCATCTGATTGTCCAAAGGTACCACTACAGCAGAGCAGTAGAGGGTGGCTAGATAGGCAATTGCCCAAGCCGGGCTGTTTTTCCCATTGATGATTATGCGGTCGCCTTTTTGGATTCCTTGTTCTTGCAGATAAGACCCCACGCGTTTTACTTCTTGGAGTATTTGACTGAAGGTGATTGTTTCACGTTCGGGACGAAAGACAGTGAATCCATTTCTCCATCCGAATTTTTGTTCAGTGATGAGCAATATATCTATAATGGTCGGCCACTGACCCGTAAACAGGCTGCCGCGATATTGGTCCAACTCGTCCCAAGAATGTTTCATAGTAGGGTTTCTCCATGGAAAAGATGCATGATACAAATATACTATACACTAGTATCATGTTGATTTTCACAGAAACCATACTATTTGTCAAGAAAGAGTTAATTCTATTTATAGAATATGATTGAATCAGTAGTAAAAATGCACTATAGGCTAGAAAACAGTCTACCATCCTCTTGTAAGTGAGAAATGTCAGGATACAGTGCGTCACTAAGTTTTAAAAGTCGTTTAGAATCATTGCTTCCACTGAGAAGTGCTATGATATATCCTGCTTTTGCTCGTTTTGCAAATATCATATCTGTCAGTGTATCTCCAACCATGGCAACCTCCCTGGTTTGCAGGTTGAACGTGCTGCAGAATTCATGAAAGGCTTGTGGATGTGGTTTTCGTTTGTAGTGACTGTCTCGCGAGGCGACAAAGTCGATAAAAGGTTGCAGACCCATCAATGAGAGGAAAAGAGACGTTGATGAGGCATTGTCGCTGGTTATAATTCCGATTTTGTAGCCTTGCTGTTTCAAGTTTTGAAAGATTGATTGTTGAAGGCTGAAATCCATTTTGCTTAGTTTTTCCGTTAGGAGGATTTCGCTATGCTTAACGCTGTAGTGGTATGACTTGAATGCCTTGATTGCATTAATCCTATAGGTGGCGCAATAAAGGAGAAACTTGCGCATGATCGAGGCATGCCGATGAGTAAACACAAGCCCTTTTGGGAGACAATTTCCACTCTCGTCAATGCCGATCATCTTAAGCATGGCTTGTTTTGCACGCAGGTGCTCGCTTTTACCCATTGAGTGAAAAGCATTGTCTATTCCCTCCTTCAACACTTCTTCCCATACTTGGGCGTAATCGAAGAGAGTTCCATCTTTATCAAAAATGATTCCCTTGAGTTTCTCTGTCTTTTGTGCCATGTTGGGCAATAGTACGGCAGATTTGATGTTTCTGGCTAGGGGGATACTACATGGAAATGGTGAAAAATGCATTAATTGAACGCACAAAATTATTTAGCCAACAGGTCGATACACTTAAATTCAGCTGTGACTGCTATATTTACAATCCTTTGGATTATGCTTGGCAGATGCACGAAGCCTATCTGCGTCGATATCTGACTGAGCCCGTGAAAACAGTTCTGCTCGGAATGAATCCAGGGCCTTTTGGCATGGCTCAGAACGGTGTTCCTTTTGGTGAGGTTCATGCTGTAAGGGATTTTTTACACTTGGATATGCCGATCGGTAAACCTTTGAGCGAACATCCTAAGAGACCCGTATTGGGCATGCAGATACAGCGAAGCGAAGTAAGTGGGAAAAGGCTCTGGGGGCTTCTTCAGGATTACTATAAGACGGCAGATGCTATGATTGGTCAGATTGGTGTGATCAATTACTGTCCTCTTGTCTTTATTGATAGAAAAAGCACCGCCAAAAACATCACTCCCGATAAGTTGCCGAAGACAGAGCAATTGGCACTGCAAACTATTTGTAATAGCTACCTTCTGGATGTGATTGATATACTCAATCCTACCTATCTGATCGGTGTAGGGCTGTATGCCACCCAGAAGCTAGAGAGTGTGCTTCAAAACAGAGCTGATTTTACCATCGGCCGTATCATACATCCTAGTGGAGGGAATCCCCAAGCTAATAGTGGATGGAATGAGAAGACAACTGCTGTATTCCGAGAATTGGGCATATGGAACAGTTGATTTCTGTAAATGTATCAAATTTGTCCAAAAAATATCACTTAAAGAAATGAATTGATTGAAATTAACGGCTACGAGCTGATAAGAATGACAAAAACTTAGTAGACAATCACTATTGCCTTTGATAATCTGTATGATATGGATACTGTACGTTCGCATCCAGCCTATGCAAAGATTAATCTTCATCTGGCTGTCGGGCTCCCTTATCCGGATGGGTATCATCCCATCCAGTCTATTTTTGCCTTGGTGTCATTGCATGATCTCATCGAGGTACAATGGAAAAAGAGCTCGAAGTTTTCTGTTCATGTTGAGGGTCTTGATGTATATTGCAAGGATGGAAACGATACCTTGACTCAGGCTGCGCGTCTTTGGCACGCAGCCGGGGGGGCTATGGTTGAGTTGGATGTGCGGTGTCATAAGCATATTCCGGTTAAAGCAGGCTTGGGTGGCGGCTCCAGCGATGCGGCGACGTTACTGACCATTCTTGGAGAGATTGACGAGAAACAAACATTGGATGATGATGTTCTTTTTTCGATAGCTCAAGAAGTTGGTAGTGATGTCCCTTTCTTTCTTTCCTCTCATCATTGCGCGTTGGTGACAGGCAAGGGAGAAAACGTAATTCCCTTGGATTTGCCTAAGCTTTCTGTATTGTTGGTTATGCCTACCTGTTTTAATGTTTCGACTGCATTTGCGTATCGAGCTCTTGACGATATGATAGAGCGAGATGTAATGCGGATGTTGGATGAGCAGGAACTGTCTTGGAAACTCAAACGCCCCACATCAGAGTGGAAGCGTTGGTTTTTCAATGACTTTCAAGCTTGTGTAGGGCATAATTCATATTACGAAACGCTCTATAGGTTGAGTTCTGTGCATTCCGGCCATTCAGGCTTGACTGGAAGTGGGGCCTGTTGGTTTTTCATCAGTGAAGATCAGGCTGAGGTTTTTGCAGTCGAGAGGAAAGTGAAAGCACAATTACAAGATCAGGTGAGATGTTGGACAGCCAGCACTCTTGCCTCTCGAAATGAGTTTTACGTATAAAATAAGAGGTTGTTTGGAGGTTCATGTGGACATTTCAGAAGTACGCGTACGAAAAGTAAATCAAGCAGGAAAACTAAAGGCATATGTAACTGTTACTTTTGATCATCAATTTGTTGTACATAATATTAAAGTGATAGAAGGTCGTGATGGAAATTTCATTGCTATGCCGAGCAGGCAATTAGCAAATGGAGAGTTCAAGGATGTTGCCCATCCAATCAGCAGTGATTTTCGAGATCATTTGCAGCAGGTCGTGATGGAGGCGTATGCATCAGACAGTGCTTCTGTCGAGATGTCTGAAGAAGAGTAATTACCCCGCTTTACAAAAAAAATGATTTAGTATACTGTCTAATTCGTTGTTGGGAAGTCGCCAAGCGGTTAAGGCTCTGGTTTTTGGTGCCGGCATCGGGGGTTCGAATCCCTCCTTCCCAGTTTATGAGCAATCCTCTTTTGGATTGCTCATCTTTTTTGTACCGAGTACTTGTCGTTTATGTAGGAAACCTTCTATACTCAATCTTCAGTGATATTCTAAATATCAAAAATGCTATGGTAATTGGACATCTGTAGCGATGGGCCAATGAGAGTACAAGGAGTTTGTATGTCAGAGAAACGAAGTTTGCAAGCAGAACTGAGAAAAGAAGATTTCGGCAGTGCCGGATCCCGTCGTCTTTTACGCAACAAGAAGATTCCTGCCGTCATATACGGGAAGAACGATCCAGTTCATATTATTCTTGATGCACGTGAATTTACCAATAAGATGCGCTATTTCTCAGAGAGTGCCCTTTTGAAGATTTCAGTTGGAAGGAAGAAATACGAGGTTCTTCTAAAAGAATATCAGGAAAATTTGATGCGCGGTGAGGTCAAGCACGTTGATTTCTATGAAGTTACACGCGGTCAGGCATTGCGTACTTTTGTAGGAATTGTCCTTAAGGGAAGTCCCATCGGAACCCGTGAAGGTGGTGTTCTTGAACAGGTGATGCATGAAGTGGAAATTGAGTGTTTGCCCAAGGATTTGCCCGAGTCCATAGCCGTTGATGTTTCTCATTTGAAAATTAATGAAGCTTTGCATCTGAAGGATGTTGTATTGCCGGCAAACGTCAAGTTGATCGATGATGTTTCAAATGCTGTCGCTACTGTGAAGGGTGTAAAGGCTGAGGTTGTAGCCACAGAAGAAGAAGCTGAAGAAACAGAAGCTGACAAGGAATAAAAGGATACTCGATGAAATTGATTCTTGGGCTGGGGAATCCCGGTGCCAAGTATGAACATACCCGTCATAATGTCGGCTTTGATGCGATCGAAGCATGTGCAGCGTTTTTTCAGGTACGCCTGAGAAAGCGCTGTTTTCGTCTATATCGTCAAGCCGTTGTAGACCTTCATGGCGAACAGGTTCTCTTGGTACAGCCTCTCACCTATATGAATAATAGTGGTATGGTCATGCGATACTTTGCCGATGTGGCAATAGAGGACATCATGGTCGTGTGCGACCAGATGGATTTGCCGCCGGGGATGATAAGGATTAGGAAAACGGGGTCCTCTGCAGGGCATAACGGACTGAAGAGCCTGATTGAAACACTTGGCAGTGGCTCTTTCAATCGGTTGTATATCGGTATTGGGAGGCCTGAGGAAGGTTGTAGTGTTATTGACCATGTTCTTGGACGTGATTGTGACACACTTGTGCAGCAAGGAGTTTCTCTAGCAGCAAAAGCGCTCGAACAATATGTTGGAGGAACTACAATAGAGGAGGTGATGCTTGCCTTCAACCGTAGAAACAGTACGAAAGGAACTATCTGAATTTTGCAAGAGGCATGACATCAAGCCTTCTGATTCAATAGCTCTTGCATTTAGCGGGGGCAGTGACTCTCTTGCATTGCTTCTTGCCTTGCATTGGTATTGTGAGGCAGGATCTCTCTCTGTGTTTTATGTCAATCATCATTTGAGAAGTCCACAAGTGCTTGCAAAGGAGATTGAGCTGAATAGAAAAAATTGTGCCGCTTTAGGTTTGGATCTCATCGTGCTGGACCTTGGTGAACATGCTGTAATTGATTGCTCAAAAGAGAGGCGTCGTGGAATTGAAGAGAGTGCCCGCTTTCTTCGGTATGAGGCTTTGTCAAAGGCGTGTAAAAGCTATGCCTGTTCTTTTTTGGCTACAGCTCATAATGCAGACGACCAATTGGAAACATTGTTGATGCGATTGTTTCAGTCTTCCAGTATTGATGCTCTTTCCTGTATTTCGCAATATCAACAATGTTCGGATGGGCCGGCTTTAATAAGGCCCTTGCTCGGGCTTCGTCATACGCAATTACGAGATTCTGTAGTTGAGCAAGGATTTGATTGGGCTCGTGATGCGTCCAATGAAGAAGATATTTATTTACGTAATCGAGTCAGGCATACGATAAAGCCAGCTTTGCTCCAAGTATTTCCCCAAGCCTATCAGGCCACTATGGTAATGAGCAGGAGATTTGGGGCTCTTGGTTCAATGCTTCAGGACCTGGTTGACAAGGCCCTTGATCAGGTGATAATCACACCCTCATCAATCAGTTTTAAACTCGCTTGGTTTAAAACTCTAGAGCCAGTTGTCCAGGAAGCTTTGCTGTACAGGTTGTATGGTTTTCTGTTCCCTGATGACGGTGAGCGAATTAGGGGTTCAATGATTGAGCAAATTCATTCTGATTTGCTCGCAAGCAGGATTTCTGAGCGATGGACGACCGAGACCTCGCAAAGTAGGATGACTCTCAGTTTCGAAGGTACTGTATGCTGGGAGGTAATTGTCCCAATGTGGCAGTTTTGTCTTCCTTTACATGAGCCGATGAGAGAGCAAACCTTATCTTTGCCTAACGATGTGAATTTCTGTATAGAGATGCAAGATTCAAAAAAGGATTCTTCGCTATTGCGTCTGGATGCAGGTGCGCTGGTAAATCCAGTGGTTCGATCAGTTCTGGAAAAAGATGAAATAGTCCTTGCGGCAGGGACTGTGCTGGTTACAAAACTGCTTTCCCAGTATAAGATACCAAGACATCTTCATCCAAGTATTCCTCTATTGTGTGACGCTGGTGGTGTGGTGGCGGTTTTTGCGCGATTTCTCGGGGGGCGTGATCGTCTTGCAAGCCGATTCAAGGTTCCCCTTGCCCATGGATTAACAAATATATATAGTAGTAATAAAAGGAACGATTACAGTGAAATTTAGAAACGATAGCCAAGAGAGTGGACCGAAAAAACCGCAGGACAACCAGGACCCAAATCAGTTCTGGCAAGGTCCTCCGAAGGATGATAAGAAACCCTCTTTCAGGCCTCCAAATACTCCAAAAAATCGGTTTGCCCTGATAGTGTTCGTCACTTTGGCGATATTATTCGGGTATATGTTCTTTGATTCAGCTAATCAGACGGTACAGGCTGTTCCCTATACGACCTTTCTTTCCTATGTTGAAAATAACCAAGTCAGTCAAGTGGAAATCAAGGAACAGTCTCTGATTCGTTTTGTGTTGAAAAATGGAGTAAACGCACAAACGCGTATTCCATATTTTGATGAAAACCTGCTTCCCTCCCTTAAGGGTAAAGGGATAATCGTAACCGGTTCTGTGCAGGAAATATCATTCTTGCAGGTAATTTTGCAACTTTTACCTTGGCTTATCTTTATAGGTTTCACCATTATGCTTTACCGTCAGTCAAGTGGTCTCAATGGAAAGATGATGTCTACATTGGGCAAGAACAAGGCGAAAGAGTATATGGAGACCGATACAAAGATCACCTTCAAGGATGTTGCCGGGCAGATCGAGGCTAAATATGAGCTGGAGGAAGTGGTCTCTTTTCTCAAGAATCCTGATCATTTTACAAAAGTCGGTGCAAAAATTCCTAAAGGAGTGCTTCTTGTCGGTCCTCCGGGAACAGGAAAAACCTTGCTTGCAAAGGCTGTAGCAGGAGAGAGTGGTGTCTCCTTTTTTCATACCAGTGGTTCTGACTTTGTAGAAATGTTTGTTGGTATGGGAGCGGCAAGAGTCAGGGATCTTTTTGAACAAGCTAGAAAAAACTCTCCTTGTATTCTGTTCATTGATGAGCTGGATGCTGTTGGACGAACACGAGGTGGTGGTTTAGGTGGTGGGAACGATGAGCGTGAACAAACCTTGAACCAAATTTTAGTTGAAATGGATGGGTTTGCCACCACTGTCGGTGTTATTGTCATGGCTGCAACCAACCGTCCTGATGTGCTTGATCCGGCTTTGTTGCGCCCAGGCCGATTTGATCGTCAAGTTGTGGTTGATCTTCCCGATATCAAGGAACGTGAAGAAATACTGAAGATCCATTGCAGAAAAATTAAGATGGATAAAGATGTGGATTTGAAGCGTCTAGCCAGGGGGTCTGCAGGTACCAGTGGTGCAGATTTGGCAAACTTGGTAAATGAGGCTGCTCTGTTTGCCGCGAGAAAGAATAAGCTGACCGTCAATATGGCCGATATGGAAGAGGCTCGTGACAAGATTCTTCTTGGTGTTGCTAGAAAAAGTAGAGCAATGACAGAGGAAGAAAAAAAGGCTACAGCGTATCATGAGGCCGGGCATGCCTTGTTGCATTACTATCTCAAGCATATTGATCCGTTGCACAAGGTGACCATCATTCCTCATGGCAGAGCTTTGGGTCTGACTGTCAGTTTGCCTGAGCGTGATCCGTATACCAAAACAAGGTCCATGCTCCATGATTGGATAAAAGTTTGCATGGGAGGCTTTGTTGCTGAGGAGCTGGTGTATGGCGAAACAACAACCGGGACTTCAAATGATATAAAACAGGCAACAGATTTGGCTAGAAGGATGGTTACTGAGTGGGGAATGAGTGGATTGGGGTTTGTCAATTTGGCAGATGAAGCTGAACCTTTGTTCTTGGGAAGAGAGATAACCCAGCATAAGGACTACAGTGAAGAGACTGCAAAAAGGATAGATCAAGAAATCCATAAGATCCTCGATAGTGCCATGGAAGAGACACGCACTCTTCTCTCTGAAAATCGAGACAAGCTTGATTTGTTGACCTTTGAATTGATTGAGAAAGAAACGCTTGATGATGCACAGGTAAGGGTTCTCCTTGGGTTTTCCCCGATAGAGGAAACTGATCGGGTGGAAGCTGAAGATGTACAAAAAGAAGTACACACAACAGAAGACGAAAGCAAAAAAGAATAAGGATATATATGCCAGCTGACTCCAAACTGACACGAAATTTCTGTATTATCGCCCACATTGATCACGGCAAGTCCACCTTGGCAGATCGTTTTATTGAAATGGCTCAGATCATGGTCTCTCGAGGTCCAGCCAAAAATCAAATTTTGGACAACATGGATATTGAAAGGGAGCGAGGTATCACCATCAAAAGCCAGGCTGTTACCATCCCTTACAAGGCTAAGGATGGAAACACCTATGAATTGAACTTGGTTGACACCCCGGGTCATGTTGATTTTTCTTATGAGGTTTCCAGAGCCATTAGTTCATGCGAAGGAGCGTTGCTTCTCATCGATGCCTCGCAAGGCGTTGAGGCTCAGACGTTGGCGAATCTCTACATGGCCATGGAGCATAATCTTACGATTATTCCTGTCATCAACAAGGTTGACCTTCCTTCTGCTGATATCGAGGCCTGTTTGCATCAGATAGACCATGATCTAGGATTGGAGAGTTCGGATGCAGTTCAGGTAAGCGCAAAGACCGGTTTAGGCGTTGATGCACTGTTTGAGGCTATCGTTAAACAGATTGGACCTCCTGAAGGAAAGGACGCACTGCCGTTGCAAGCATTGATTTTTGACTCGCATTATGATGCTTATCGTGGTGTCATCGTCCATTGTCGGGTTTTCGATGGGGTGATGAAAGTCGGCGATGAGATTAAATTCATGCATACCGGCGGTATCTATAAAATTGAAGAGGTGGGTGTCTTTCAACTTGATTTGATCAAGAAAGGCGAGTTGCATGCCGGTGATGTTGGGTATGTGATAACAGGTGTCAAGACGATCAGCGATGTTCGTGTAGGGGATACCATAACCACAACCAAGCATCCTGCTAAAAGACCCCTGCCTGGATTCAAGGATGTAAAACCGGTTGTATTCAGCTCCATATATCCAGTAGATACCAATGACTACGAGGAATTGGTTAGTGCAATTGAGAGGCTCAAGCTCAATGATGCTTCCTTGGTGTACGAAAAAGACTCCTCTGCAGCCTTGGGTTTTGGTTTCCGTTGTGGTTTTTTGGGGATGTTGCATCTGGAGGTGGTTCAAGAACGTATCGAGCGTGAATTTGGTCTTTCCATAGTTTTCACCAGCCCAAGTGTAAAATATATTGTGCATATGAAGGACGGTGAGATTCTGAATATCGACAACCCTCTAGAGTATCCTGACCCGATGCGTGTGAATTATGCAGAGGAGCCTTATATTCAAGCCAATGTAATAACACCTACTACCTATGTCGGTCCAATTATTACGCTTTGCATGGAAAAAAGAGGAGTGCAGACTGGAATGAACTACCTCGATGAGAAGCGTGTAGAGTTGATTTATGAGATGCCGTTGGCAGAGGTTCTGTTTGAATTCTATGATCGGTTGAAATCAATCAGTCGAGGATATGCTTCATTTGATTATCAGGTCATTGGGTACAAGCGTACTGACTTGGTGAGGATGGATATCCTTGTAAATGGGGAGCCTGTGGATGCTTTAAGTCAATTGGTCTTCAAAGGCAACAGCCAGTTGAGGGGAAGACAGGTTTGTGAACGTCTTAAAGGAGAAATCCCTCGACAGCAGTACAAGATAGCAATTCAAGCAGCTATCGGGGGTACTATTGTCAGCAGAGAAACAATTACTGCATTCCGAAAGGATGTAACTGCGAAATGCTACGGGGGAGATATTAGCCGTAAACGAAAACTCCTTGAAAAACAGAAAGAAGGAAAGAAGCGCATGAAGATGGTTGGAAATGTTGAAATTCCTCAGAGTGCTTTCCTTGCTGTACTCAAGAGTGATGATACTTCGAAGTAGGATTTTTGATGATTTGTTTGTTGTAGGCCCTTCTCGCTGCGTGTATACTGTTGCCCGAAGGGCTTTCATAATAGGGAGTGTTGCATGCTTACAAAACAGAAAATTGCTCAAACCTCCAGCGGCGAGGCGATTTATCTCATAACTCTAGTCTGTGGGGATTTTTCAGCTGAGATTCTAAGCTTGGGGGCAATTCTCAGGACGCTTAAGACTCCTGATAGAAAAGGACAGATTCACGATATTGTGTTGGGTTTTGACAATCCTCTGGATTATTTGAGCTCGAAGGCATATTTTGGGCAGGTGGTAGGAAGATTTGCCAATAGAATCCGTAATGGTGTATTCACGTTGGACAATGTAGAGTATCAGCTTGAAAAGAATCAGAAGGAGCATTCTCTGCATAGTGGATCTAGTAATTGGGGCTGGCGCAACTGGCATGTTGAAACCTATGAGATGAATGATTGCCCTGGAGTGGTTCTCAGTTTGTTCAGTGAAGATGGTGACGGAGGCTTTCCTTATGCAGTCAATTGTACTGTGAGTTATTTACTTAGCGCTCATGGAGAGTTGGTTGTCCAGTATGAAGCAACTGCATCAGGACCGACCCCTATAAACCTTACCAATCATAGTTATTTCAATTTAGGTGGTGCCGCTAGTGGAACTATCCTGAACCATGAATTGCAATTGTCTTGTGACCGTTATCTCGAAAGTGACGATGCAAACATGGTCACTGGTGCAATTCTTCCTGTTAAGGGGGGTCCATTTGATTTTTCTGTAAGAAAAGCTGTAGGCAGGGATATTGAAGAGGCTGGGGGATACGACCATTGTTTTATCCTTGAGAAGGTTCCTTCAAAGCTTACTGAATTTGCTTACGTTTATGAACCGAATACGGGTAGAACCATGAAGATCAGCACCACTTTGCCTGCTGTCCAGGTATATACGGGAAATTCATTGGATGGAACAGAAGTAGGAAAGGGCTCTGTGCAATATCAGAAATATGGCGGCATATGTTTTGAGACGCAATATTATCCAGATAGTCCAAATCATCTCCAGTTTCCAAGTTGTATATTTTCAAAGGAACATCCCTTTTCTCATACAACGGTATTTTCTTTCGGTGTAAAATAGCAATTATATATAAGGAAGAAGATGTTTTGAAAACAGTCAAGATTATTGGTATAACCGGTGGCTCTGGGTCTGGGAAATCTACCATTGTAAGGAAGATCAGTGAGGTATGCTCGGAATTTGTCTTTATTCCACAAGACAATTATTACCGTTCTGCTTCGTATATCAGTAATGAGAATATTACCGCTTTCAACTTCGATCATCCTGATGCATTTGATATGCCTTTGCTTTTCGAGCATTTGAAGATGCTCAAGGAAGGAAAGACCATTGAGATGCCCTTATACGATTTTGTGCTTCATAGAAGAAAGGATGATCGCTTGCATATCGAACCCAAGCCTTTAGTCATTATTGAAGGGTTGATGGTTTTATATGATAAGCGTATCAGGGAATTGCTTGATTTGAAGCTCTATGTAGACACCCCGGATGATATACGATTCATCAGGCGATTGAAAAGAGATATTTCTGAGCGCGGAAGAACTGTTGAGAGTGTTTGCACCCAATACCTGGAGGTTGTCAGGCCTGGGCATTTTTGCTTTATTGAGCCCACAAAGGTGTATGCTGACATCATTATTCCTGAAGGGGGATACAATGAAAACGCTCTTTCCGTACTCATTCCATTTGTTAAGGAGCTTTCACGGTGATTTGCGTTTTCTGAACAGCGTGAATTTTTCTTTGATTCCTTTCCATGACCAGTGCTCTGGTACCGGATCCTCTCCTCCATAAAACCAGCGACTGCATCGTACTATTCGAGCAAAACCCATGATTGAACCTTTTATGATGCCATGTTTGAGCACGGCATCTACCATGTAGGTGGAGCAGCTTGGATGATACAGGCAGCTTCCTGAACCAAAAAAAGGGGAAAGTAATCCCTTGTAGAGATATACGGGTATAAGGAAAACCTGTCTTAACAGGAAATGCATTTTTTTCATAAGAACATTCTATGTTTGGATTGTCAAAGATGCAACAAGCGGTTAGACTAGTAAGGCAGGTATTTGACTTGTCGAAAAAGAATCGCTATGATAATCAAATAGTTTAGTTATTGTTATGGAGGAATAGGTATATGGCTGGTAACGTATCAAAGAACGCTCGCCGTGAAGGTGCAAAAGCAATTATAAGCCGCTGGGGCGGAGTGATCAAAATGAAGGCAGTTTTTGAGAATGGTAAACTTCGTCATATGGCATATTGCGAGAAATCTGGAAACACCGCTCGCAAGCCAAAAGACTTGATGTGAGGTTTTTATCACTGACATATTGCCCTAAGCCTGTGTTCATTTTGACCACAGGCTCATTTTTTTGGCTCATTCAGTAGCTAAATCGTTGGTTTTCACCTATTTTTGATGTATCCGATTCTATCAGTGTGTGTTATAGTGTTGTTGAGTACGTATACAACGACACATGAGAAAGTCATGAGGAGGAAACACGTGAAACGTCTTTCAAGAACCATCATAACAGCAATGCTGGTCGCATTGTTGGCATTTACCCTTGTAGGCTGTAAGAGCACTGCAAAGGTTGAGCCGATTCCACCAGCCCCTGTTGAACTGCCTCTTGAGGAAGTTACCCCTGAGGTAGCTGCTCCAGAGCTTGAAATGGTGCCGGTAGAAGTGGCACCGGAACCGGAACCTGTCCCGGCACCTACCCCAGCGCCGGTACCGGAGCCAATGCCGGAACCTGTGGCAGAAGTGCCTGTCGAATTGGTTTATCCCTTCGGTGTTGAGGAGATAGTGAAGAATGATGATGGGGCGAAGGTGTTCGACCTGTTCATCGTGCATA
>CAZJMG010000011.1:0-83458 GCA_964547185.1 uncultured Sphaerochaeta sp.
ACCATCAGTGCAGTTGATCGGATGTGAGGCCTCCGGCTTGGGTGTTGAAACGAAAAAACATGCAGCGACGTTGACCCTAGGCACAGAAGGAGTCTTCCATGGCATGAAAAGCTTGTTTTGCCAAGATGATGATGGACAGATTGAAGAAGTATACTCGATCAGTGCAGGGCTCGATTATCCAGGCATCGGTCCTGAACACGCCTACCTGCATGCTCAAAAGAGAGCTTCCTACATTCCGATAACAGACGAGCAGGCAGTGGAGGCGTTTGAGTATCTGAGTAGGACCGAAGGCATCATTTGTGCCATTGAAAGTGCTCACGCAATTGCGTATGCAAAACGCTTAGCTCCAACGCTGTCAAAGGACAAGGTTGTTGTAGTCAATCTCTCAGGTAGAGGAGATAAGGACGTAGCAGCAATAGCGCGCTACAAAGGAGAAGTGTTGTATGAATAATCGCGTCGAAGATGCCTTCCAAGGAAAAAAAGCCTTCATCCCCTTTGTTACCTGCGGTGACAGTACTTGCACGATGACCGTCGACCTCGTGCTCGCCATGGCAGAAGCAGGTGCAGACCTCGTCGAATTGGGGATTCCTTTTTCAGACCCCGTTGCAGAGGGTCCGGTCATCCAACAGGCGGACGAACGCGCCCTGAAAGCCGGCTTTAAACTCAATGATTTCTTTCATGTGGTTGAAGAAATTAGGCGTTTCAGCACGATTCCTCTGGTCTGCATGACCTATCTGAACCCTGTATATCACTATGGGAAGGATAGATTTCTCGAGCGTTCTCGCTCAGCCGGTTTGGATGGGATCATAATCCCCGACCTTCCGTATGAAGAGCGCGATGAGCTGGCCAAAGCGTGTGAAGATCACTCGATCGTCCAAATCAACATGATCGCTCCCACCAGCAGAAAACGAATTACCGAGGTAGCCTCCCATAGCAAGGGTTTTTTGTATTGTGTCTCCTCAATGGGGGTGACCGGTATGCGTTCTGTGTTGGATGAGACGGCAAAAACGATGGTTGCACAGGCTAAGGAAGTTTCTTCAACTGCGTGCGCGGTTGGCTTCGGTATTCACAGTGAAGAGCAGGCACGTACTGTTGCTTCCTACGCTGATGGTGTTATCGTCGGATCGGCAATCGTCAATCTGATCGCCAAACACGGTAGTCAGAGCGTCAATCCTGTCTATCGGTACGTCCAATCGATGAAGAAAGCTATCAGCGGGTAGTTTTTTTACCCGTTGTGATTCTGTTTAAAGAAACAAAGAGGCGCCCATGAACAAACCCCTCACCTACGAAGAAGTGCTTGCACGCAAGAAAGAAGAGAGTAAGCTCTATATCCTTTCATCAGAGCTTCTGAGTGACCATCACACTCCAATTACGGTCTTGAATCGGCTCAAGAGAACAAGCACCCATTGCTTTCTCTTTGAAAGCGTCGATGACCGCCAACGCTGGGGTCGCTACTCGTTTCTTGGCTTCGACCCAAAGCTGGAAATAAGCTGTCAGCAATCCTTGGTGACCGTTACCGATAAAGAGGGGACGGTGCAGCAGTATGAGACACACCCCGATGCAATCATCAGGCAGGTGCTCTCTGAACATAGGAGTCTGAAACAAGAAGGTCTGCCTCCCTTCACCGGTGGGTTGGTGGGATATTTCAGCTATGACTACTTCAAGTATCAGGAGCCTACACTGCAGCTTCCCTACCACTCGAATGAGGCGTTCAAGGACCTGGATGTTATGCTGTTCGACCAGATACTCTGTTTCGACCATTATCGACAGATGATAATTCTATTGGTAAATATACCGTATAAGGATGGAAAGAAAGGATATGAACAAGGACTCAAAAAGTTGGATTATTTACAGAGTCTTTTGGAGAGCGAGGTTGTAGAGAAGGAGGAAGAAGGCTTTCTGACTGAGGAATTGCACAGCCTGTTCAGTCCTGAGCAGTATTGTGCCATGGTGGAAAAAGCGAAGCATCACATCCATGAAGGAGACATCTTTCAAGTCGTACTTTCAAATCGCTGGGAAGCAGGTTTTACCGGAAGCTTGATCAATACCTATCGGATTCTGAGAACAACCAATCCATCGCCTTACATGTTTTATTTCAGCAGCAGCGATCTTGAACTGGCTGGGGCTTCTCCTGAAACGTTGGTGAACCTAGAGGATACTGTCTTGCATACCTTCCCCTTGGCAGGGACAAGAGGCCGAGGAAGAACGGAAGAAGAGGATAAAGCCCTGGAAGCATCTTTGCTTGCCGATGAAAAGGAACTTGCAGAGCATACCATGCTGGTTGATCTTGGGCGCAATGACCTTGGAAAGGTCAGCTCGTTCGGTACAGTCAAGGTTGAGCAATACCTTACGATTCAACGCTACAGTCATGTGATGCATATCGGATCGACGGTGCGGGGCACGCTTGCCGATGGTAAGGATGCCTTGGATGCCATAGCTGCCTCCCTTCCTGCTGGGACTCTCAGTGGAGCTCCGAAACTCAAGGCATGTGAGATCATCGAGGCGTTGGAACAGAATCAACGGGGTATATACGGAGGAGCAATCGGGTATCTTGGGTTCAACGGCAATATGGACACCTGTATTGCCATCCGTCTTGCGTATCGCAAGAACGGCAAGGTCTTCATCCAAAGTGGAGCAGGAATCGTAGCAGACAGTGTAGCTATGAACGAATGGCATGAGTGTGAAAAGAAGGCAAAAGCAATGTCTGAGGCGTTGAGTCGAAGCAGTGGAGGTGTGCTATGACCTTGTTGATCGATAACTATGACAGTTTTTCTTATAACCTGTATCAAATGCTCGGAGCCTTGGATCCTGCCATCAAGGTAATTCGCAATGATGAGCTGACGATTGATGCAGTTCGGGCACTCAGACCCACCGCCATAGTCATCTCGCCAGGACCAGGACGCTGCGAGGATGCAGGCATCATCATTCGAATTGTACAAGAATTAGCAGCTGAGATTCCGATCCTCGGGGTATGTCTTGGTCATCAAGCAATCTGCACAGCCTTTGGGGCGACGGTTACCTATGCCAAGAAACTGCATCATGGCAAGCAATCAAAGGCCCGGTTGGATCTGCGCAGTGCTCTCTTTACGGGATTGGAGGAAACCGAGTTGGTGGGACGCTATCACTCGCTGAGTGTGGTGGAGTCCACCTTATGCGCCGATCTTATCTGTATTGCTCGTACTGCTGATTCTGAGGTTATGGCAGTTCAACACACACATTATCACTTATTCGGGGTTCAGTTTCATCCTGAATCGATTCTTACACCAAAAGGAGCGGTCATGCTTCAGAATTTTCTCTCTCTTGCGCATACAAAAGGAGTATGGACATGATACGCGAAGCCATCAAACAATTGAGCCAGAGACAGGACTTAAGCTATGAAACAGCGTTGCTTGTCATGGACGAAATCATGGAAGGAAAAGCCACTGATGTACAGATGAGCAGCTTCTTGACCGCTCTTTCGTTGAAGGGAGAGACGATTGAGGAGATAACAGCCTGTGCAGAGGGTATGAGAAGCCATTGCAAACGGCTGCTGCATGCCATGGAGGTGCTCGAAATTGTTGGAACCGGTGCTGACCACACCAATACGTTCAACATTTCCTCTACCAGCAGTCTTGTCATTTCAAGCTGTCAGGTCCCGATTGCCAAGCATGGAAATCGGGCAGCATCCTCAGCGTGTGGCTCTGCAGATGTCTTTGAGGCGTTGGGTGTGAATATTCATGTATCAGAAGAAACGAGCCGACGCATGCTGGAAGAAATTGGTCTGTGTTTCCTGTTTGCCCAGAACTATCACATTTCCATGAAATATGTTGCCCCGATACGTCGCGAACTCGGTATTAGAACTGTCTTCAACATTCTAGGGCCTCTCGCCAACCCCGCCGGAGCCTCGATGCAGCTGATGGGTGTTTTTGATCAGAGTTTGATACGGCCCTTAGCTCAAGTCATGTCCAACCTCGGCGTTCGGCGGGGTATGGTAGTTCATGGGCAAGATGGCATGGACGAGATAACCCTTACCAGTCCTACAATGATTTGTGAGCTGAAGGACGGTACGTTCAGTGAGTATTCCATTACGCCGGAACAATTCGGGTTCAAACGCTGCAGTAAGGAGGCCTTGCTTGGAGGAAATGCTAAGGAAAATGCACAGATTACCCGCTCAATTCTTGATGGGACACTCAAAGGGCCGAAGCGTGAGGTCGTGCTGCTGAACAGTGGCTGTGCCCTGTACATTGCTGGTAGAGCAAATGCCATAGCAGAAGGCCTCACCTTGGCACAAGATGCGATCGACAGTGGCAAAGCTCTTGTGCAACTGCAGAACTTTATCAGACTTTCCAATGAGGAGCGATGAATGGATATTTTGACAACCTTAGCCGCTACGGCAAGAGTACGCTACCAAGATAAACGAGATGATCAGATTGAAAGAGCAGCCTTCGAGCGGCGTTTGGAATGTCCACTTTTTGCCAGGGCTCTACGCAATGATTGCCTATCGGTGATTGCCGAGGTGAAGAGGGCTTCTCCCTCAAAAGGCCTCATAGTGAACGATTTCAATCCGTTGGCAACGGCAAAGGCGTATGTGCAATCCGGTTCTCAGGCAGTGAGTGTGTTGACCGAGCCCACCCGGTTTCTCGGCAGTGATTATTATCTAAAAACCATCAGTGCATCCATATCACTACCGACCCTTCGTAAGGATTTTATTGTTACCACCTACCAGATTCTTGAATCGCGAATATTGGGGGCCTCAGCAGTACTGCTTATCGCGGCCTTGCTTTCAGAGAGGACGCTTTCTCACTTTATAAAGCTTGCCTCGCAACTAGGACTCGATGCCTTGGTTGAAGTACATGATGAAGCAGAACTTGAGTGTGCCCTTGCATCAGGAGCTACCTTGGTGGGTATCAACAACCGTGACCTTCGTACGTTCTCTGTGGACTTGCAGACCAGCCTAAAGCTGAAGACAGGCATCCCTGATTACTGTATTACAGTCAGTGAGAGCGGGATAAGCAGTAAGGATCACGCAAAGTTGCTGAGAAGCAGCGGCTTTGATGCAATCCTCGTTGGAGAACACCTGATGAAATCCCTGAATCTTTCTCAAACAGTTGGAGAGTTGAGGGTATGACCAAAATCAAGATATGCGGACTGAGCAAGAAGGAGCACATCTTTTGGGCCAATGAAGTGCTCCCTGATTACATCGGCTTTGTTTTTGCTCCGAGCAGAAGGTCTGTCACCATAGAGCAAGCCATCGAGCTTCGGGCTTTGCTCGATCGGAGAATTCTGGCAGTCGGGGTCTTCGTCGACGCTCCTGTAGCACAGATATACTCATTGCTGGAGAAAGGAGTAATCGACCTGATCCAACTGCATGGTTGTGAATCTGTACACTATATCCAAGCCTTACGCGAACATGCAAATATTCCGATCATCAAGGCGTTCAAAGATCCAAAACCCTCCGATTTGCTCTGTCCTTCAGCCATTGCTGCCGACTATCTGCTGCTCGATTCCAAGCAACCAGGAAGCGGTCAATGTTTTGACTGGTCGGTGACCAACGCGTGTTCAAAACCCTTCTTTCTTGCAGGGGGGCTCACTATCGAGAATCTTGGATCCGCTATCCAGTACTGTAAGCCATATGCCGTCGATCTTTCCAGTTCGGTAGAGATTGCCGGCCAAAAAGACCGAAAGCGTATGGCTGAGGTAGTAGCATGCGCACACCGGTTGTAGGTGTGAGGGGAAAACTAACTGCAACAGTCTTACGGTAATCAGCAAATTTGGTTTATTGGTTTGCCCTGGAGAAATTGCTTTACGTTTTCTATAGCAATCATCAATAAGCGCCTACGACTTTCAATCGGAGCCCAACTTATATGGGGCGTAATAATGCAATTTTTTGCTCGTAACAGAGGATTGTCGGCTTTGATGGGTTCTGAAGAGACAACATCCAACCCTGCTGCGAAGACTTTTCCACTATTTAGTGCATCAGCAAGATCCTGTTCAACAATGAGTGGACCTCGCGAGTTGTTGATGAGAATCACTCCATCTTTCATGGTAGCTATCGAGTTCTTATTGATGATACCCTCTGTTTCAGCAAACAAAGGAGCATGTAGGACGATTACATCTGATTGAGAGAGTACAGTTTCTAAATCGACATAGGAACAAGTATCCGTTTGGAGCTCAAGGTTTGGGTACGTGTCATACGCAAGTACTTGCATTCCCAATGCCTGGGCAACTCTTCCAGTAGCTTGCCCGATTCTTCCATAGCCGATGATACCCATGGTCTTTTCAGCAAGTTCAATCAATGGATAGTCCCAGAAGCACCAATCCTCGTTGGTTTGCCAGCGGCCGGCATGGACTGCTTGATCGTGTGCTCCCACATGATGGCAGATTTCCAGCAAAAGAGCGATTGCAAACTGGCCCACGGCAGCTGTTCCATAGGTTGGGATGTTGGTTACTTTGATTCTGGCTTTTTTTGCTGCATCTATATCAACAACATTGTATCCGGTGGCAAGGACTCCTATGTACTGAAGATTTTTGCAACGTTTGATGACTGATTCTGATAAGGGTGTCTTATTGGTAAGTACGCACTTTGCATCAACGATTCGATTGACAATTTCATCTTCATCGAAGGGAGTTCGATCATAGATGGTAAGATCGACCACTGTTTTCAGCTCATCCCAGCTTAAATCGCCAGGATTAAGGGTGTATCCATCCAGTATTACGCATTTGTTCATTGTTTCCTCTCCTTAGTAACATTCAAACTTCCAAGGATATGGATAAAGAGATACTCTATCGGTAGAAGCAATGTAGCATATTGCTTTGCTTCTCACAAGAATAAATGAAAAATATTTCGAAAATTATTAAAATATTCTGAAATATAGGATATCCTGAAGTAACAAGTGGGAGAGTAGTGAAATGGAACAAACACTTATCAGTCTTACAAGAATTAAGCATCATTATCATCTTTTGAGCAATGCTGAGAAAAAAATTGCTGATTATATTTTTGAGCATCATGCCACCATGGGGAATTTTACCAGTAATTCGCTTGCAGAAGATACCGGTACTAGCGCGGCTACGATAGTTCGTTTTTGCAAATCGATTGGATTCAAAAGTTTCATTGAGTTTCGTATGTATATGAATCATGAGCTGATATCTCCAACTGCAAATTGGTATAAGGTAGATGACAACGAGTCCATTGCAATGATCAAGCAAAAGTCTTTTAATTTCAACAAGAACAGCATGGATGAGACGTTGGCGATTCTTGATGATGAGCAATTACAGAAAGCTATCGATCAAATCAATATGGCAAAACAGGTAATTATAATTGGAGAAGGAGGCTCTGGATCTTCAGCCCGTGCGGCGTTTGATTCCTTCCTTCAGATAGGAATACCTTGTCAGCTTATTGAAGACCCCTTTTTTCAGGTTCTTGCAATATCAAAGCTTAGTGCTACAGACAATGCTGTAGTTTGTGGGTTTAGTCATAGTGGGATGAGTCGGAATGTCTATGAAAGTATGAAATTAGCCCATGAAAGGAAGTTGCTTACCATCGGGTTCGTAGGCATCACAGGAGCTCCCTTGACGAAGTACCTAGACATCATACTGCATACAGGAGTTTCTAATCACCCCTATTTTTCAGATACACTCTCTGCTCGCATTTGTGAATTGAATGTAGTCTCGACCATTCATGCAGCTCTTTCCATTCAAAGAAGAGCGGATATCCAGAACTATCGGGAAGATATTGATAAGATTCTTAGTCTAAAACGAGTGAAAAAATGAAATTTATTTCATTTACTATGTCTCTCTAGTTAAAAGTATTTAATCGAAAATAATTGTTTTCCTTTAGAAAAACAGCTAAAAATGCTGTTTTTTGTATAGAATAGACCTTTTTTAAATTTTATATGAAATTAATTTCAAAAAAATTATATATAAAATAAAATATTTTTCTTGACAGATGCAATTCTTAGGTCTACTCTGTTTTCAGAGTTCATAAACAGCCACTCGATAGGAATACAGAGGAATCTATCGGAACAGATTCAGAGAAGAGGTAATAAACGTGGAACGGAATGAATTAGAAGTATTGCTACGTGAGAAAGCAAGAGCATTGCGCAAGACAGCACTTACTATGATATACACTGCTCAATCAGGGCATCCTGGAGGTTCTTTCTCCGCTGCCGAAATCATGGCATGTCTTTATTTCTCGGAATTGCATATTGATTCGAAAAATCCCAAGAAGGAAGACAGGGATCGGTTTGTTCTTTCAAAAGGACATGTTTGCCCGATACTGTATTCATCACTGATTCTCAAAGGTTTCATGGATGAACAACAGATATTCACCTTGCGCAAATATGGCTCAATATTGCAAGGACATCCAGACATGAAAAAGACCCCGGGTGTGGATATCTCAACCGGTTCTCTTGGACAAGGAATCAGTACGGCAGTGGGAATGGCAATAGGTTTGAAGCGGGATGGCTCGCAAGCGCGTGTATTTACTCTTGTCGGAGATGGGGAATCGCAGGAAGGTCAGGTCTGGGAAGCTCTTGAAGCAGCGGTGAAGTATGAGCTGGGAAACCTCGTAATCATTATTGATAAGAACAGAATCCAGAATGATGGCTTTTGTGAAGACATCATGCCAACACAGGATATAGAAGCAAAGATCAAGGCTTTTGGCTGTGATACCTATTCAATCAATGGACATAGCATTCCTGAAATTCTAGATGTTTTTGACGCTATACGACAAAAACAGAGCTCAAAACCCCAAGCAATCATAGCACACACTACAAAAGGGAAGGGAGTTTCCTTTATGGAAGATGTTCCAGCATGGCATGGGATGGCACCAAATGAAGAGCAGTATAAGCAGGCTCTCAAGGAAATTGAAGAAGGAGAGATTGCATGAAAGCATTAAGGGATTCTTTCGGTGATGAACTATTGGAACTGGGTCAAGAATTTCCTCAGCTTTATGTTATAGATGCTGATATCGGAAAATCTTGTAAAACAGTTCCTTTTAAGGATAAGTTTCCACAACAATATCTAAATGTTGGTATAGCAGAACAGAACGCAGCTGGTGTTGCGGCAGGATTGGCAACTCTTGGTAAAATTCCAATTGTGTCAACCTATGCAATATTTGGCTCTCTGAGAATGATTGAACAAATCCGTCAAGAAGCTTGCTATCCAAACCTTAATGTGAAAGTGATGTGTTCACATGGTGGTTTGACTCCGGCAAATGATGGAGCTTCTCATCAGTCAATCGAAGATATCGGTGTTATGCGAACTCTTCCGAATATGACCGTCATTGCCCCTGCTGATTATTACTCTGCGAGGAAGTTAATCAGAGAAGCGGTTAAGATGCAGGGTCCTGTATATATGAGATTTACACGTGATCCAATCCCATATATCTATGATGATCAAGTAACCTTAACTATCGGCAAAGCGAATACCCTCGTTGATGGGGACCAACTGGCAATCTTTGCATCGGGGGATATCATGAGCTTTGCATTGTCAGCAGTAAAACAGCTTCAGACTCAAGGGATACGTGCACGTCTTGTCGATTTTCATACGATCAAGCCTTTAGATGAGCAAGCCGTATTAGATGCAATCGAGACTTGTGGAAATATCATAACTGTTGAGGATCATAACATTATCAATGGCCTTGGAAGTGCTGTGGCAGAGGTGATTGCAGAGTATGGAAAAGGAAAGCTTCACAGAATGGGCGTGCGAGACTGTTTTGGAGAGTCAGGGCCCTATGAAAAACTGTTGGAAGCAAATCAGGTGAGTGTTTCTCACATCATAGATCAAGCAAACCGGATGTTGGGAGTATAATAATGGATTTTAAAAATAGAGTAGCTATTGTAACTGGAGCTGGTAGTGAACGTGGGATTGGTCGGGAAACAGCAAATTATCTCGCCTCTCTTGGTGCTTTTGTAGTGGTTGCAGACATGAACCTCGAAGGAGCAAAGGCGGCTGCCGAAGCAATTGAGAGAGATGGTGGAAAAGCGATTGCCGTCTTGTTGAATGTGACAGATGAGGCATCAATTCAGGCTATGGTCGCCACGGTTGTGGATAAATTGGGACGTATTGATGTGTTGGTAAATAATGCGGGTATTACGCAACCCATCACTACCTTGAATATGAGCCTTGCAGACTTCAATAGAATTGTTTCGGTCAATCTCATTGGAACGTTTCTTTGCTCCAAAGCAGTCGTTCCTGTAATGGCTGAACATGGCTATGGAAGAATCGTCAATGTAAGCTCAGTTTCTGGAAAGCGAGGCGGGGGAGTGTATGGTGGATCACATTATTCAGCAGCGAAAGCGGGAGTACTTGGATTTTCCAAAGCACTTGCCCGAGAGGTGGTAGAACAGGGTATTACCGTCAATTCTGTTTGCCCCGGCTTGATCGCCACCGACATTCGGAAAGGGCTCTCTGACCAAAGAGAACGAGAAATTTGGGAAACCATTCCTATGAAACGACCTGGTACTACAAGGGAAGTAGCTTACAGCATTGCTTTTCTTGCTTCAGAAGGTGCTGCCTATATTACTGGTGAAGATATCGACATCAATGGCGGCTCTCACATGGATTAAAATTGTATACATTGTTAATGTATGTTTTTGTATTGCAAAAGGAGGATTTACAATGAAAAGATCATTCACGCTGGTGCTTGTTGTTGCACTGGTCTTGGTCACGATGAGTAGTGTTTTCGCCCAAGGTGGAAGCGAGAAAACAGGTCCTGTAACTTACCGTTTGGGGTATGGTGGGGCAACTACAAACCCACGACATTTGGCAGCAGTTGAGTTTGCAAAGTACGTCAAAGAAGCAACAAACGGTATGGTTACTATTGAGCTCTTTCCTTCAGAAATGCTAGGAACTGATGCTGAAATGGTAGAAATGGTTTCCATGGGTTCCCTGGATATGACCATCAACGCGGTAGGCATTGTCGCAAAATATGAGCCTAAAATTGCAGTATTTGAACTTCCTTTTCTTTTTAGCTCCTATGAGAAAGTTGATGCCGTGCTAGATAGCAATATTGGTATGGGGGTTCTGGATTCTCTTCCCTCCAAGGGGTTACGAGGTCTCGCCTATTGGGAAAACGGTCTTCGTCATGTCACAAATTCCGTCAGAGCGATTGAAAAACCCTCAGATTTGGCAGGAATCAAGTTGAGAACGCCGGAGAACGCGATGACTCTTTCGATTTTTAGGGCTCTCGGTGCAAATCCTGCTCCAATGGCATTCAGTGAGTTGTATATTGCGCTTTCGCAAGGAGCTTTTGATGGACAAGAAAACCCAATTGCGAACATTCATGCGTCAAAATTCAATGAAGTGCAGCGGTATCTCTCCCTTACAGGACATAAGTATGAAGCTCTCGTTTTCCTTGTAAGTGAAAGAGTATGGCAGAAGATGTCCTCTGAAAACCAACAGTTGGTAGCAGAGGCTGCAAAGAAATTCGGCAATGTTCATCGAACCATGGTTCGTTCGGCAGAACAGGAGATGATTGCAGACCTTCAAAGCAAGGGAATGATAGTCTCCAGACCAGATACTAAACCATTTGTGGAAGCAACTGCGTCTGTATATGGAGAGTATGAAGCTAAATTTGGCAAGGACTTCATCAAAAAGGTTGTCGACGCTGCACAGTAATATATACTGGAGCAGGAAGATGGATGAGGGACTCAAAAGAGTCCTTCATCTGTTTCTTAAGCAGCATAGGAGTACATCATGAAACAACTTGAAAGATTAAGTCAAATCCTTGACGATATTACAAGTTCTCTCTCGGGAATACTGATAAGTGTTCTCACAATTGCAACTCTTGGCGGAGTTTTTTATAGATATGTTCTTGGTAAGCCATTGGACTGGATTTATGAATTGACCATTGTTTGCTTCTCTTGGATGATTTTCTTGGGGATAGCAATGGCTTTCAAGAAAAATGAGCATATTGCAATTTCTTTTGTTGTCGATAATCTTCCCCCAAAAGCAAGTTATTATCTCAGGCAAATAATTAATCTGATTTGTTTGGCTTTTCTTTTGGTAGCCGCCTATCATGGAATATTGGTCACCATGAGTACCATGTCATTGTACTATGATACAATTCCTGTTTCTAAAGGAATTTTCTATCTTTCGATGCCCATCTCTGCAATACCTGCATCCATTCATATTCTTGTTCACGTATTGCGTCTCAGAGCCAACTATAAAGGAGGAAGAGCATGAGTGTAGGTATATTGCTTCTTATTCTATTTGCTGTGTTTATGATTTCAGGAGTTCCTATTGCTATTGCCCTCTCATTCTCGGCAATCCTTACCATATTCTTCACTGATTCATTTGCTATTACAGCGATAGTGCATCGTATGATAGGTTCAGCCAACTCTTATACATTGCTTGCAATCCCCTTTTTTATTCTTGCAGCCAAATTGATGAATACCGGCACAATCACACGAAGAATCTTTAGGGCTGCCGCAGCTTGGGTGGGAGCTATTCCTGGAGGTCTCGGCCATGCAAACATCGTTGCATCCATTATTTTCAGTGGAATGAGTGGTTCTGCTGTAGCTGATGCAGGTGGCCTTGGGCAAATTGAGATACAAGCAATGACTGATGAAGGTTTTGACCCTGAGTTTAGTGCTGCAGTAACGGTAGCTTCAGCAACCGTAGGTCCGATTATTCCGCCAAGTGTGCCTATGGTCGTCTATGGCATGATGGCGGAAGTTTCTGTGGGTTCTTTGTTTATGGGTGGATTGATTCCTGGTCTTCTGCTTGGATTTACCACTATGGTTCTCGTATTTATCATGAGTGTAAAGAGAAAGTATCCACGGCATTCTTTCAGTTTTAAGGAAGTTCTGCTGTCAACGAAAGAAGCGTTCCTTAGCCTGCTTACGCCGGTGATTATCCTAGGTGGAATCTGGGGAGGCATCTTTTCTCCTACAGAGGCTGCTGTTGTTGCAGTAGGATATTCGTTTATTCTCAGTGTCCTTGTTTATAGAGAAGTAGGGCTCAAAGCAGTATGGAAAGAATTAAAATCAGCAGCGATAGATTCAGCAACCATACTGTTCATCATTGCAGGTGCCGCAAGTTTTTCGTGGCTTGTTGCGATGCTTGGTATCACTAATTCAATTTCGGGTTTTCTCACTAGTGTTACCGACAATCCTTATGTCGTGCTACTGATTATCAATATTGCGTTCTTGATTCTAGGCATGTTCATGGAAGCTTTGAGCGTGCTTACTATTACCGTTCCTTTTCTCCTTCCTTTGATGGGAGCTTACGGTATTGATCCTGTACACCTGGGTGTGGTTATTGTGTTGAACCTTATGATTGGATTAAGCACACCTCCAGTAGGGACCTCACTGTTTATTAGTTCCCGAATGGCGGGCATTTCGATCGAAAAAATGTATAAGGCGATCCTACCTTTCTTGGTTCCTCTTCTTCTTGTTCTGTTTACTATCACCTATATTCCCCAGTTGGTACTGTGGCTTCCTGGAAAAGTGATGTAGTAATTGTGCCCCTCAAATCCTTTATAATACAAAAGAGGAGGGGCTTCTTCTGTTCTAGCCCTTGATTGCTCCTCCGATTACTCCTTCTGCAAGTCGCTTCTGGAAGATGAAATAGACGATCATTACAGGGAGTGTAGCAACCACTAAGGCGGCTAATTGCCATCCTAGTTGGGTGCTGGTGAGGCTTGAGAAGGAGAATACGCCGACAGGAAGGGATTTGGTCGCCTCGCTGCTGGCAAGAACCAAGACCAGTAGAAATTCATTCCAGATTCCTAAAGCAGTGAGGATGCTGACTGTTACGATTACAGGTGTAGCCATGGGCGTGATGATGGCCATGAGGATTTTAAAGGTGCTGGCACCATCGATTCTTGCCGATTCAACCAAGGAATGAGGAATGCCACTGATAAACTGTGTGTCGAGCATGACTGCCAAGGGGAGCCCGAACGCGGTGTACACCAAAATGATGCCAAGGTGAGTATCGGTTAGCCCGACCTTTGTCAAAAGTAGGAAGAGGGGGATGATCAAAGAATTAATGCTGATCAGGTATCCAAGTCCTATAATACTTGCAACGATCAAGGCAAGTTTCTTGAACTGCATCTTGCTTATTGCAAAGGCTGCCATCAAGGCAAAGAGATTTACTAAGAATGTCGCGGTAAAGGAGTAGATGAGACTATTGATAAACTTTCTGCCTAGGCCTCCGCGGATGATTGCGGACCTATAGTTGAAGAATACTGTTTTCCAGTGTATGTCTCGTTGCATCTTTTTAGGCAACTGAGAAACCAAGATACGATCGCCAGGTTGCACGCCCTGCAGTTCTTGCGACAGTTCTTCCTTGAGCAGGAAATGAACCATCAATCTTCGCTCTGGGGATATTGTTGCCGATTCTATGATGACTCTTTCACGCGGATCTTTCTCGATATCATAATCAGGAATGACGTTCAATTGTGGGCGTATGACCACGTACTCATCGTTTTTGTTGTCCAGCAGGGCTTTCGGCAATGCATAGATATCGGTAATCAGTTCCTCGTTGGACTTAAAGGAAGAATACCCCATCCAAATAAGAGGCAAGACTGTGATCAAGGTCCAAGAAATCAATACAATATACGCGATTGTTTTTCCAGTTATGCGTTTGGGTACATCCATGTTCATAATATCCATCTCCTAATAGTCGGTTTTGCGGCTCATAAGCTTGCTGAAAGCAATCAAGATGAGACTGATCAAAACAATGACATTGGATATGGCAGCACCATATGCAAAGCGCATTTCATTGGAATAATTCTGGAACGCAGTTTGGTACATGAATATGGGTAGTACCATGGCGTTGGTTCGTTGTAGACCTTGAGTGGTAATGGAAAAGATTAAATCGAAGCCTCTTAGTGACCCTGCAATTGCCAGGATAACGGAAACCAGTATGGTTCCAGAAAGCATCGGTACGATAATCTTGAAGAAGGTCTGAGGCTCACTTGCTCCATCGATTTTTGCCGCTTCGATGAGGTTGTCGTTGATCTTCTGCAGGTTTGCCAGGAAGATTATCATATAGAGACCGGTGTAAATCCAGATCAAGGCAAAGGCAATGGGAATCATGACCGTGTTGCTGTAGAGCATCAGGTCGAACTGGGCTGAAGGATCGCCTTTGTATATTTGTATCAATCGTGAAATGGGTCCATCGGCTTCGAACATCCTGCGCCACAGGATACCGATGACGATGGTGGAAAGAAAGTGTGGCAGGAACACGGTAGTCTGGAAAAATTGCGCAGCTCGTACCAGTTTTCGATACAGGATGTAGGCAAGTACAAACCCGATTGGAATCTGGCCGAACACAGAAACTGCTACGACGATCAGATTGTTCTTCAGGGCATGCCAGAAATTCGGATCAGCGAACATGGTCTTATATTGCAACAAGCCCACGAAATTCCATGTACCACCGCGGTTTGGATTGAAATCAGAAAAGCTCAACACCACCGAATAGCCTATGGGATAGGCGATAATGAACAAATAAATGATGAGTGCAGGACTTACCAAGGCAAAAAATACAGGTAAGGCCTTAATATCTCGCGTTTTCACCACACTACTCCTTGTCGGCTATATTGCGTGAGGAAGCATACTTCCTCACGCTACAAACGTATCTAGCTTATCTCTTGACCAATGATTCAACCAAAGTAGCTATCTGAACAGGAGTAGCCTGACCGCTGACGATCTTTTGCATACCTGTGTTCAGAGCATCGTTGGCATCACCGCTGAGGAACGCATCGATAACATCGGTGTTGGGAGCTCTTTGAGCAAGAGCAACCTTCTGCTTTACAATAGAAGGCAAGTCGGAAGGAACTTGATAGTTCTTCAGAACAGGAGCTACGATAGCACCGTCACGCAGACGCTGAGTAGTTTCGGGTTCACTGTAGAAATAGTCGATGAACTTCAGAGCTGCATCGCGCACTGCTGCGTTGCTTGCACCCTTTTTGGTCAGTCCATAACCGACTTGTATTGCGGCAGCAACAGAACCAGCAACATTATCAGACTCGCCTGGAAGCTTCGGCCAAGCCATCATTACCGTATTGTTGGCAATTTCCGGATTTTCAATTCCGCCTGCAGCCCATTGACCCTGGACCATGAACAAAGCTTTACCGTTGGAATAGTTGGAGATATTGGCGCCGTAGTCCACCAATACTGACTTGGAAGTAATTACACCATCTTTCACCATTCTCTGTAAGAAAGCCAAGGAATCAACAAAAGCCTTGTCAGTGAACTTCTTCTCTCCTGCTACAGCCTTTGAGACCCAATTGGGATCGCCGGATATTCTTGCTATGATCGTACTCATGAGGCAGGAACCCCAAGCCCAACCATCAGCTCCATCAATAGTCACAACATCGATACCTTTTGCTCTGGCAACCGGGACCATGGCGACCATGTCTTCATAGGTCTTTGGAGCGCTCAACCCAAGAGACTTCAAGAGCTTCTCATTCATGAACAAGACTGTGGTGATGTTGCTTGTCCCAAGAGGAATTTCATAAATTTCACCGTTTGGTCCCATAGGAGGAATCAGAGCCTTATCATAATAATCCCAATTGATGATATCCCTATGATCGAATTGCTGTCCTGCTTCCTTCCATGGAGCGCCCCAGCGAGCATCAGCACCCATGTAAGCAAGGTCTGGAACATCGCCGGCAGCCAGACGGGCAACCACTTTCTGATGATAGGCTTCGTCATAAAGCATTTCATAATCGATATCAATGCCGGGATTAGCCTTCTCGAAAGAATCAACGATACGTACCCAGTTCACCCCTTCCTGATTTGAGTTGTCACCATATGCCATAGCCTTTACGACAACCTTACCGTCCCCTGCGCTTGATTCTTTAGCCGGTTGAGCGCCTACTGTGGATACCAAGAACACCAGCACTGCCAATGCAACCAAGGCAATTCTCATTTTCGAACGTTTCATAGCCCCTCCTATTTTTTCTCTCCATAATGAGAGTGTTTGCTAATTCATCCTGATTGCAAGCACAAATATTTAGAACACTATCAGGCTATTTCGAAGATTCAATGTATGATTATTTCCTTCCATGATTTCTTGATCACCAAACAATGCATTCAGCACCATTCCGGCAGAGCCAAACGCAACAGATCTCTCCCCAAATGATGAGAACCAAATATTTTGTTTAATTTCGTAGGGATAGGGATAAGGCCAGTTCTTTTTGATTTCCTCTTCCAGAATGTCCTTAGCAAGATCACCAAGCTGTTCAAAAGCTCCCCCTAAGATGATATGGCTCAAGTTCAAGGTGTTTACGATAAGCCCTACATGAGCAAACAACTCTCTGAGGAACCGTTGCATTACCTTTGGGTCGGTGTTCAGCCTTGCGTGCTCTTCTTGTGAAAGGGAGAGTTGTCCGACAGATTCATTATTCCTTAGGATGCTCCTAAATTCTCCAGCTGAGAACTCTGACCCATAATGGACATTCCCATTGATGACAAACCCCATACCGATTCCGATGCGGTTGTAATCAACGTCTTTTTCAGGTTCGACATCTCTGAATTCAAGTAAGAGAAACAGAAAGTCCCTCAGTTCCTTGCGTCTGTGAAACGCAAGTTCACCCCAAACACAGGCATTGGCGTCATTTTCAACAAACACAGGAATGTCAAAATGAGAAGCAATTTCCTGATGAAAATCATAATCCGAGGTAAGGCCGAAAGGTTCGGAGTACTTGATGATTCCTGTTTGGGCGTTTACCACTCCTGATATTCCAACTCCGATACCCAGCAACTGAGGCCCGAAACTAGAGAGCTTCTCAACTAAATTCTGTAGAGCTTTAAGCAGGCAGTCTGTGAAGCAGGAATCCTTAAGTGAGATTTTCTCTGTATGAGTAGCAAGGATTTCTCCTTCCATATCAACCAGGATGGCAGTATACGCTTCAGGTCTAAACTCAACACCCAATACGCTTCCATATGTTTTGTTCAGCTTGATGAATACCGGTTTTCTTCCTCCTTGAGGACCAGAGCTCCCTTCACAAGTCTCAACAATCATTCCTTTTTCAATGAGGCTGTTCACAGCAAGGGAAATTGTGGATTTGTCAAGATTCAGCACCCGTGCAATCTCTACCCGGCTGGTTTCCCTTCTAATCCATATCTCACGAATAATGCGAGAGTTGTTTATGACTTTCGTTCGTTTCATTCAAACCTCTTAAGTTAGTTGATTTTTCTACCAACTAACCATATTGTCCCATCACATCTTTGTATTGTCAAGAAGAATAATGAAAAGGATGATGGTTCTACTGAGGTGTATGATTTATACGAGTTTTAGGATTCTCGAGAGAATATGGATGGAGAACATAGCAGAAAGGAAGACTGCTTCATGCTCAGAAATTCCGTTCATCTCTTATGTTAAGCCTTCAGCAACCGTGTTTCGACTAACGGAATTTTTTGAGCAATTGTGTTTGATTCTCTGCTGTGAAAGGAACACTGCATTTGTTGATTACAAATGCAGTGTTTCAGGTACTGTGTCTGTTAGCAGACGAACTCTCCGCTGCCACCAGCTAAAGGATATCTGTTTAGGTCATAGGGGGAGAAAATTCCCTTTTCTGTAACGATGCCTGAGATGAGATGGGGTGGGGTCATGTCAAAGGCAGGATAGTAGCCTTTTACCCCCGTACCTTCTACGGCAGTCCGTACTCCCATTGCTTGCAGTGAAAAGTCAGGATCTCTCATCTCTATGGTGACGGTGTCATAAGTGGGGTGTCCGAGGTCCGGAGCTCCTGATACAAACAACGGGATGCCGAAGTGCTTGGCGCAGATTGCTATCTGGCTCGTTCCTACCTTGTTGAAGACGTACCCGTCGCAAGAAATGGCGTCAGCTGCACAGGTGACGACGTCGACCTTCTCGTTGGCCATGACAAAAGCAGGCATGTTGTCTGTGATCACCGTAGTGTCAAAGCCCATTTCACTACAGACGGTGGCGGTGAGTCTCGCACCTTGGAAGTACGGTCTGGTCTCAGGACAGAACAGTTTTATATTGTTCCCACGTTTCTTGCACTCCTTGAGCATCATTCCGACAATCGTCTCAGCAAAGCATTGGGTCATGACCGTTCCATTCTGAGGGAACATGTCTACAAGGTATTCTGCTGTTTTTGCTACCTTGTTGTATCGGATATTGTTTGCTTGTACGACATACTCCCGGATGGCGAGGTCTACAGGTTTTCCTTCCTCAAGGGCTTTTTCGGCAACAGGAAGGCAGCCGTCTGTTATTTGGATCATACGCTGCTTTGTTGTCGGACGTGCATCGGAGATTGTGTTTGCTGCTTGTTTCAGGTATGCACGTTGTTTTTCTTTTGAGAGGTCCCGACACTCCCAGGCAGCCAAGGCCATCCCCATAGGAGCTGCCGTATATGGGCCTGCACTCTGGGTTACCATATCTCTGATTGCTTGCATGACCTGGGTATGGTGTGTACACACCACAAACTCTTTCTTTGCAGGATAGATTCTCCTATCAAGAATTCTCACCTCACCTGCTTCATACCAAGCCACATTCTCGTACTGAAGCATGAATGCCAGTCCTTTGTCAGCTCTTTCCACGATTTTGTCTCCTTAACAACATTTGTACTGAATTTTTCTTTTTTCGAAGAAATCAAGCCATTCTTTTGGAGCTTGCATATCAGTAATTACCATATCAATCTTTTCAATACGATCAATAAAATGCATATGCATTCGCCCTAGTTTTGTATGATCGACAACTAAATAATGCTTGTTGGAATGTCGTATCATCGCCTTCCTTACTTGAGCTTCATCATAGTTGTTATCTGTTAATCCAAATTCCATATTGATGCTGGTTGGGCTGATAAAACTGCAATCAGCACAATAGTTCTCAAGTGCTGAGACCGTCGTATTCCCCACAAGAGAACCGTTTCTTTTTCTTAAGACTCCCCCAACACAAATGACAAAGACATTTTCTGAATCTTCGAACTCTCGAGTAGTCAACAAACTATTCGTAATTATCGTAACTTTTATGTTTGCTGCCTTTATTCGTTTGGCAATATATAGAGCAGTAGTGCTTGAGTCCAGCATAATACAAGAATCAGGCTTAATCAAAGTAATGCAATCGTTTGCAAATCTGGATTTCTCATCGATGAGAAGACTTTGCCGTAACCCTTGAGGCACTGAGCTATCCTCAGATTCCACTCGATATGCCCCACCATGTACTTTGCGAATCCCAACATCCATTTTTACAATCTTATTAAGATCTCTTCGGATTGTTTCCTCAGTCACTTCGAATATCTGGCTTAATTCCCTCACCATTATGAATCCATTATAAGGAATCTTTTCAATAATTTTATCAATACGTTGTTTTGCTTTCATACCCCTTGATTTTAACACTTTATTTGGGATTTTCAATAAGAAATCGAAGGATAACTATAATATTATGTGCAAAACAAAAATATTAACTTTAAAATGTTGTTTTGTAGGGAAAGTATTTTAAAAAATGTTTGACTTGCAAAAAAGTACATGGTAGTCTAAAAAAGAGAGGAGGACTGAAAAAAGAATCACTTAGAAAATTTGCATTTTACCTAAAAAAGGGGGCTTATTATGGTAAAAAAACGAAAAGAAACGACAGTAATATTTATGACTATCGCATTATTGATTTTCTGTGGAATGCCAATTTTTTCGCAAGGCAGTCAAGAAAGAGTGAGTGAAAGGGCTCCAAGCGTAGTAGAGATTGAGTTTTACTTTCCTGAGGGTTTCAATCGTCCACTTGCTTTTGGGAAAGTGATAGAAAAATTCGAGCAAGCACATCCCAATATTAAAGTGCGAACAAGAATAACTCCCTATACAGAGTTTATTACTTCATTAGCAATCATGTGGGCTGCAAACGATGTTTCAGATGTCGTATTGACAAATTCTCCGGATATTAAACAATACGCATATGAAGGTGCACTTCTGCCACTTGATGATTTATTCCCAAAAAGTGATTATCAATACTATGCTCCTGGAATAATAGAAGATGTGCTTTGGGAAGGTAGTATATATGGAGCTCCTATTTGGGATTCTGCAGTAGGACTATATTACAATGTTGATATGTTCAACGATGCAGGGATTCAGGCTCCAAGGACTCTAGACGAAGCTTGGACTTTTAATGAATTCGTTACTAATGTAACAAAAGTAATGAAGACTGCTGAAAAGAATCAGAATCGAAAAGTATGGGGCATGGCTAGCGTTAATAATCCATTAAGAGAGGATTATTGGAATATGTGGATTGTCAGAAGTGCTGGTACCGAAGATTCCAATACTTTCAAATCGATTTCTGATGATGGCACCAAGCTTAAAGGTTATCTCGATACTCCAGAGGCAATTGAAGCTTTGAAGTTTTATCAGAAACTTTATAATGAATATGAATTTATGCCAAAAGCAGATGTCCCTGATGGTTTTGGAACTGGGCAGGTCGCTACCTATCTAGGTCCTATCTCCAGTGGTTGGACATTTACTAATAATTTCCCGAACCTTAATTGGGATGTTATGCCTTTGCCATATTTTGTTACCCCTATCACTCATACGGGATCATTTGCTCCTTCTATTGCCGCAAGAACAAGGCATCCTGAAGCCGCAAAAGCCTTTGTTAAGTATTTATCTTCTGCAGAGGCTTTAATTACGTATGCTCAATACAACCAATCGCTTCCCGGAAGGATTGATATAAGAAATCAGATACCAGAGTTCAGTGAAGGACATTCTCTCATGTTCCAAGAGCTGAATGAGAAATGGGGACGATCAAGGCCAATGTCTCCAGGCCATACGATTTATCAAAATATCATTAGTCGCGATATGATGTTGGATATTGCTTATGGGGCAGATGTTGAAAGGACTGTTAGAGATGCTATCAATGCTGCAGAAAGTCAACTGCGAAGATATGCTAGGTAATAATTCTTTCCTATTAATTTAGTTGGGATAACTGGATACAGGGAGATGTGCTCTGTATCCAATCTTCATACTATGAATCACAAGGACATCAGCTAATGAAGAATCTTAATTGTTTCCAAGATAAAACTAAAAGAAGTGTTTACTTACATGCTATTCTTATGAGTCTACCTGCATTCATTGCAATTTTGATATTCAATTATATCCCAATATTTCAGGCAATAAGATATAGTTTCTATGATTACAATATTATCTCAGGAAGAATGCGATGGGTTGGTTTATCAAACTATACAGATGCACTTACAGATCCATTTGTTCTAAATTCTTTTTGGGTAACAGTTAAATATTTTCTTATGAACGTTCCCTTGCTTCTCCTTTTTGGATTGATTCTTTCCCTGGTTGTAGAAAAACCAAGATTTGGAACTGGCTTTCTACGATCGATAATTTTGTTACCTGTTGTCACCTCTTTGGTTGTAGCTACCACAATCTGGGGTTTCATGTATCATCCATCAAATGGATTATTCAATAGTATATTACAAACACTAAAACTCCCTCCACAGGGTTTTCTTACTACTGAAAAACTTGCACTTCCATCACTGGTGGTTCTAGGAGTTTGGAAAGATGTCGGATTGGTAATGTTATTTTTCCTTTCAGGGCTCACCGCTATTCCATATGAATTGCATGAAGTAGCAATGCTCGATGGTGCAAATTATTTTAAACGACTAGTGTATATTACTTTACCAATGTTAAGAGGTACCATAATATTTATACTAATATTTACTTCCATAGGGGCCTTTAGAGTATTCACCCCCGTTTATATGACCACTAAGGGGGGGCCCCTCAGGTCTACTCAAGTAATTGTAATGTCAATATACGATAATGCCTTTCGTTACAATCAAATGGGATTTGCCTCTGCAATTTCAATTCTTGTTGCATTGATTCTGATTGGACTAAGTGTAATTCAATTTCTCTCAGTGAGGGAACGAAAATCCAATATTAAATAAATTACCTGGAGAAATGTATTATATGAATAATTTTTCTATCCTTTTGAAACGAGGAATTCGAAATATCATTGTAGCGTTATCTTTGTTATTGGTAGTCTTGGCATTCTCTATCCCGTATTTGTGGATGATAGGTTCGTCTTTCAAGCCAAGAGCAGAAATTTTCCAGTACATATTCCCTTTTACATGGAGAACCTTTGTACCAGTTTCTCCAACTTTTCAAAACTTTGTAGAGTTATTTACGACATTTAAGTTTGGGAGCTCAATATTTCTTAGTCTATACATTGCATTCCTTACTGTTGCATTCTCCATAGTTGTATGTAGCATGATAGCCTTTGTACTTGCCAAATTACAATTTAGAGGTAGGACGCTTCTTTTCTTCTATATATTGACAACTCTAATGGTTCCATTCGAAGCTAGAATTGTTCCACTGTTCCTTGTTATCCGTAATTTAGGAGTTGATAACACTATTGCTTCCATTTATTTGCCATGGATCGCTGATGCTTTCGTGATTTTTCTATTCAGACAACATCTGTGTGAAATTCCTAAAGATTTTTATGATGCAGGTCTAATTGAAGGATGTACACATTTTAGAGTTTACAGAAGCTTGATGCTCCCCATGATTATTCCTGCTATTGTAAGTGCTACTTTGATCAAATTTATTTGGTCATGGGACTCGTTTATCTGGCCGTTGGTAGTAATTCGAAATCCAAGATTGCAAGTTATTACCGTGGCTATATCAAATCTATTCAGTGATCAAGATATCTTATGGAATATTGTTTTTTCTGCTGCATTTGTAACCACCATACCAGTATTAGTAGTCTTTTTTATGCTTCAAAAGTATTACATTGCAGGAGTAACATCTTCAGGTATAAAGGGATGATAGAAGGAGACAGCGTAGATGAAAAGAGTTGATGATGGATTGGCTTTCATGTTGAAGAAAGAGAATGTTGCTTGGTATGAAAATGGAGAAGTTCGAATTCTAGATAGGCGTATTTATCCTTTGCATACAGAGTATGTTGTATGTAAAACTTGCAAGGACGTTGCTAATGCCATCACAGATATGGTGACACAAAGCAGTGGCCCTTGGATTGCTGCTCTACAAGGGATGATTCTTGGAGCATATCAGGCTGATAGTGTTCGAGAATCCGAAAAAGAAAAATTTATATCAGAATGTGCTTATATCTTAACTCATGCAAGGCCAACTACTTCAAAACAAATGGTATCGTTTGTAAAGCCTGTTCTTGATGTGGCCTTGGATGCAGTTGTGAAGGGTATTCCGATTGGTCCTGTTGTGAAGTACACAGTTGATAGCATTGTTGACAGACGTTATATTGCTCGACGAGAAATGATGCAACCGTTGGTTGATTTGCTTCCAGATAATGTAACTATAATGACAAATTGTTTTGCTGAAACATCGATTGCATTTGTATTACTCCTTTGTAAAGAAAGGGGGAAAAAAGTTTCACTAATTTGTCCTGAGACTAGGCCGTTTCTTCAAGGAGCTAGGTTGACGGCAAGCATAGCTCATGACATGGATATTCCTGTTACAGTTATAACTGATAATATGATTGGATATGTTATCAGTAAAAGAATTCCCGATGTTTTCTTTACTGGAGCTGACGTTATTACATTGGATGGGCATGTAGTTAATAAAATTGGCACATATCAAATAGCTCTTGTTGCTCATGAGCATGATATCCCCTATTTCGTTGCAGGAAATGTTTCAAAGGATAATCCTGATCTTAGCTCTGTAACGATAGAAATGAGAGATCCTAATGAATCCCTTCAGTTCATGGGTGTTAACACTACCATGGAAGGGATTAATGGCTATTATCCTACTTTTGACATCACACCACCCAAGTATGTTAGCGGAGTCTTAACAGAATTTGGGATAGTTTCACCCTATGATTTACAGAGATATTTTAAGTAAGCAATATTATTTTAAAGGAGCCAAATGATGAGATATGCAATAGTTGGAGGAACTGGAGTTTATAATTTAGAGGGTGTTTCTACTGTTGAGCGTACTATAGAAACTAGGTTTGGTGAGGCTACTATATATGAAGGACTCCATGAATATTCTGATATTGTGTTTCTAACAAGACACGGAAAGGATCATACTATTCCTCCACATAAAGTAAATTATCGTGCAAACATTGCTGCTCTTAAAAAGATAGGAGTAGAGCGCGCTCTTGGTCTATATTGTGTAGGTTCTCTAAAGACTCTGATTGCACCTGGAGATTTCGTTCTTCTTGACCAGTTCATTGACCAAACGTACAACCGGGAGGATACCTTTTACAGTGGAGGGGCGTATGGGCTGGTTCATACAGATATGGTCCGTCCTTTTTGTAATTCTCTGAGAAATTTGGTTCTTAAAGAAGCAGAAAAGCAAAACTTTAGAATAATGCCTTATGGAAATTATATATGTTTTAATGGACCAAGATTTGAAACGGCAGCTGAGATACGATATTTCGCTCAAATTGGCGGAGATGTAATAGGAATGACAGGCGCTACAGAGACTATGCTTTTTAGAGAAGCTGGTATCCATTATGCGGCAGCAGGATTCTCTATAAATTTTGGAGCAGGGTTGCTAAGTGAGAAAATGGAATTCAAACGAGATGGGCTGAACGATAATATTCAAAAGCTAAGTAAAATTTTCATTTCTGTATTGAGAGATAATTTCAACCAAGAATGTAATTGCAATACTGCTCAAAGATTTAATAGTCCTCCTACCATTGATATTTTTGCTTAATTTTTAAAAAGGTAGGTCTCCATGATTTTAGTTCAAGAACGCGAAGCTGTAGTTAGGTATTGTCGTGAGATGCTTGATGAAAATCTCACGACAGGAACAGGTGGGAATATTAGTGTATTTTCTCCAAAAGAGAAATATTTTGCGATATCACCAAGTGGGAAAGATTATAGAACGATGGTGCCAGAAGATGTCATTGTTCTTGATTTGGATTTGAATATTATTGATGGCAGTTTGAAACCGTCTTCAGAATTTGCCATGCATGGTATTTTTTATCAAAACCGTAGTGATGTAAACGCAGTAGTACATACTCATTCATTATATGCTACTGCGATGGCTTGTTTGGGTTGGAATCTCCCCCCTTTTTACTACCTGAATATGATTGCTGGGACTGATGTACCGTGTTGTCCTTATGCACGATATGGAACAAAAGAGTTGGCTGAATTTGCATTAAAAGGTATGGAAAAAAGAAATGCAGTTCTTCTCAGCAACCATGGTCTTCTTACAGGTTCCAAGACTATAGAAAAAGCATTTAATATAGCTCAAATAATTGAGAAAGCTTGTCACATTTACTTAACGTGTAGGTCAACCGGTGTTGAACCAAATCTATTGAGTAATGGACAAGTAGATGAAATGTTAGAAGTTTTTCATAATCGAGGTTATTAGCATGGATGTTTATTTAAACTGATGTAGATACTGTTATTGATGTGCACATAGGTCGCTTTTGCGGGGGCCGGTAGGATGCCAGCCAGATTGTCCTTATGACGACAGATGGAGAAATTCTTATGTGTCCTGAAGGATTTCATCCTTCCTCTGAGTGGCGTCTTCATGCGGAGCTCTATAGGATGAAACCGGAGGTCCATGCGGTTGTTCATACTCATTCACCGTACGCAACCGCCTTTGCGGCTTTGAGAGAGGAGATCCCTCTTGTGCTCGCTGAAATGCAACCTTGGTTGGGAGGAAGTGTTGAGGTCGCTGGGTATGCAGCGTTAGGGACTATGGACGTTGCTAGAAACACTGCCTTGGCGATCGGCAGCAAGGGTGCTTGTCTGATGGCCAATCATGGAGTTGCTGCTGTAGCTGATACGCTGTATCTTGCTTATGTACGGGCCTGTTATGTGGAAGATGCGGCAAAAATCATTCATTTGGCCCGTAGTATCGGCAAGCCGTGTGAGATATCATTGCGTTAGGAGAGTCATGAATGGTTAATGGATATACATATGAATTTTACTGTAAGGCGGCAGAATATATACGAAGTAGAATTGGGTTCACGCCGGATGTAGCAATCATTCTTGGAACAGGCTGTGCACCGTTCGCAAGACAAATAGAGAATTCTGTGGAATTTCCCTATAGCGATATTCCCAACTTTTTAATTACTACAAATGCATACCATGCAGGGAAGATGATAGGGGGGACTGTTGCCGGGAAAAAGGTCCTGTGTATGAATGGGCGCTTTCATTATTATGAAGGGTATACGATGGAGGAGCTCAATATCCCGGTGCATGTCATGCATGCCCTTGGTGTAAAGACCTTGATTTTGACCAACGCTGCAGGAGCTGTGAATCCGGCCTACAAACCCGGAAACGCTATGATTATCAAAGATCATATAAAGCTTCATTTGGGGAGCCCCTTACGGGGGCCTAATGTACCTGAGCTAGGTCCTCGATTTTTCGGGGTTTCTGATCTGTACACGAAATCTTTGCGCGATATTGCACGTTCTTGTGCTAAGGATAATCCCCTTACTATTCACGAAGGTGTCTATATGTTCTTTCCAGGGCCTCAATTCGAGACCGCTGCTGAAATCAGGGCAGCAGGAATCCTTGGTGCCGATGCAGTGGGAATGTCCACTGTCACCGAGGCCTTGACAGCAGCCCACTGTTCGATGAACCTACTTGGTATTGCCCTGATAACCAACATGTGTACCGGGGTGATCGATGAGCACGTCGACGGATCGGAAGTTGAAGAGGTCGCTGCGAAAGCAGCCGATGGGTTCAGCTCATTCTTGTTTGACATCGTGCAAAACATATAGGAGGGAAGATGTCTATTCTGTTTAAAAATGCTGATATCCTCACGAAGAAGGATGGGAAATTTGAATATCTTAAGGATGCCTATCTTGGTGTAGAGAAGGATAGCATTGATTATATTTCTAAAGATGCTCCACAAAAAACATATGATCAGGTCAAGGATATGCACAACAGGATGCTTATCCCTGGTCTGATAAACTGTCATTGCCACTCAGCGATGAACCTTCTAAAAGGTATGGGTAGTGATCTTCCCCTGCAAAACTGGCTACAGATCATGTGGCCGATTGAAGGGAGGATGCGTGACGAAGAGTTTGTGAACGGCATGAACATGGCACTTCTGGAAATGCTCGGTTGCGGGACAACGAGTTTTTGTGATATGTATATGCGCCCTTCAGTCACCCAAAAATGCATAGGCGAGAGCGGTATAAAGGCGAATCTTACCCGGGTCATGATGGGAGGAAGCAAGGATACGCAGTATCTTTCCTATGAGAACAGACTTGAGGCATTGGCCTTCGTTAAGGAGTTTGACGGCGCGTATCAGGGTAGATTGCGTGCAGACTGGTCGATTCATGCCGAGTATACGATTGATGCGGGCATCGCACAAAAATGGGCGGAGGAGACAACAGCGCTTGGTGGACGTTTGCATGTTCATATTTCTGAAACCAGGCGAGAGCACGAAGAATGTATCCAAAAGTATGGCTTGACACCGGTTCGTTGGATGGAAGAGAGGGGGTTCTTCAGGATCCCGACCTACGCAGCTCACTGCGTGTGGTGTTCCGAGGACGATCTTGCAGTTCTGAAGAAGTACGATGTGAGTGTTGTCCATAACCCGGAGAGCAACATGAAGCTCGGAAGCGGGTTTGCTCCTATCCCGAGGATGTTGGATTTGGGTATCAACGTGGCAATCGGTACTGATGGGGCGGCGAGCAACAACAACCTCAACATCTTTGAAGAGATGCATCTTGCATCAGTGATACACAACGGCTATACGAACAACCCTGTTATCATGGATCCTGCGACAATCGTAACCATGGCTAGTGAGAATGGGGCCAAGCTTCAGGGCAGGGCCGATACGGGGAGTCTTGAAGTGGGCAAGAAAGCCGATATTGTGGCAGTTAATCTCGACGCTCCACACATGCAGCCCAACCTGAATCCACTGGCTCTACTGGTCTATAGTGCCCAAGCAAGTGATGTTGTCATGACCATGGTTGACGGTACGATCCTCTACGAGAACGGTGAGTACCATACCATGGACAAGGAAAAAATCATGCACGAGTATACTAAATCGGTGGAGTATCTCTACTCTTGAGCCCGACTGTGTTCAACAGAACCAACATGATCCTCGGTCTTGTCCAAGGGTTCTATTGGATGGCCTCCTGTGTATTCGTCTCCTTTCTTGTGAGACTTCTGCATGGGTATGGCTACAATGATTATCAGACCGGCATCACGTTGACCTTCGCCTCGCTTGCTTCCCTGATAGTCCAGCCGCTTCTTGGCCGGTTGGCGGACAGGGTAAAGTCAGTAAGGCGGTTGCTCATCTCGTGCCTCCTTACTGCGATTGTTGCAGCTTTGCTTCTTAACGCTCTCTATAGGTACACGCTCTTGGTGTATGGCTTGATCTTGATCATTTTCGGCTCCTTTCGGTCTCTTGTGTATATCATCGACCTCTGGAGCCTTTCGGTTGATAAGAGCTGCAAGGAGTTCTCCTACGGCTTCACACGCTCTTTCGGTGCCGTCTTTTATGCAGTAAGTGCCGTGTTCTACGGCAGTGCGATTGACCGTTTTGGTACGAGTATCATCGTGCCTTGCTTTTGTGTCTTCTCCTCGCTCGTGGTCATTATGGCGATGTTTGTCAAAACATCTCGGACGGGTGACTCTCCGGTTCTTCACGAAAGGTCGCTTCCTCTCTCAGAGGCGTTGAAAATACTTTTTACCAACAAGGCTTATGTGGTGCTTCTTCTCAGCTACACGCTCATAGAGATGAGCTGTATCGCGAACCAGAACTATCTTACAAGGAAGTTCGAGGTTCTTGGCTCCGGTGATTTTTACACCGGTCTGGCTTTGCTGACAATGGGACTATTGCAGTTGATACCGCTTCTTTTGAATGCCAAAACCACCAGGAGATTCTCAGCACCTTCTTTGATGCTCATCTGTTTTATAGGGCTCAACCTTCGCAATCTGATCATGGCTTTTTCCACCACGCCTCTTGCAACAGTGAGCAGTTATCTCACCGAGCCGTTCGCCTTCGGCCTGTATATCGGAGCAATCCTGTACTACATGAACAGCATACTTCCCCAAAAAGTGCGTTACCTTGGTATGACACTCTACGCTGCAATAACCTCAGGCCTTGGGGGGATGATCGGCAATTACATGGCAGGCAGAATTGCCGAGAGCTATGGGATTCTCTCGATGATGAAATTCCTCGTCATTCCGTCATTGCTTGGTCTGGTCATCTACCTAGTGTTCTATCCTCGTAATGTGCAGAGGAATTTAGGGTAAATAAAGAAGGGGCCACAACGACCCCTTCTAGCACCTCTGATTAATTGAAATCCAGTTACATTATTCCGTATTTATCCCAACTAGCTCTTGCAGACATTCCATTGCGGATTCCTTGTGCCACCAGCTTTTCTCCAGTAGCTTTTTCATACGCTCTTTGGATGACCTCATTTTCAATGTTTTGAGGCACTACAACGACGCCGTCCAGGTCACCGAAAATTATATCACCTGGATTGACACGAACCCCTTCAATTTCTATTGGGACTCTCCAATCTATTACTTTCCCTCTTGGGCCTTGGTCTTGTGCGTAGCGACCATAGGAGAAACAGGGGAATCCAAGATTGAGGATGCCTTTTGTATCTCTGTGAAATCCATTTACGACGGCTCCTGCTGACTTAAGAAGGGCCATGCGGGTACACATAAGCTCACCAACCAAGGCATAAGAGGGGGAAGATCCTGTGCAGATGTATACCTCATTTTCTTTCAAATCGTCCAAAGCTTCGAGCATTAATCCGAAGTTTCGTCCTAGAAGAGGATTGTTTCCTTTGGATATTTCCTCAAATGTATCTGCTTCCAGCACAGGCATAGCGCGTCCGGCGACCACCATGTCGGTATTGATGGGCTGTATTCGCTGCGGCAGGAACTGGTGTAGATAATGCATTTTGTCCAGGATGTCTCCAATCACAGAAGAATTCAGTTCGTTTTTCATAATCTCAAACAGCTCGTTGTCGTTCTTCCAATTAAGCATAGCACTTCCTTTCATTAATATTTTTTATGAGAGATTTTTCTTTCTATAGATTCTGATTACGGAGAAGACGATGAAAAATACCGTCAATAAGAGCAGTGTCAATGAAATGGGGCGTGTAAAGAAGGGAATAAAGCTTCCTTGTGATATTTTCAAGGCTCCCGATAGCTTTTGTTCAATCATTGTTCCCAAAACAAGCGCAAGCGTCATGGGGCCAAGGGAATAGCCGTCCTTTCTCATCCAATATCCAATTATTCCAAATGCAAGAGCCACGAATACATCAAAGTAAGAATTGCGTGTTGCATAACATCCGATGATACAGAACACCATGACAAAGGCCGATAGGATAGACGTCTTGATGTTCAATAATCGTGCAATGATTTTTATACTGAAAATACTGAGCAAAAAGATAGCTACATAACTGAGTATCAATGAAATGTATATGCCGGTAACAACTTGTGGGTTTTGGGTGAACAAAAGAGGTCCTGGTTGTAGCCCATGAATCATCAAAGCGCCCAAGAGAATTGCCGTTACAGGGTCTCCTGGAATACCTAATGCAAGAAGAGGGATCAAGGCCCCTCCGGTAACGGCATTGTTTGCACATTCCGGACCTATAATACCTTCCGGTTGTCCACTGCCCATTTTCTCAGGATGCTTTGAGCCGCTTTTTGCTTGGTCGTATCCAATGATTGCTGCGGTTGTTGCTCCTACACCGGGTAAAGCTCCTAGACAGGTCCCGATGATTGCTGTTTTAATCAACAGTAACTTGCTTTTCAGTATATCCTTAACTCCGCTGAACAAGTTGGTGATCTTCTGTGGAGGTGCTGTATCTCTGTCATCAGCAGAAAACCCAATGAAAATCTCGCTGATTGCAAACAACCCGATAAGAACCGGTATTTCTTGAAATCCACTTAGCAGTTGGACATTTCCGAATGTGAATCTGGCCATACCATTCATGGAATCCATCCCGACCAATGGTACCGCGAGGCCGATAGCCATACTGATCAAGCCTTTAATAATGTTGTCCGTCGACATGCCGATCACCATGGATAGCCCGAGAACTCCCAGCATAAAGTATTCAAAATGCCCAAATGATATAGCAAATTTTGCAATGAATCCTGCAGCAGCTATCAAGATGAGAGCTGAAATTATTCCTCCAATAATTGAAGCCCAACAGGCAAGACCCAAGGCCTTACCGGCTTCTCCCCGTTTAGCCATGGGATATCCATCAAACATGGTACAGATTGCCGCAGGAGTTCCTGGGGTTCTGATTAAAATTGCTGGAATGCTTCCTGCAAATACCGCAGAACAGTATAAGGCAATGAGGAAGGCAAAGGCTGTTGAGGTAGACATGTTGTATGAGAAGGGAACAAATAAGGCAACGCCCATAGTAGCGGAAAAGCCTGGCAACGCACCAATGAAATATCCTGCCACAGTTCCCGCTATCAGTGCAAAAATATAAATTGCGTCGATTCCGCCTAAAGCTTGAATAAATGATGTCATTTGGTTCTCCTACATGGATATGCGTAGAGCTAGAATCATCACAAACATGATTGCCGTGCCAATGGTTGCGATTATGAGTGATTTTAACTTATTGATATTTACAAAAAGACTCAGATAAGCAAAAAGGAATATGAATATACCGAGCAGAGGGTAAATATGCTTCATGATCAAAACGGACGTGATGAAGAGGGTTATCACCATTGCAATCTTGAGAGGAGCATCATTCTTTTGGACAAATTCTCCTTTTACTTCTTTGTTTCTCTGTGTAGCGATACAAATAAGTGATAAAGAAATCATCATGGTTGCAACGACTTTTGGGAAAAAATCCGGGCCGATACCCGAGGGGACCTGGCGATAGTTGCGAACCCAATAGAAGATCAGACACCCGAGAATGATCAAACAAATGGGGAGTGAATTTTTCAAGATAAAACTAAGAGTTTTTTTCATACGAATGTCCTCTTTGGGTAGAATGCCTGCACTATCGACGAACGATAGTGCAGGCTGACTCATCCATCAGATGTACTGTGCAATGATCGGGGTGTATTTTGCAGTTTGATCCGCAACCAATTTCGCAAAATCCGCAGAATTCAGATATCCTGTTCCAAATCCCATGGTTTTCAAGAACGTCTGGAACTCCTCGCTGTTATAGGCATCGGTGAAGGCCTTCTCAAGCTTGGATACAATTGCTCCATCTGTTCCAGCAGGAACCATGAAACCTCTCCAGGTTCCTACTTCAATGTTGAAACCCTGTTCCTTGAAGGTTGGAACGTTAGGATAATTAGGATTGCGTTCGTTGCTTGCAACAGCAATGAATTTGAAGTCACCGTTTGCAACATACGCCGCAGCTTCGGCCATGGTGCATACAATACCATCAACGTGACCACCAAGCATGTTTGCTATCTGCTGGGCAGCGCCACTCGGCTCTTCAATCAGATTGATGTTAGCACCGCTCTGCTCTTTAAGCATTGCTCCACAGAGCCAATAGTTCGTTGGAAATGCGCTTACATTCAAGGTAACCGGTCTTGTAGCTTTTTTAGCATTTGCAACGTACTCCTGCAACGTGTTTGCAGGGTTATCAGCTCTAACAACCAAGGCGGCAGCGTCAAAATTGATTCTGATGATGCCCTGGAAATCAGAAGGCTTGAATGAGGCAAGCCCGGCGGCAGGAAGAAGTACAACCTCAACAGTTGTCATCGTAACGGTATACCCGTCCTTTCTTGCTACAGCACCTTCTCCCATTCCGACAGCACCGCTTCCTCCTGTTTTGTTCTGCACAATCATGTTGATCCCTGATTGTGTTCTGACAATTTCAGCCATTTTTCTGGCAAGAGCATCAGTACCACCACCCGCTCCGAAAGGAACAATGAGATCGATGTTTCTAGAAGGGAAGGTCTCAGGACTCTTCTCTGCAGCTCCACTTGCGAACACCGATCCTGTTGCAAGAACAAGACACAAAATCGACAACAATACTTTCTTCATTTTCTTTCTCCTTGTTATTTTTTAATCATATCCATGGATATGAGTTTTTTACGAATATTTTCCAGCTCAAGTTCGCTTGCAGCTGAGAAGGGCTTACGAGGATAACAGTGAGTGATCCCTCTGATTTCCAACATCGCATAGATAGCTAGTTGGGTTGATTTTGCAAGATACATAACGTCGCGCAGTTCATTGATTTTAAACTGAGTGGCTTTACAGGCCTCCCAATCCCCACGCAAAGATTGTTCATACATCTCTACACAGATTTCTGGGAAGGCATTTGCCAAGCCTGGGATAAATGCCTTTGCTCCATATACTGCTGCTGGCAACCATAAGGCTTCTGTCCCTAATGCAATGTCGAAGTCTTCGTTTTCGAATGCTCTTACTGTGTTGGCATACTCCATGATGTCAAACGAGGCAGCTTTTACTCCTGCAACTCCGACTGCCTTGAGTTTTTTCAGTGTCTTTATATCCACTGAGTAGCCGCAAAATTTTGGATTGGTATAAATATAAAAGGGAAATTCCTGTCCCACTGCATTGATAACATCTCTATAGAATTCCACAACATCGTCCATGGTGTGGTGGTAATAGAAGGGAGCTACAGCACTTGCTGCGTCAAGCCCGATCTGTTTGGCATGATTTGTCAGTTCAATGGTGTCTCGAGTGTTGGTCGTTCCGGTCATTGTGACAATCTGAAGATTTGATCCTTCTTCTTTACAGATTTCTGCAACTCTCTTGCGTTCCTCAATGCTCATCAATGGTCCGCTTCCGTAGGAACCGCAGATGAAGATACCATGTACCTTATTGTTTAAAAACCGTACAAGAGTACGTAATTCTTGCTCATCTATGTTTCCCTCTTTGTCAAAAGGGGTGACCATTGGTGGTATGCACCCTTTCATCGTGTACTTCATTGTAATTCTCTCCTTGCTGTTGTTTGATTCATTGCGCATATTGCCATGCTTCCGAGAATTGAAATATCCCGGTTTTTTTCTACTCCATCTATAATTATGATCTTTATCGAAGGGTCGATAATCTCTATCGCCAATGCTAGATTCTTGCATCTCTGTTTTTGTCCAACTATAAAGAACTGTTTTGCAGCAAGCGAAGGTTCAGCAAAAAAATCCCTGATTGAAGACAAATCGTCAAAGGCTATAGCCATATCGAGAAATACCAATCGATCTTTAGGGGTTAGATCAGTAAAGGATTCCATAAATCTTGGCAAGAGTACTGTTCTATTAAATCCATATTTTTCAAGCATTTCCTTAGCCAGTTCAGCCAATGCTCGTCTAGAAAGGGATAGTTCGGACAGCTCGTCTGTTGCAACACTTTTTCCGACAATCGTGTTGTTGGTGATACAATCAAACAGCTGTCCACTCATTGTGGTCATGCTTTTACAAATCTTTCCAGAAGCATCTACATGGATTGCCTTGAAGTGTGTTCCCAAGGTTATGATGTTGATTGCTGTCTTTGGCTTGTATCGCTGGAGAATCCCCATGATCTGGGTTTCTTCGCCTCTCATGAAGTCACAAATTCGAATATTATGTGTTGCTCGGCTTTGTTGTAGTGGGTTCTTTATACCTCTGATGATATAAAAATCGACGGAGGACCCAAAGAATTGATATTCCCTATAGCAGAAAATTCCTTCTGATAATTCTTCTAGTCCTGCAGGAGCGTCAAGATGAGGCACTACGGTAAGCCCTAAATCTGAGGATATCATTCCAAACGCTATTACTGTCGTTATTTCCTGCTGGTTCAGGCGGGCTGAATTGCACGTTGAAGATACAGTTTGGGAAAGAAATTCTCCATATTGGACTGCTTGTTCAAATAGTGAAGTGTTTCGACAACCGATAGGTGTATAGGATTCTGCACGGAGTGAACCATCAACCTCAGTGATATAGCATTTTGTGTTCGTAGTACCACAATCTAAAATAGCAATCATAAAACCTCTTAATAAAGTTTCGTTATACGAAACTGTGTTTCACATATAAGACAGAAAAAAATCAGAACTCCTTTCCCAATGCAATCGCCGCTTGTTTTGAAAGTTCATGATACTCCTGCATCTTGTCTTCCTGCATAGTCTCTCTAAGACCTGAAATAGAAAAGGCAGCAAGGACTTTACCGTTTGCTCCAAAGATCGGGCGAGTAATACATCTGAGAAATGACTCGTGCTCACCATCATTTATGGCAAACCCCTCTTTCTTGACAACAGAGAGCCGCTCTTTAAATTTTTCAGGATCACAAATTGTATTATTCGAGTACTGGACAAAATCACACTTGCTTATCAGCCTTTCTTGTTGCTCCGGATCTGAGAAGGCTGCCAACACATAGCCAACACCTGTACAGTGCACAGGGACAGTGCCACCCACCTTGGATACCAAGCCCAAGATATCAATATTGACTTCTGCATAGATTCGGTCAACAACAACTATTTCATCCTCGGCAAGAACTGCAAGATGCACAATCTGTCCTGAGCGAACTGCTACATCTTTCAAAATTGGATAACAAATTTTTTTGATATCCATGAATCGATACGCACTGGTTCCCAATTGATAAAGAATAAGCCCTAAGTGATATTTACGTGTTTCTGTGTTATATTTCACAAACCCTTCTGATTGTAGGCTCGTGAGAATTCTCAGCATACTGGTTTTTCCAATACCGCATTTTTGGCTGAGCTGGGTAAGTGTGTAATCTGCATCATCAGATAGGAAGGCTTTGAGGACTTTCAAAGCTTTCGTTACTGAGGTGATGATGTAGGCATCATTTTGCGGCATGTTTCTCTCCGTGAAACTAAGTTTCATTTATTGAGTTCTTTATTTATCATACAGCATTCTCGGAGTCTGTCAATACAAAATTTGGCCATGCTATACTGCCAAGCAAGACGAAGGAGGTTTTCCTAGATGAGTGAGCACAGCAGTATCATTATCGTAGGTGGTGGCATCAGTGGTCTGAATGCAGCTACGTCTTTGGCTATGCGCGGCCACAGTGTCTTGCTGCTGGAGAAGAGTGCAACCTGCGGAGGTTTGGTGAACTCATTTGAGCGGGAAGGGTTCCTTTTTGATGGAGGAATTCGGGCTGTGGAAAATGCAGGGATGATAATGCCCATGCTCAAGGAGCTGGAAATCGACCTGCCTCTGTTTCCTAGTAATGTTTCACTGGGAATTGAGGATAAGATTATCAAAGCAGACAGTCCTGAAAGCCTTATGCAGTATGAAAGGATTCTCAAAGAACTCTATCCTCAGAGCACCGATGATGTAGAGAACGTCATCAAGGTCATCAAGAAGTTCGATGTTTACATGCAGGTGCTTTTCGGCAGCGACAGTCCGTTCTTCAAGGATGCCAAACGAGATTTTCGCTACTACTGTACTACCTTCATCCTCTGGAGCCTTCGGTTTCTTGCCACTGGTGCGGCGATTATGCGCATGAGAATGCCGATGGAGCAATTCTTGGGTACGTTGTTGAAGAACCAATCACTGAACGACATCATCAGCCAACACTTCTTCAAGAAGACCCCGGCCTTCTTTGCCATGAGTTACTTCTCTCTGTATCCGGATTACTATTACCCCAAGGGGGGAGTAGGAAGCATTCCACGTGCCTTGGAGCAGCGGCTAAGAGAACTCGGCTCGCAGGTAAGATGTGAAACCGAGGTGATGCACCTTGACGCATCAAAAAAGATTCTTACCGATCAGAGGGGTGATCAATACACCTATGATAAGCTCATCTGGTGTGCAGACTTGAAACATTTGTATCGCAATGTTTCTTTCGATGGGTTTGAAAAGTCGGTGCAGGATAAGATCCGTAAAGAACAGACTATGATACTTACAAGCCGTGGAGCAGAGTCTGTCTTCTCCCTCTTTTTGGCAATCGACCTTCCTCCTTCGTATTTCAGCGCCATATCCGAGGGCCATTTCTTCTATACTCCGTCCAAGAAAGGTCTTGGGCAGGTGCACCGTTCACAGCTTGAGGCTCTACTGAAAAACTGGGAACAGCTGAATCGAGAAGAGTTTTACTCTTGGCTGAAAGATTTCTGTACGTTGAACACCTATGAAATTTCCATACCGGTTCTTAATGACAGCAGCGCTGCTCCTGAAAACAAGAGCGGGCTTGTCGTAAGTTTTCTCTTTGACTATGAGCTGACCAAAAGAATCGAAGATGCCGGTTGGTATGAAGAGTTTGAAGAACGGATCAAAACCATGATGATCGACGCTCTATCCGATTCAGCCTACCCTCGGTTGAAAGAGCACATCCTTTTCTCGTTCACTGCAAGCCCGCTGAGCATAGAAAGGAAATTATCCTGTTCAGAGGGAGCCATCGTAGGTTGGTCCTTTGAGCAGGCGATTCCCATAGAAGCGGGGATGTTGAACATGAAGAAAGCCGTACTCACACCCATGCCTGACGTGTATCGTGCCGGCCAATGGACGGTAAGTCCTGCTGGGTTGCCTACTTGTATCATGACGTCAAAGATGGCAGCGGACTTGGTACATGATCAAATAAGAAAAATGTAATTAAGGCCATTGCAGGTAGAGCGTTATATAAGCCTTTAGTAAGATTTTAAACGACGGAAGAGCCCAAGAAATCGGGGGGATGCATGTGTATAGGGGATATCTTTGATATTCCCCATCTAAGACATATCTTCTTTGAATGGGACGACTGCTTTGATGTGAGGACTTCACAGAAACTAAGTATTTTCCTTGCAAATGTCTCTAGTGTAGATGCTATTACTTGAAAGTCAGATGAATTTCTGAAATGTTTGAAGTTTGGATATTGTGCTTTATAAAGGCCTTTCCCTTCGCTGAGGGTATACGAAGAAAGATTAAACGCTTTATTCTTCATTCTCTTCTTCCTTCTTTCGTGCAACGTCATACGATTCCTTATTGGAATATTACTTCTTGGCATTATCAACTACTCTCTTGAGTAATTCCTTATCATTCCATTCGTATTAATCTCAATATTAATACAGGTGCCGGGAAAATCGTGATTTAACTTCTGATAAACTTCACCACCGGTAGAAAACTCATAGTACCCGAATCTGGAAACAATCTGTAATGCACCTTCATTGACTTGAATGAAATCCTTAATCAGTTTATGCCCAAGACCGCCAGGTTGTCTGCCGGTTTTTGTCGTGTTTCCTTCAGTTAAAGCCCATCGAATTGCATCGCAGGAATCCATGGTTGCTGTGCTCAAATATGTTTGGACCCGCTCAGGAATACCTCTCCCTTTCAAATAGGTTTCAAGGTAGTCGTTGAATTGGTCTTCGGCCGTTAATTTAAAAATCTTGAAAGGCAATGTTGTCTGGTTTGTATCCGACAATTCGGGTATATTGAAAGCACATAGAAATCTGTTCTTCCTAAGGATTGTCTTTACTTTATCCGAAACGTTGACTATTGATACATCATTAACCCTGTCTCGGAGTCTTGTAGTTCGCTCCTAGATGCATAATGCTGTTCTTTAGTCATCGCATAGTCTCTGATAGTGTAGTATAATCGAGATACTCTTTAAAACTATCAGGAGTTCGTCATGAAAATAGCTGTTGCAGGTACGGGCTATGTCGGTCTGTCCAACGCAGTACTCTTAAGCCAACATAATACAGTCGTTGCTGTAGATTTGATCCAAGAAAAAGTCGATATGATCAACAATCGTGTCTCGCCCATAGTGGACGAGCAACTGAGCGAGTATCTTGCCCATCATGAGCTGGATCTAAAGGCTACCACTGATGGGGATAGCGCCTACAAGGATGCTGAGTATGTCATCATCAGCACGCCCACCAACTATGACCCGGAGAAGAACTTTTTTGACACTTCTTCAGTTGAGTCGGTGATCCAGCAGGTCATGGCGGTTAATCCTTCTGCAATCATGGTCATCAAGTCCACTGTTCCGGTCGGGTTCACCTCTTCTGCCAGACAAAAGTATGGTTCACAGAACATCCTGTTCAGCCCTGAGTTTCTCAGGGAAGGCAAAGCACTCTCTGACAACCTCTATCCGTCAAGAATCATTGTTGGATGTCCCGCAGATGATTCTCGATTACGAAAAGCCGCTGAAACGTTTGCCTCGCTGTTGGTGGAGGGGGCGCTGAAGAAAGATGTATCGGTCCTGATCATGAACCTTACCGAGGCAGAGGCTGTCAAACTCTTTGCAAACACCTATCTTGCCCTCAGGGTGTCCTTCTTCAACGAACTCGACACCTATGCCGAAATCAGAGGCTTGGATACCAAAGCCATCATTGATGGTCTTGGTCATGATCCAAGAATCGGAAGTCATTACAACAATCCCTCGTTCGGCTACGGTGGCTACTGTCTGCCGAAGGACACCAAACAGTTGCTTGCCAACTATGAACATGTCCCCCAGAACATCATGACCGCCATCGTCGATGCCAACCGAACCCGCAAGGATTATATTGCCGACAGGATTTTGCAAAAGGCAGGCTTTAAATGGAACAACGCCTCCTCCATTGTGGTGGGAATCTATCGCCTGACCATGAAGGCAGGATCGGACAACTTCCGTCAGTCATCCATCCAAGGAGTCATGAAACGCATCAAAGCCAAGGGTATCAAGGTTGTGGTGTATGAGCCTTCCTTGTCTGAAGAAGAGTTCTTTGGTAGCAAAGTCATAGCAGACTTGCAAGAGTTCAAACATCTTTGCAACGTCATCGTAGCCAACCGCTATGCACAGGAGCTCGAGGACGTTTGGGATAAGGTTTACACCAGGGATTTGTACAAGCGGGATTGATTAAGCTTTAATGAGTCGCAGATGCCTAGGTCTATAGAGAGGTTTGCCCGTTTTGCCAATTGATTCAGTGTATCGAGACACTCCTTTTGACTCTGCTTATGAGGATATATCTCATACTGTTGCTTGTACTTAGGTGCGGTGAAGTTGGGCATGATAACGTTCGCTCCAGCTTGCAACGCCTCTAATCTATAATCTCTTTCAAGACTGCCTAGGGCGGTTGTCGCAGGCATCCACGTGTTTCTGGTTGCCAGGCGGGTAACTGCAATAGTGTTGAGCGTAAGGTCTATATCTGCACAAGCAGCATGCGCCAAAGGTGTCTGGGGATGAGGGATGAAGGCTCCGATGCCGATCATGTCAAACTGCTTCTCTACAAAAAACTGGATATCGGCGGCAATGGTTTGTATCGATTGCCCTGGCAGGCCCACCATAATGCCGCTGCCTACCTGATAGCCCAATGTACGAAGATGGTCAAGGCAAGTAAGCCTGCTTGCTAGAAAGCGTCCCCGATGCAGCTTCTTATAAAGATCTGCATCGGTGCTCTCAATGCGAAGCAGATACCGGTCAGCCCCTGCTTGCCTCCACATACGATAATCCTCATAGGACCGTTCCCCTAAGGAGAGTGTGACTGCGATGGGAAATGCTTGTTTTATGGCCGTGATGCAATGAGCAATGTATTGAGCGCTTGCTCCATCCTCTCCTGATTGCAGCACCACTGTCTTGATGCCTTGGCCGACGGCTTCCTCGACGCAGAAAAACAGTTCTTGCTCTGTCATTGTATACCGCTTTGCTTGGCTGTTGCCTCGGTTCAAGCCACAGTAGAGACAGGAGTTGTTGCAATAACTTGAAATTTCAATGAGGGCCCTAAGTGCGACAACCCTCTGGCACGTAGCGTCACGCAGGGCACAAGAGCTTGCGTGCAACATGGCTACTTCTTCCTTGTCGTGAAGAGCTAAAAGTGTTTGCAGGTCTTCTTTGACAAACTCCGAGGATTGGACACGCTTTAGTGCTTCAAGGGTGGATGTCCGTATCATTGGCTTGCGTCCTTGTAGGCTTGTAAGGCAAGAGGGAAGGCAGAGAGCGTCCTTTCCAGTGCCCCATGCAAGACGGAGATGGCCATACCGTAATTGGTTATCGGAACGGCGACTTGGTTTGCTTGTTCCATTCTGTATAGCATCTCCCTACGGTTCAGGGTACAAGCGCCACAATGGATTATCAGCTGATAGCGTGATAGATCATCAGGGTAGTTGCTTCCTGCACAGTGTGTGATTTCGACGTCGGCTGAACAATTGCGAGCGATCCACTGAGGAATTTTTACCGTACCGATATCATCCGATGACTGATGATGGGTACAAGCTTCTGCGATCAAGACGGAGTCCTTGTCGCGCAACCTCGTCATTGCCCCTGCTCCCTTTGCAAATTGAATGATATCGCCTTTAAAACGGGAAAACAAAATCGAGAACGTGGTGCAGGGTACCTGCAGGGGTGTATTGTGCACCATGAACTCTACGACCTGCGAGTCACAAACCACCAAATCAGGAAGGCATTTGAGCGTTGAAAGGTAATGCACATAGTTGCTTTCTTTTACTACCGTTACTGTTGCCTCATAGTCGAGTGCATCCCGGATGGCTTGTACCTGAGGAAGAATCAGGCGACCTTTGGGGGCCCCTAGATCTATAGGGACAATGCAGACGATCAGAGGATACTGCTTTTCTGGGGGTAATAAGTCTCCAAGGAGAGGAGGGCTGTTGAGAAATTCTTCAGGACAAAGGGTTATGAGCGTGTGCTGGAACTCCTGCATAAAGAGCTCTCGGTCGCCTTTGACGGATGAACAACAGAGCAGATGGGCAGAGACTTTCTTGCACGCTGTAAGAAACGCTTGCGAGGGTTTGGAAAGGTCTACCTTGTTGATCACTAGGACCAGAGGAATCTGGTACTGTGCACAATGAGCAACCAAGGCATCTTCAAACACTGTCCACGTATTACCTTCAAGAACCAAGAGAGCAATATCGATGGAACCGAGCTTTTTCATGGTGTTTTTCACTCGGTCCGTGCCTAATGCAGAGTTGTCGTCAAGGCCGGCGGTATCGAGAAAGACAACAGGTCCGATCGGTGAGATTTCCATCCTTTTGGAAACGACATCTGTAGTCGTTCCTGCAAAAGGAGAGGTGATGGAGGTCTGTTGTCTCGTAATCATGTTAAGCAGACTGGACTTTCCGGTATTGGTTCGCCCGCAGATACCGATACGTAAAAGCAGGGAACTTGGTGTTTTTTGCATACGTGCTCCTAGAAATAGAGGTCTCTGACACCATTCTTTATCTGAGCATGATCGGATAAGAACCTATTAAAAGTTGCTGGTGAAAAATCCTTGGGAACTCTTTGTTTTATCTCTTCGATTTCCTGCTCTATAAGGGCTTCCCCAATCATTTTGGTCTTTTCCGACGCAAAATCCTCTAACCATTCCTGAAAGGTAAGCACGGCGTTCAACTTGCAAAAGCATCCTTCTTTCCCACTTTTTAGGAGCCCCATGATCTTATCACCGGTACGGCCGCAGCGATACCCAGCTGTGCAAAAGGAGGTTATATGCCCTCTCTGAGCGAGCTTTTGTATTACTTGATCCAAACTGCTGGTGTCGTTGAGCATAAACTGTTCCCGCTCGGCAATTTGGTCTTGTCGATAACTGTCGGCATAGTCTCCGATGCCGATCTTGCTCTCTGCATCACGTTGCGTGCACATATCTATGACAGACTCCATAATCTCTGGTCTTTCACGGTTGGTGATTATCATGCCTGCGTATGGTATTGCGAGCCGTAATACAGCAATGAGATGGGTGAAGTCCTCATCACTTACTTGGTGTTGCAGATGATCGAAGTTGGTACCCACAGCTGGGGTTAAGCGGGGGAATGAGATGGTATGAGGTCCAATGTTGTACAGTCGTTCGAGGTCTCTTGCATGGGCGACCATTCCCATGACCTCGAATTTCCAGTCATATAGACCAAAGAGAGCGCCGATGGCTACGTCATCGATACCAGCGTCCATGGCTCGGTGCAGCGCATAGAGTCTCCACCGGTAATTGCCTTTCAGGGTATCGATAGGATGTACATTTCGGTAGGTTTCGTGATGATAGGTCTCCTGAAACACTTGATACGTACCAATGCCTGCCTCGTTGAGCTTCTTAAGATCTTTGATCGGCAGCGGTGCTGCATTTACATTGACTCTCCTTATTTCGCCCATTCCGTTTCGGACGGGGACTTTAACCTCGTAAATAGTCTTCATGGTTTGGGCAATGTAGTCGGCGTCTGTTTCAGGGTGCTCTCCAAATACGATGATCAATCGCTTATGGCCGATCGCTCCGGCAAGAGCCTGGGTTTCTGCACGTATTTCGTCCATTGTCAGCACTTTGCGGATTACTGATGGATTGTCGCTTCTGAATCCACAATACGCACATCGATTGACACATTTACTTCCACAGTAAAGGGGTGCAAACGTGACGACACGGTTGTCGTATACCTTTTTCTTGACCTCTTTTGCCGCCTCGACAATCTCCTGGCGTAGTTGTGGGTCTGTTACGTGCAGCAGTGCGGCAACATCCTCATCGTCCATGAGTTCGATGTTGTATGCCTTGGCTATGATTTCACGAATACGCTCGGTGTCACTGCTGGTATTGTGCTGTAGCGTGGCATTAATGTACTTTTCGTCAATGAAATCTTTTCCATCAACAAGGTATGTATCTATTTCATCTTGAGAAATAAGCTGTTCTTTCCATTGTCTGATGTTTGTTGTGTGCATGCTGTCCCCCTTAAAGCTTTGCAAGAGTCGATTTGACTGTGACCCCTTCGATATGGCCAAGCTTTCCGGTAAGCGCACCTATCTGATCGTTGCTAGCGTCAACGATGAGGGTGATAATGTTGAGATTTCGTTCTCGATAGGGGAGGCCCATCCTTCCTAAGATCATTGAGCCGTAACTGGTGAGCAGCGTGTTTACCTCATGGGCAACAGAATCACGTTCTTTGACAATGATGGCGATGACACCGACTGATCGACTTTCCATACTTCATACCTTCCTTGCAAGAGAGCATAACGACACTCTAGGAGTATCGGATTCCTGCAGAAAGGCCGCAGACACACACCAAGTACCTCAGAGTGAGGCTGGGTACAGAATTGGTAGTATTGTCTTTTTGACCTTGGCTTCAGAACACCCAAGTGAACCTGACCGCAGGCAAAAGAGGGAAAAATGTGAACACTTTTCCACTCAGCTATGAACATAGCACTTCCTTGATAGATATTCAATAAACTTTTACTGATATGGAGGCCTTTTTGGGGACCTGCTATTTTGTGCTATACTGATACAAGATTCAATACTGAATGAGGGGGACAGCATGAACGAGTATATTCAAAGAATGGTCTTGCCAAAAGAGCTGCAAGAAGTCTTGGCCAAGGGAATGCAAACCATCGTTCCCGAATCACGAGAGGAGCTTTTAGAGCTTGCGATGGGCGGGAAGCTTTGCAACGAGTTTGAAGTAGCCTACGAGGTTCCAAACAAAGGTCGCGTAGTTGAAGTAACGGTGAGCAGGAACAAAAACGGCGCTGTGGTGAACTACCACGATCCCTATATGAGGCGTCGTGATCCTGATTGCATGTTGATCGCAGACCAAGGAGCAACTGACAAGCCTCGTTTTTCCGACCGCTATAACACAGACTTTTCTGCTCTCCGGCAAGAGACCTTCGCCTGGCTGTCAACGGTCGATCTTATCGTAATGCCGTTCTCTACAGGGCTTGAAGGCAAGGAAATACCTGCTCTTTTGGTAGCTCCGAGCAATGCAGGGTTTTTCGCTGGAGGTCTTGGCGATCTTCAGAAGTTCATTCCGGCAGAGCAAATTCCTGAAAACTATAAGCCAAAGGCGATTATCTATCTTGCTCCCATCTTCCGGCATACCCACTTCAACGGCAAGCAGATGGTGGTGCACAACAGGCTCGATACGCTCTATGAGATGTTTGCTTACAATCTGTATCCCGGACCCAGTGCAAAGAAAGGTGTGTATGGTTTGCTCCTTACCACTGGTGAAAAAGAGGGGTGGGTTACCGCTCACGGTTCGACCGTCAGGGTGATTACGCCTTATGATAATATCATTACCATCATGCATGAAGGGGCCAGCGGTGGTGGCAAGAGTGAGATGATCGAAAAGATTCACCGCGAGCTGGATGGAAAGATTCTGCTTTGTACTCACACAAGGACACAAGAGAAATCCTACCTTGGCTTGAAGGATCCCTGTGAGCTACGGCCGGTTACCGATGATATGGCTCTTTGTCATCCGGACATACAGAACGATAGTGGGAAACTGGTGGTGTGTGACGCAGAGCAGGGATGGTTTCTCAGGACCAACCATATCACCAAGTATGGTACCGATCCCTATCTGGAAGAGCTGTGTGTACATCCCCAAGAGCCCTTGATCTTCCTCAATTATGAGACGGTGCCTCTCTCGACCTGTCTTATTTGGGAACACATCATGGATGAACCTCAGAAACCTTGTCCTAATCCACGGGTGATTATGCCGAGGCGATTGGTGCCAAATATCGTTGACGAACCGGTTGAGGTGGATATCAGGAGCTTCGGGGTGAGAACCCCTCCGTGTTCGAAAGAACAACCTACCTACGGCATCATCGGGCTGTTCCATATGTTGAGCCCTGCTTTAGCTTGGTTGTGGCGCTTGGTCGCTCCTAGAGGGCATGACAACCCAAGCATCACCGATAGTGAAGGTATGAGTAGTGAGGGTGTGGGGTCTTATTGGCCTTTTGCAACCGGAAGGATGGTTGATCAGGCAAATCTTATGCTCAAGCAGATTGTCGACAGTCCCAACACTCGGTATATATTGGTTCCCAATCAGCATATTGGGATCTACAAGGTGGGATTCATGCCTCAGTGGATAGCTCGTGAGTATCTCTCACGACGAGGAAGTGCAAAATTCCAACCTCATCAGTTGCGCCCTTCCAGAAATCCTCTACTTGGGTATTTCCCTGAGAGCCTGAAGGTTGACGGGGAGTATATCCCCAAGGATCTGCTTGAGGTAAATCGACAGGTGGAAGTTGGCAATGACGGGTATGACGCGGGTTCCAAGATTCTTTCTGACTTCTTCAAGAAGGAGCTGGAGAAATTCTTGACCCCAGATCTGGATCCGTTGGGAAAGCGCATCATCCAGACCTGTCTGCACGATGGAACGCTCCAAGAGTACCTTGATTTGATTCCGATGAAAATCTAGTTGAAGAGTCTGGAGGATGGGTAAAGCCCATCCTCTTTCTAATTGCATTCATTATAAGATGTTTAGAAAAAACGGTACTGTTTGGCTCCTTGAACGCATGCTAGCATCATGAGTAGTAATTCAAGGAGGATTCGAATGAAAAGAGCATTAATTATCATGTTGATTCTTTGCTTGCTTCCCGTTGCAATCTTTGCTCGTGGAGTGCAGGAAAGCAGTGCCGATGGTGCGACTGTGGTCAATGTCTGGACAAGAAACAGACACGACAAGGATTTGATGGTCAACCAAGTAGAGTTGTTCAATAAGACAATCGGAAAAGAGAAAGGTATCGAGATCAAGTATCAAATCTATGGAGATGATTTCATTGATATCTATACCATCGCCTTTCAGTCAGGCAGTGGTCCGGACATCATGAATCTAGATGAGTCTATTGCTGAAGGAGTGAATAAGGGAGTCATTCAATCATTGACTTCGTTTGACAATGAGGGATGGGTCGAATCCTTCCCGTTTGATGTCGATATCAACAATGTGACCTCGTATAAGAATGAAGTATATTCAATTCCCCAGTTTGCATTTACCATGCGTATGGTATACAACAAGGACCTCTTTGCAGCGAGCGGCCTTGATCCGGATAAACCCCCAAGAACATATGAAGATGTAGTGCGCTATGCAAAAATCATCACCGAACAGTCAGGTGGAAGAAAATTTGGTGTTGCACTGCCGTTTAGGTGGGGCGCAGGATATTGGGCATGGGCCGGAACCTATACAATAGGCGGAGGCTTTGGTCGTAGAGAATTCGATTATAAGAATGGCGCATTCGATTTCAGCGTACTCAAGCCGTATGCAGAGATGGTCAAGCAACTCAGAGATGACAACAGCCTGTTCCCTGGAGCTGAAGGTTTGGACAACGACACCGCCAGAGCACAGTTTGCCGAAGGCAATGTAGGTATGATGTTTGCCGTATCCTGGGACGTTGCAGTATTCAACGACCAATTCCCGGTAAAAATTGCCATGGGAATCACCGAAGTTCCAGTTCCAGAAGCAATTGGCTTTAAATATAAGAGTGAATTGGTGTCCGAGGGTGAATGGTGGCTTGGAAGCGGAATTCCTGCATCAAAGAAGGATGCTGTATGGGAAGTCTATAAATGGCTGAACAGTGATGAAATTGTAACCTTGAAATATGAAGCAGCAAAAAACATTCCGGTCAATCCTACTATAGCAGCTCGTGCAAACAAACCCGATGTCATGGGATTTGCAGAATTCTCGGATGTAAAGAACAATACAGTATACCCTGTTGTTCCCAGTGTAAATGTTGAAGGCGACACCTACGACATCCTGTTCTACAAAGCTGTTACTGGTCAATTCTCTATCGATGAAGCTGTCAGACGTTCCAACCAAGCCTATAATGCGGCTTTGCAGCGAGCAATTGCTGACAAGGAAATCGACATCAATGACTTCAAAATTCCCGATTTTTCACCTGCATTAGCAAAATAACGAGCACGACTTGCTGCCGGTCTATGTACTCTAGGCCGGTAGCTCTATGCTCTAGAAGGATTGCACCATGCCTACAGCAAAATCACTAAACAATAACAGTCGTGGCGCGTTTCTCATGATACTTCCGTCGCTTCTTGGCTTGCTTGTCTTCAGTGTATACACAATCGCATATGTAATTGCGCTTTCGTTCACCAGAAGAGTTGGTGGACAAACTATTTTTGTTGGATTGGAAAACTATGTGCGTTTGTTCAGCAGAGATCCAAATTACTGGAGAGCTGTTGCCAATACGTTCATCATAAGTGGTAAGTTGTTTATTGAACTACCTTTTGCGTTATTACTCGCGGTATTGCTGAATAGAAAAATGAGATCGGCCAATATTTTTAGGGTCGTCATCTTTATGCCTTACATACTCAGCGCAGTAATCATCGGCCTTATATTCTCATTTCTCTTCGCATCGTACGAAGGAATTGTGAACAATCTACTGATGAACTTGAATTTGATAAAAACACCAGTGAACTGGTTTGGGACAAGGGCTCATGCCCTCTCTGTGATAATCATTGCTTCCATTTGGCAGTGTGTGGGCATCAACATGGTTTTTTTCCTCACTGCATTACAAAGCATCAGCGCCGAGTTGTATGAGAGTGCTGCCATCGATGGTGCCGATGCAAAAAGACAGTTCTTCTACATAACGTTGCCGATGCTCAAGAGCATGACCAAGGTCATCACGCTGCTGGCAATCATAGGAACCTTGAAATCGGCTGACCTTGCCTTGGTTCTTACCAATGGGGCTCCGGGGGGAGAATCGGAGAACATGATGACGTTTGTGTTCAAATACTTCTTTTCCCAAGGATCGAGAAGACCTCAGATAGGGTATTCTGCGGCAGCCGGAACAGTCTCTGCGCTTATCATTGGATTAATTACCATTGCGTATCTGCTCTTGACACGTGAGGGAGAAGAAAAGCTATGAAAAAATCATTGAGCAACCAGTTGATCTTTATCTTTCTCTGTTTAGTGACCGCACTGTTTCTCTTCCCTCTCTTGATCACCCTTTCATCGTCATTCAAGACGAATATGGAGATTCTTACATCAGGAGGAAATCTTTTACCTGAATCCCTGCAGTGGAAGAACTATGTTGATGCATGGAACATAGCAAATTTCAAACGCTACGCCCTCAACAGCCTGTTTGTCACAGCAATGACCATTGTGGGAATTCTCTTGGTGGCAACCTCTACCGGATATGCCTTTTCTCGAGGAAATTTTACAGGAAAGAAACTTCTTTTTTCTTTGTTCATTGCCACCATGTTTCTCAGTTGGGGGCCTATCATGATTTATCCACAGTTGCAGGTTGCTAAGGTGCTAGGTATCAATGCTTCCTTATGGGGTTATATCATTTTGCGTGTGTTCACGGTCAATATGACTATGATTTTCCTTGCCAAGACCTACATCGATTCGATTACCCGTTCCTTGGACGAAGCGGCGACCATCGATGGATGCAGCTTTTTTCGTATTTATTGGAATATCATTCTTCCCTTGATAAAACCGATAATTGCAACTATTACCTTGTTGACTTTTGGAGAAACCTGGAATGACTATCTGCTTCCCTTGGTCTTTACCATGGCAAGGCCTGAATTGCAAACTTTGACGGTAGCTGTAGTCGGATTGAAAACATCTGGACAGGTCGCTTCCTCTTGGAACCTGATGCTTGCAGGCTCCGTAATGTCCATTGTTCCTATGATAATCCTATATTTCTCAATGAGTAAGTACTTTATATCAGGATTGACCCGTGGGGCAATCAAAGAATAAAAACCGAGGAGACACTATTATGTACAGAATTGGAAAAGAAGAACTTGAAGCCATACAAAGAGTCTTTGAGAGCAAATATCTCTTTAGAATTAATTCACCCCTTAAAGAAGCTGATCAATTTGAAAAAGAGTGGGCCGATCTTATCGGAAGCAAATACTGTTTGGCTCTTTCCGGTGGGACAAATGCATTGGTTTGTGCCTTGGTTGGGATGGAAATCGGACCTGGCGATGAGGTGATCATTCCTGCTTACACGTTTATGGCAACTGCAATAGCGGTGCTTGCTGTTGGTGCCGTTCCTGTAATTGCTGATGTTGACGAAAGCCTGACTCTTGACTGTACTGACGTCAGAAGAAAAATCAGCAAGCATACAGCTTGTATCATTCCCGTACACATCAACGGGTTTCCTTGCAACATGGATGAGATTCTCTGTATTGCAAAAGAGTACAATCTCAAGGTTTTGGAGGACGCTTGTCAAGCAGACGGAGGAAGCTATCATGACCGTAGATTGGGCTCAATGGGTACTGCTGGAGCTTTCAGCTTCAACCATTTCAAGATTCTTAGTGCTGGGGAAGGCGGAGCACTTGTAACCGATGATCGAAAGGTGTTTGAGAGAGCTCTTATCTATCATGATGGAGGAACTGCCTTCAGACCCTATGCAAAAGAGCTCAGTGTACCGATTTTTACGGGAAACCAGCACAGGATCAGTGAAATCACAGGAGCGATACTGAGAGTTCAACAATCAAGACTTGAAGGGATACTGCATGATTTGCGTGCGCATAAAAATCAACTGATTTCCTCAGTAGCTCTCAATCCAATTTTTTCTCACGATAGTAAGGGTGATTGTGGTACGACTGCCGCCTTTGTATTTCCAACAACGGCAGAAGCACAGGCATTCTGTAAAGCAACCGATGGTTTGTACTGGTTGCCGATTTTCAGTGATAAGCACGTGTTCAAGAATTGGGAGCCACTGTATACCAAGCTCGGAGGTCAGAATGATTTCTACAACCCCTATAAGATGGAAGCAAACAAGAGTCTTGCACTCGATTTCAAGACCGAAGATTATGCACAAAGCTTGGACTATATGGGTAGGATTGCTTGTATCAGCATCAATCCTGATTGGACAGAAGCAGAGCTCGCAAAGGTGATCGAGACAACAAATACAGCAGGGAAAAGTGTATGAAGGTAGGAATTATCGGCTGTGGAAACATAAGTACTGTGTATGTGCAAAATTTTATGAATTTTGATCATATACAGTTGCTTCAATGTGCTGATATCAATCAGGGGGCATCAGAAAAACTGTGTAAGCTAACCGAAACAGGTCAAAGCGTTTCTATAGAGGAGCTTTTGGAAAATCCTGAAATTGAGCTTGTGGTCAATCTTACGCCTCCTGTAGTACATGCTGAAGTTTCGAGAAGGATTTTGGAATCTTCAAAGCATCTCTATAGTGAAAAGCCGTTTGCATTGGATACTGCCTCTGCGAAGATGTTGCTGGATCTTGCCAAGGAGAGATCCTTGGCAATAGGATGTGCTCCAGATACTTTCTTAGGTTTTTCTGTGCAACACGCAAAAGCTTTGATTGATGATGGGGCCATAGGAACTCCTTTGGCTTTCACAGCATCGATGACTACCGCAGGTCATGAGCGATGGCATCCAAATCCTGATTTTTACTATAAACAAGGTGGAGGTCCTCTTTGGGATATGGGGCCTTATTATTTGAGTGCCCTTGTCGAATGCCTTGGTAAAGTGGCTGTAGTGCAGGCTATTGAGCGCACCAGTGATATAGAGCGAGTCATCAAAACAGGGGAACGAGCGGGGCAAAGCGTATCTGTTGAGACCCCTACTACGATTCACACGATGCTTAGCACCGCTAGTGGGGTTGTAGGGTATATGCTCATGAGTTTTGATATTGCAGCTACCAATCTTCCGCATATTGAGATTTATGGGACGGAAGGGACGTTGCAGCTTCCTGATCCGAATTTTTTTGGCGGAGTGCTGAAATTATATTCCAAGAGAACAGAACAATGGAAAACAATCGATCCGAGAGGTCTCTATATTGGGAACAACAGGGGTTTGGGTATCGAGCAGATGTGCGCACATCTAGAAGAAGGAACATCATATACAAATGATGGGCAGTTCGCGTATCATATAGTGGAGATACTAGAAAATATCTTCAGATCTGCACAATCACATGCTCCTTGCAAGATAGAGTAATAGTGAGATAGCCTATGATACGTATTGTAATTGCTGACGATGCTCCGAGAATCAGATCATACTTCAAAGCCATTATTGCAAAGCAACCCGATATGGAAGTGCTTGCCCTATGCAAGAACGGGAGAGAGGCGGTTGAGGCTGTGAAGTTGCATGATCCTGATGTGGTTCTTCTCGACATTCAGATGGACAGTCAAGACGATGGGATTGAGGCTGCCTGGGATATCAAAAACCTTAAAAGTGATATCTGCATCATTATGTTGACTATCCACAAGGAAGATGATCTGATTTTTTCCTCTTTTGAGGCAGGAGTTACCGATTATATTCTCAAGACCGAGGATCAAGAGGTGATAATCGAAGCTATACGAAATGCCTTTAAAGGACAGGCTTCTATGCGACCTTTGGTTGCTGGTAAAATGCGAAATGAGTTTGCAAGAATTCGTTCACAACAGAAGCAGTTGACGATGCTTTTTCAGATCATCAATTCTCTTACACGAAGTGAGCTCGATATAGTGGGACTCTATATGGATGGCCTTCGCTATCAAGAAATCGCAAATACACGGTACATCGAGCAAAATACAGTACGCGCACATGTAAGCAATATTCTCAAGAAATTCAAGAAAAGAAGTATGAAAGAAGTGGCTGCTGTTCTCAAGGAGTATGATGCCCAGAAAATTGTCAAGGAACTTCGTGAAAAGGAGCAACTATGATTCATGTCGGGTACCATCAGGCAAGCATACTATTTTCGGATATATGCCTTCCTCTTGAAGGCTATGAGCAGAGGTTTGCGTGCAATGGTCTTCCTACAGGCATACACGATCCACTATATGTCAAGGTTTTATCATTGTGCGATGGCCAAAGCGAACAATTGCTCATATCGTTGGATCTTTGCATACTGTCCACCGAGTATGTTTCTGATGTGAAAAAAGCAATTTTAGAAGCATATGGTATTCAGGAATCTCAAATCTGCATCTGTGTCTCTCATACACACTCAGGACCTGTAACAGTCAATGCATGGGAAGATATCAGTGGGGGTGAGCCGCTTTCCCTCTATAAGGAATTTGAAAGAGAAATTGAGCGATACCTCAAAACCCTGAAACAAACAATCATCGCTGTAATCGGCTATGCTAGAGCAAACCGAAGACCTGCTAAGACTTCTTTTACAACAGCGAAAGCAAAACTTGGTTTCAACAGAAGAGGTACACAACGTGACGGTTCTTTGGTAAACTGCTTCAGCCTTTGGGAGCGTAGCGATGCTGTTCTTGATGGTGTGGTTGAAGAACGGATTCCCACTCTCCTTTTTGAAATGCTGGAGGATGAAAAGTATGATGAATATCTTTGTCCTCAAGATCCTAAGTGTATAGTCTTGTTCTCAGTTGCTCTTCATCCTGTGGTCATGGGTAAGCATAGTACCCAAATAAGTGCTGACTATCCAGGTGTCGCCTGCAAGACCATCGAAAAGACGTTGGGCCCAGGGACCAAGGCTATGTTCATGCTGGGAGCCTGTGGCGATACCGAGCCCTATCTTGCAACACAACAGAATTGGCAGGCTATCGATATTATCGGAAAAGCGGTCGCTTATTCAGTCCTAGCTGCTTTGGCAAACAGGAAACCAGTATTGACCGACAAGCTCTGGTGCGCCTCAAAGATGATAGAACCAACACATAGTGATGACAATCCTGTTGCTGTGGGTGTTTTAGGCATCGGAGAGGCTGTCATCGCATCTGTCGGTGCCGAGTGTTTTGCTCAAGCAAGCTTTGATGTGTTAGATCAAGGAAACGTTCCTTTTTGTCTTCTTGCCACCAATGCCAACGGATGGGCGGGGTATCTTCCTACTGAGGAGGCCTATCGGAAGGGCGGTTATGAAGTGTCCGAAGGGAAGATGGATGTGGATCAAAGAAGGCTCTCTTTGGTTACAAGATTGCTTTTGGAAATGATGCATACAGGGGATTAAAAAGTGTTCTATACCGTACTCATTCTTGTTGGATTCTCGTTGTTTGTCATTATGAAAAATCCAAAGAGGGTATATAACTGGCTCTTGTTTCTTCTTGTTGTGCTTACTGCTGCTAGAATTGCAGCAATTGTATTTTTGGTTGCAAAATATGGATACTATCATCGATTTGATTATCCTTTATTCCTGTTTGACTATAAGTTTTCTCTTCATGTGTTCAAATTTCGCTATGGTCCGTATGACATTGGCAGTATCGGGTATCTTTTGGAGTTTTTTTGCCTGGTGTTGCTTATGGCTTTTTACTCGGTTTTTAGAAATAAAAAGCTTACTGTTAAAGAGTTGATAGTTGGTCTTGTTATAGCCTTTGGTCATTTGCTGCTTCATCTGCCTTCTGTTCGGTATGGTTTGTATATTTATTCGCTCAATGGTGCAAAATTTTCTATAGTGACTCTCTACTATTCGATGCTGTATGGTTTTTTATTTGGATACCTTTTCTATTGTATATATCTCTGTATTCTGTTGTATCGTTCAGCCAAACAGAGCGTCATCAAGGTCCGATTGCATGAGAAGTTGTCTGATTTGGCGATTGTCGGGACCTCTTTATCAATATTCCTTTTATTCAGCCTTGTTGATCCTGTGCGCCTGCATATGATCAAAACACATACTGTAGCATCCTTGATTGAAGTTTCTTTACAGTATGAAATTCCAAAGTTCTATGTTGTCTATTTGCCGATAATTGTTTTTTTGATATTGCTCATCAATGTCTACATGTTGTTCAGGTATTCACGAGTTGCATTCAAGGATGCGTTGGTGTTGTATTTTCAGGAACGAATGATGCAAAAGATCAATCAGGCTGTTCGTTTTCTTTTTCATTCTCTTAAGAATGACTTCTTCGCATTAGCGCTGATCTCCAAAGAGTTGAAGGAACTCGGTGAATCCGATCTTTTCCCATTACTCAAAGAACACGATGAGATTACTGAACAAGGTTTGGAAACCATTGCTCGTTTCCTTGATCAAACGACCGGCATTACCATCCAGCTTGGTGTCTGTTATATCAGCACGATACTCAATCCAATTGTGATGCAGTTGTCTGCCCTGTATCCAACAGTTCAAATCACCGTGGATATCAATCAAGATGTACCTCTTCTTGTCGATCGGAAGTTATACATCGAAGCGGTAAGAAATTGTTGTATTAATGCTGCAGAGGCAGCAAAAGCAAATCTCCTCTGTACCGCCTCTGTCTATATAGATACTAAAGTGGAAGATCAATGGTTGGGTATTACCATTTCCGATACAGGGCGAGGTCTTACCCCCGCAGAGCAACGACGTTTGTTCCGACCTTTGAAAAGTGGTTCTGTACGTATGAGCAATTGGGGTATAGGGTTGAATTACAGCTATCGAATACTCAGAGCCCACAGGGGCTCCATTACAGCATCTAGAAAAGTATCGATCGGAGCCGAGTTTGAGCTTACGGCGCCCATCGTAATGGTAAAGGAGAAAAAAGAGCATGCAACTACTTAGTGATGGTATTGCGGTATTTGGTTCGAGGCTTGGTTTGGCAATCCATCCTGGGCAGAACAGCAGTTATCTGATTAGATTTTCCGAACATCCCGGTCTTCGTTGTGCAATCAAGGCAGGTGTAGTTGTCGACGGTCAGCGGTATTGTTTTCCCTTATCTGAGGACGTGATCCCATTCCCTTTCATGGAGCAATCTTGTACGTTCACTTCAATACACCTACGCGGTACAATTCCCCATTATGGCCTACAAGTAGGGCTGACCATACAAATTCCTTTCTCTCCTGGTGATTTCGAGCTATCAACCACTCCCGCTTTGATGATCGACGTTTCGGTTGAACGGATGCAAGGAGACTTCAGATGGACAAAACAAAGTAGTCTGGAAGTTGTGGATGGTGCTCTCTTTTTCTCTCTTGACGTTGAAGAGGGTTCTACGGAAAAAGTGGACGATGAGACGGTTGTGCTTTCCTACATAATCAATGAACCATATCCTTCAGACAGTGGTGAGTATGCAAGTGATAATCGTCCTGCGTATTACAAGAAGAGAACTGTTGAAGATCGTATAAGTGGTGTCGGATGTACCCATCAAGATGGATTTTTCACAAAAGAGTTCTCCTTGAAAAGAGGACATGTCGATGAAGGCCTGTCAATCATATATGCAACATATGATAAGCCGGTCATGAGTGTACAGGATGATCTTTGTCCTTTTTGGTATACTTCATCATTCAAAAGTGTTCATGACGTTGTCGCCTCTGTGAAGCGTTCGTATAGAGCCCTGAAGAAAGCTTCATCGGATTTTGATACTGTTTGCAACGGGCATGGTTTGGGCAGGGCTTTTGATCATCTGAGTGCCTATGCGTTCCATTCTTGGTTGATAAACACATATCTTGTTAGGAAAAAGGATGGATCGGCTTGGTATACTGTATGGGAGGGAAACTGCTATTTTACGTCCACAGTCGATGTTGAATACAGTCAAAGTCCTTTCTATCTCCAGTTTTGGCCTGAGCTTTTGAGGCTGCAGCTTCTCCAATGGTGTGAGTATGTACAGGTCCCCGAACCTTCAAGTAAGCTGAAGGGCGTCTTCTTGAGTCATGATACTGGACAGTTTCTTACTTGCAAGCGCCAATACTATCCTCACCATATGGAAGTTGAAGAGAATTGCAATTTTCTGCTTATGGCTTTTGCTTATTGGAAGAAAACGAATGATCGAAGTCTCTGTACCAAGATTGAACCCATTCTTGTTAAAATGATGGACTATCTTGTGTCAACCGATTTAAAGCAGACAGGAATACCTGCTACAGGATGCAGCAATACAATCGACGATGCTTCCCCTGCAATCCAGTACGGAAATCAGCAAATTTATCTTGGCATCAAAACCTATTGTGCGATGTTTGCAGGCTGTAAGATGATTGAAAAAGCCAAGGATGAGTATACCAGTTTTATGAGCAGGGCTTTGCATACCATCACCACAAGAGGATGGATGGGTGACCATTTTGCAGTAAATTGTGATAAGGATGCAGAAGGCTTGACCGATCCTTGGACTGGCCAAGCCTTGAAGGGAACTCTCGAGGGGTGGGATGCTTATCATATTTTCTCAACCAACGGACTTGTTCTGCTCGATATGGTCGGAGAACAGACCGATATCCCTTATCAGATGCTCTGTATGGACCTGATCAGTAGTAACGCAAAGACCATCACTGAATATGGTTGTCGTCATACAAGCTATGAAAGTAATTCCCAGCGCATGATGCAAGAAGGATTGGCAGGATCCTCTGCAACGGTAGGATGGTTGTCAATGAATATGTTGCGCGATGCTGCAGCGTTGTTTCGGGATGTCGATGTAGCACATCAGTTGCAGAATTACTGGGATTGGATCTGTACCGTCAATGCAACAGACATTCACTTGTTTTTTGAAACCTTCTCAGGGAATAATTTGTGTTTTTACCCAAGAGGCTTGGCAATATTTGCCTTGTATGCAGCAGATTTACAAAAGAGACAGCATCAGTGAATCCTTGTTTGAGAGGCTAACTGGCACATCTTTCTTTCCTTGGTGATAGCGGTTAAAATCATCGGTATGTACAAAGAGGAGTTCTCATACGTACCGATGAAAAAGAATCACAGAACCTTATCTTTAAAAAAGCGTCTGTCTCTCACTATGCTGGCAATTTCTGTGATCTCTTAATACTGTGAAACCTAAGAATCATGGGAGAGCTCTGTTCGCTTTCACTAGAAGGTCAGAGCATAACAACCCTGACCTTGGTTACACCTCATAGTCACGCATCTCAATTCTAGCCTTCATGCCGATGGTCCAATTGCTCGTATTGATTTAGAAAGGGTCAGACGATAGACTGATTGCACTATGTGGATAACAGATGGGGCGTGGGGACTGTTGTTGAGCCTGACCAGCCAAGGTGGCTTGATAGTTGTTTTTGCCATAATTCTTTTCAGGGTGCAGTTGTTTCGAGATATCATACTCAAGAGTCGTAAGAACGTATACAACTATATTTTGCTTATCGTGTACTTCAGTGGGATGGGTATTCTTGGTACCTATACTGGCATTCCTGTGCAAGGAGCCCTTGCAAACTCTCGAATTGTGGGAGTGTTTGTGGGTGGTCTGATAGGAGGACCTGTAGTTGGCATTGCCGCTGCTTTGTTGGCTGGAGTCCATAGATGGGCGATTGATATTGGAGGCTTCACGTCTCTAGCCTGTATGATTTCCACCATTGTGGAAGGCTGTTTAGCGGCCTTGTTACACCCCTACTTCATCAGGTCTAAGAAGAAGTGGGCTTTTGGTCTTGTCGGTGGCGCTTTGGCTGAGATGCTTCAGATGGTGATAATCCTTCTGGTCGCCAAGCCCTACGGGGCAGCTGTCGATCTGGTTAGGCTGATCGGCATTCCCATGATTGTCGGTAATGCAGTCGGCATCGGAATGTTTGTCGCAATCAGTGAAAACCTCTTTCGGGAAGAAGAAAGAATTGCTGCCCGGCAATCGCAGAAGATTCTGGAGATTGCAGGGATGACGCTTCCCTTTTTCCGAAAAGGGTATACCGAGGAACAGGCGAGAAACACGGCCCGGATTATTGCCAAGGAGTTGTCGATGGCCGCCGTAGCGTTCACCGATCGAGAGAAAATCCTTGCCCATGTAGGCATCGGCGAAGATCATCATAGACCTGGCATGTCGATACAGACAGAGATGACCAGAAGTGCTTTGCTGCTATCTTGTGTGCAAGTTGCACGTTCGAAGCAGGATATCCAGTGTTCACAAGCTGATTGCCCGCTTCTTTCTGCAGTTATCGTCCCGTTAATGCGTGCAGATGCTCCAATTGGGACATTGAAACTATATCGAGAACGAGAGTATGCGATCAGTGAAGTTGACATTGAGGTCGCTAAAGGTTTAGCTGGTTTGCTGTCGTTGCAGATAGAGCTGAGTGAACTGGATACGAGAGAACAATTGTTGAGCAAGGCACGTCTGAGAGCCCTGCAAAGTCAGATTAATCCGCACTTCCTGTTCAATGCGATGAATACCATCTCTTCATTGATCAGTGAAGACCATGAAAAAGCAAAAGACCTCCTGTTGAATCTGAGCGACTATTATAGAAGCCGGTTGCAACTGGCAAAAGAATTCATTCCGCTGCAATCCGAGATAGAAAACATAAACGCCTATATTGCCATTGAGCAAGCACGGTTTGGATCAAAAATCTCAGTATGCTATGATCTCGATGGTGATACCTCGTTTTTGATACCTCCCTTGATACTCCAACCTTTAGTGGAGAATGCCGTCAAGCACGGGCTTCAGAAGAGCATACATCCAGGATGTGTAAAGATTACGGTTCGGTTTGTTCAGGATGAGGCTCGCATATGTATTGAGGATGACGGGGTGGGCATCGACGAGGCCACACTGTCCAATATTTTTGATGAATCCCATGGACTGGATAATGTGCACCAACGATTGATCAATTTATATGGCTTGGAGTATGACTTGCACATTGAATCAGAGGTAGGGAAAGGAACAAAGGTATGGCTCAGGATCCCTTGCAACACAGTGTCTTGATAGCAGATGATGAAGCGCCTGCTCGCAGAGAGCTGAAGCGTCTTTTACAGGAGGACTCCTCTCTGGTCTTGGTCGGCGAGGCACAGAATGGGTTGGAGGCATATGAACTGGCGATGCAATTACGTCCCCAAATCATCTTTCTGGATATTCAGATGCCAGCCTTGACCGGTGTGGAGACGGCCCAGAGGTTTTTGGCAAGCCAATATCATCCTTTGATTGTTTTCGTTACAGCCTATGATGAATTTGCCGTAAAGGCGTTTGAGCTGCATGCGATTGACTACATTCTCAAGCCGGTGCATAAACAACGATTTGCCATGGTGCTTGAAAGGATTCATGAACAACTGAAAGAAGAGGACCCGCAAGAGGAGCGTTCACGGCTCCTAAGATTGGTGCAGTCGCTCAAAGAAACCTCCTCGGTTTCGTGGATTTCCCTCTATCAGGGTGAGAAGATCATCCCGATCCGTACCGACCAAATTATCTATGCTGAGGCTTTTGGCCGCTCTTGCAAGGTTATGACCAAAGAAGGACTCTATTGTACTGCGTATCGGATGCATGAACTGCAAGCCATACTTCCCTCAGTGCATTTCTTTCTTTGCCATCGCTCCTACCTCATCAACCTTGAATACTTGGAGTCGGTAGAGCTGTGGGTGAATTCAACCTATCGGTTGAAGATGAAGTATTGCGATACGCTAATTCCTGTAAGTAGAAACAGTACCAGCGAATTAAAGAGGCTTCTTCATCTGAGCTAGATGCACAATACCATTCATGTTCAAGTTTTGACATTTCATGCACAAGCTTCCTTTTTCACGCTTAAGTTCTGCTACATTTGTCCCACGCGCAAATCACAGAATTATGAGGAGGACACATGGTTAGTTTTTTACTTTCGATGGTATTGCTGATCGTAGGATATTTTACCTACGGCGTAGTGGTTGAACGGATATTTGGTATTGATACGAAGCGTATCACTCCAGCGGTTGCTCTTGAAGATGGTGTTGATTATGTCCCTTTGAAGTGGGGAAAAATCTTTCTCATCCAGTTTCTGAACATTGCTGGGTTGGGGCCGATCTTTGGAGCTGTGATGGGAGCTCTCTTTGGTCCTGCTGCGTTCCTTTGGATTGTCTTTGGGACAATCTTCGCCGGCGGTGTTCATGATTACTTATCTGGGATGATGAGCATGCGTCATGACGGAAAGAGTATTCCTGAGATCGTCGGTATGTATCTTGGAGATGGGATGCGTCAGGTCATGCGCGTTTTCTCCATCATCCTGCTTATTTTAGTGGGTACTGTTTTCATGGCCGGTCCTGCAGGGCTCCTTGCCAACCTAGGTTTTTCCGGAATATTTGCGAATAAATTTTTCTGGGTAGTGGCCATACTTGCCTATTACTTCATTGCCACCGTGCTGCCTGTGGATAGGATCATCGCCAAGATTTATCCAGTTTTTGGTGTGGTTTTGTTGATCATGGCAGTGGGAGTTGGTTTCATGCTCATCATTACCAGAGCACCGATTCCTGAAATCACCCTCACAAACATGCATCCTAGCGGACTATCGATGTGGCCCATGCTGTTCATCACCATCGCCTGTGGAGCTATCAGCGGGTTCCATGCAACCCAATCACCTCTGATGGCCCGTTGCCTTTCCAATGAATCATACGGCCATAAGGTTTTCTACGGGGCGATGGTCAGTGAGGGCATGGTTGCCTTGATTTGGGCCGCTGCTGCCATGGTGTTCTTTCCTGACGGGATTGCAGGTCTGAATGAGGTGGTGAAGCAAGGTGGAGCCGGTCTTGTAGTCAACAGGGTCTCCATGGGTCTTCTTGGTCCCGTAGGTGGTGTGTTGGCCTTGCTCGGAGTCATAGCCTGTCCTATCACCTCAGGCGATACTGCTTTTAGAAGTACTCGCTTGATTCTTGGCGACATGTTTTCGATCGAACAGAAAGGAATCAAGAATCGCCTGTATCTGGCAATACCGATTCTTGGTATTGGCTTTGCCTTGAATTTCATCGATTTTACCATCATCTGGAGATATTTTGCTTGGTCCAACCAAACTTTGGCAACCATAGTACTTTGGACAGGCGCTGTCTATCTGCATAGGGCAAAACGCTCGCACTTGATGGCAAGCGTCCCTGCAGCCTTTATGACTGCTGTAGTGACCACCTATATTCTACAAGCTCCAGAAGGGTTCTCTCTTCCGACGACCATCAGCTACCCTGTAGGTATCATAGCTTCTGTCTGTGCAACCTTGGCCTTTATCCTCTTTTTAAAGAAACAGAATGCAGGATTGGGGTTTGTAGCTCGCTAACAATTGGATTTTTTAAAAGGGGTGCACATTCTCAGAGAGTGTGCACCTCTTTTCTCTGAACATTCAATCTTGCGTAAGTTCGTGTAGTACCGTTAGGATGGAGGTATGGATACCAAGGGGATTCTCACTAGCGATACATCTGAACAAATGATGCCATACGGGGAGCCCAGGCTATCCTTATGAGCGAGAAAACAGCTGATGAAGTCGAAGGATTTGGAAAAGAGACGCGGTATATTGAATTGTCTCTCTCTCAAGCATTCCACTAGCACTGTATTAAGCATATGATGTTCCAATAGGGGGAGGCAGATGAAAAAGCACGTACCTACAGCTGAAATCCCACAAGGGGTGCAGGATGTTGCCAATCATTACAGCAAGGCAACCGGCATCCCCTGTATGGTGCTTGATATACGGCACGCGAGTTTGTTTGGTTCTCCTTGTGAAGTGTGTGAGCTTTTATCTTCTATCGATGGACAGTTGCAGCAAACCTGCTTTGAAACACATGTGCATAACGCGTTGCTCGCTGATCGATTCGGCGGCTCTTATACCTACTTTTGTCGGTTCTCCCTCTTGTATTGGGTAAGTCCTGTATATGTGAACGGCAGCATGGAGTACGCAATCATAGCAGGGGCGGTCATGGTGCTTGAGGATTCAGAAGCTTTGGATGATGCGTACATAAAAGACGATGAGACATATAGACGGGTGAAAGAAGCGTTGGAAAAATTGCCTCATCTGGCTATTTCTCGTGTGCATAGTTTGAGTGAGGTTTTGCGTATGTGTGCAGGGTGGGCCAGCGGGTATGCTGAACACCGAATGGTTGAAAACCGCCAGAGCACTTTGATACAGTCACGAATTTCGCAGTACATCCAGGAAATGAAAGAAGAAGATGATGTAGAGCGACTTCATAATCGTTATCCCATAGAGAAGGAAGCACAGCTGCAGACTGCCATCAGATGGGGTGATCGACAGACTGCCCAGCAGGTGATGAATGAACTGCTTGGTATGATTTTTTGCGAAGGCGGTACTTCGATCGACAAGATACGCTTCAGGGTAATGGAATTGATGGCGCTTATAAGCCGTGCTGCCGTGCAAGGAGGTGCTCCAGAGGATAAGGTTCTTGAGATCAGCTATCGTTGCCAGCGAGAGGTTATCATGTATCAAAGTCTGGAAGGCTTGTCCCTATGGCTCTCAAAAATACTCCATCAGTTTACCGATTTGGTGTTTGCCTCAAAAGACAACGAATATACGGTCACGATCGCGAAAGCTGTATCATACATCCGTCAAAATTATCAAAAGGATATAACTCTTGAGTCTGTTGCTGCCTCTGTTTCCTTGAGTGCAAACTATTTCAGCAAGATGTTCAACCAGACGATGCACCTTTCATTCTCTTCCTATGTAAATCAGTTGAGAATTGAAAAAGCCCAGCAACTCTTGCTTACCAGCGGTCTTCCTTTAGTGGAAATATCAGCTCTTGTAGGCTTTGATGACCAGTCGTACTTCTCCAAGGTTTTTAAAAAGATGACAGCCCTCACCCCCGGTGAATTTCGCAAGCGGGGTGGGCGAATCCCCTCTGATACTTTTGAGATACACGAGACTAAAGATTGACAATTCCTATTGATAAGTTTTTCCTGAAATTGGTTCAACAGGAGGTTGATGAGGGAATGGATATTCTCAAGCCTCTTTTGGCCGCTTACAGAGGAACGCGTCCTTCTTGTTGATGCAGTGGGAAATCATTCCTCAGCTTGAGCAGTACCGAAATAGTATCTGTTATGATAGCCTTGATGTTGCGCAAATAGACTCTGATATATTTTTTTCTGCTGTCTCAGAACGTCTTATTCCCAAGGTCTTGCTCTGCAGGTTGTATATTGACACGCAACTCAGAATCGATGAGTTGAGCTCCGTTTCAATGCAAGGAGAAGCGTTTGCAGGGAAAGCCCTTTCTGCCCTTGATGGTGTACATCGCGTGATTGGCTATGTTGCAATGTGAAAAACTGAGGTTGACGACTATCATCTTGACCACCTCGATATACTCGCTCCCTATTGGCTGGACTGCCTGAAAACGCAGGCGTTGCTGCAGGCTCAGCAATATCTGTTCTCCTGTTGTCGAACGCAGTTTGGTATAAAGAAGCCGTTAAGCCTGAATCCAGGTTCTTAAAATGTTGATATCTGGCCAATTGAGCAACTATAGGGGCGTCTCTTTTCCTCTGCTGCTACCGACTACGAGAGTTGCGCCTCCTGCGAACGAGAGAACTGTCCTGACTATTACAAGAGGCTGTAGGCTGCTTCACCCTGATTGTCTTTGCACCAGCTTCGGACAGATATAATGCTGTTGGGATTCCGACTGTTCTTTGTTGACCAAGGCGAGCAACGTCCTTGCCGCGAGCTCTCCGGTCCGGGTGATCGATTGACAGATGGTGGTTAGGGGAACCCTGCATATCGATGATATCCGGATATTGTCGTAGCCTAGGACAGCCACCTGTGAGGGGATTTCGATTCCTAGCTCGACGAGTCTGTTGATGATACCTATTGCGACGTTGTCATTAGTGACAAAGAGGAACGTAGGTATGGTATCGATATGTGAGGTTTCTATCAGTTGACTTGCCAATTGATATCCATCTTCCTGGGTTTCAATAAGTGAGTATCTTGTATACTTCTTTTCACTCAATGTTTCTGAAAAGCCTTGCATCCTATGCTCTATCGATTGATGCTCGAAACCGGTGATGACGATCAATTGGTCTCGAGGATGTTCATTGATATAGCGCGCAGCGATCCTTCCTCCTTCCTGGTTGTCGCAACATACATAGGAAATGTCGGTTTCTTTTGGAATGCAGTTGATCACCACGAACGGGATGTCTGCTTCTTTGAGCAGTTGGATTGCTTTTCCTTGTTCTTTGATAGGAGCGATCAAAACTCCGTCGACTCTGCTGCTGATCAAGGATTTGACCAGTCTTATCTCTTGTTCCTCCACCCATCGGGAACTGCAAAGCAACATCGAGTACTGATTAGCGGAAAGAACCCTGTCGATTCCCTCTGCAATTTCGATGAAAAAGAAGTTTGACAACTCATCGATGACGACCCCGATGGTCTTCGTCGAGGTTCCGGCCAAGCCTTGAGCCAGCAGGTTGGGCATATAGGAATATTTTTCCATGATAGCCCTGACTTTCTGCTGTGTTTTTGGTTTTACCAGCTCAGGATGTGAAATCACTCGGGAAACTGTTGCAGAGGATACTCCAGCTTCTTTTGCGATGTCTTCGATGGTCTTTGGTTTCATATCAAGCTCACCTTAGCTTCTCAGTTCTTATTGTGTCAATGAAATTATTGTATTGACAAAGGGAAAAATGGAGTCTATCGTACAAATGTAAGCGCTTACATTTTGGAGGTGTCATGCTTCTTTCCTCTTATTTGGATAGTACTAAGCCAATTTCGATTGCCGTAATAGGAGATATATGCCTCGACCTAGCATATAAAGTAACAACTGATGGTGCAGAGGTGTCCGTTGAAACAGGGTTGCAGACCTTCTCCGTTTTGCAAACACAACCAGAGTTGGGAGGAGCATGCAATGTGGCTGTAAATTGCAAAACACTTGGAGCCGATCGCGTTGATATCTATGGGGTTGTAGGCCCTGACTTTTTTGGTGATCTCATACTACAAAAACTCAAGGAAAGTGGAATCGGGACTGAAGGGATTATCAGACAATCTACTAGGTGGTCGAGCCATGTGTATCATAAAGTATTTGAGATGGGAAAGGAGCACCCCCGATTTGATAGTGGCAACTTCAACGAGTTGTCCGAGGAGAGCCAGCAGTCGCTGTTCTCTCGCTTTACTGAAACATTGGAACAGTATGATGCTGTCCTTATAAACGAGCAAGTGCCGAAAGGCTTGCATACTCAGGCATTTCAAAAACAGCTCAATAGCATCATCGAGAAAAGCCACCCGTTCATATTGTGGTTTGCCGATTGCAGAAAGCTCAATGATGTTTATAGAAATGTCATTCATAAGCTGAACGAGCAGGAAGGCAGGCTGATACATGGCAAGGCAAATGAAATTCAAAGAGAAGAATTGGCTCTCTTCCTTACTCAACACTTTCAGAATCCAGTCATTATGACACTCGGTTCAAACGGAGCTTTGGTTGCAGACGGGGATAAGGTTACTCGAATTCCCGGCATCCATTTTTCCGGCTTGATCGACTCTGTCGGTGCTGGAGATGCGTTTTTGGCAGGACTGGCTCTTGCAAAGTGCCGCAAAGCAAGCATTGAAGAAGCCGCTATGGTAGGCAACCTGAGTGCAGGCGTTTCTCTTACGGTCTTGTATGCCTGCGGACATCCAACGAGGGAGGAAGTACTTGCTCTCGCTGAAAAAGCTGACTGGCGCTATCATCCAGAAATTGCTCTGGATGCACGTGCAGCTATATACCATGCTGATACTCCAATAGAAATTGTTGAGAATGTCGGCTTACGAGATTTTCCCAAAGTTGCAATATTTGACCATGATGGTACCATTTCCACCCTGAGGCAAGGTTGGGAGCATGTCATGGAAAAAACCATGCTTGAGGCCATTACTTCAGATAGATATTCTTCTTTGACTGTTGCTGAGTTGGTGTCGATCAAGAAGGAAATCCAGACGTTCATCGACAGGACCACCGGAATACAAACCATTGAGCAGATGCATCATTTGGTGGATTTGGTGAAGCTTCATGAGTATGTACCCCAGCACAAAATCTTATCAGCGAAAGAATATAAAGAGCTGTACAACACTGCGTTGCTGCAGATGATTGAAACAAAAGTAAAAGCATTGAAAGCTGGAAAGCTTGATCCTTCGGACTTGACCATCAAGGGCTCCGTTTCTTTCTTGCATTACTTGGCAGAGAAGGGGACAAAGCTGTATTTGGCAAGTGGTACGGACCAAGAGGATGTACAAAAGGAAGCGCACCTTCTTGGGTATGGTCATCTGTTTGAAGGGCGTATATTTGGGTCGATCTCAGTAGTTGGAGAAGATCCTAAACGTATGGTGATCAAGCAAATTGTATCGTCTTTATCAGTGGATCCATCACAGTGTGTCATTTTTGGTGATGGACCTGTGGAAATGCGAGAAGGAAGAAAGCAAGGCTTGCTTTGTATCGGCTTGAGTAGTGATGAGGTCCAACGATATGGATTCAATCCGGCAAAGAGAAGTCGTTTGATCCTTGGAGGAGCAGCCCTTCTGCTCCCTGACTTCTCGTATCAGAAAGAACTGTGTGCTCTCTTGGGATGGGAGGCTCAGCCATGAATAGATTGTTTGATCGAAAGAAGATGACCTACTTCCCCCTAGCAACACGTAAAAACAAGGTATCGATCAAAGATGCGTGTGTCGATCCTTATGATCAGAGCATCGTCATCGATAGCTCATTGCAGGAAAGAACTGACTTGATTGCCAAGCAGATCCTTGATGCTCGGAATGTCGGCGCATCGGTGATGTGCGCATTCGGTGCTCATACCATCAAGAATGGAATGGGACGGCTTTTAGGAATGATGGTCGAGAAAGGTTGGCTTACGCATCTTGCAACCAATGGGGCGGCTGTCATCCACGACTGGGAATTTGCGTTCCAAGGATTCAGCAGCGAGGATGTAAAAGCCAATGTAATTGAAGGAAAGTTCGGTACTTGGGAAGAGACTGGACTCTATCTGAATCTGGCATTGGCTATCGGGGCGTTTGAAGGTCTGGGGTATGGGCAAAGTATCGGCGCGATGATACATAATAACGGGCTCTCAATTCCTACAAGAGCTGATCTTCTCTCCACCAGTAAGGATGAAGATGTCCCTGCATCCAAGCGAGCAGCTGCTTTGGATCTTCTAGAGGTTCTGGATGTTCTAGACCTTTCCCAAGGCTTTCTTCCTATTGATCATCCCTTTGCTTCCTATAGCGTACAAAAGAAGTGCTATGTAAAACAAATTCCCTGTACAAGTCATCCAATGTTTGGTCATGACATCATCTATACGCATAAGGCCAATCATGGGGCAGCGATAGGGAGGGTTGCAGAACGGGATTTTCTTACATTTGTAGAGAACCTCTCGCATCTGGAGCATGGTGTATACCTTTCTGTGGGTTCTGCTGTCATGTCTCCCATGATTTTCGAGAAGTCTCTTTCCATGGTGAGAAATTCCGGGGTTGCTGTCAACAATTGTGCAATCCATGTCGTGGACCTGCAACGAGAGTCATGGGATTGGTCAAAGGGCGAACCTCCTGTGGATAACCCAGCCTACTATCTACGATTCATGAAAACATTTTCTCGGATGGGCTGTCATGCAGATTATATGAGTGCTGACAATAAGGCTTTCTTTGTAAGTCTTTACCGATCATTGGAAGAAAGGAGTTGATCAAACATGGATATACGGACTTCGGTACATGCATGGAAGCAGGAAATGCAACATCATTTGCATAATGAACTGCTGCCGTTTTGGTTGGAAAGACTATGGGACGAGCAATGGGGAGGGTTCCTTACCCAATGGGATGCAAATGGAAAAGATTCAGGCGTCGATGAGAAATCGCTGCTCGCCCATATGCGTACTATTTATTCTCTTTCTTTAGCTGCAATGCATGGACATGACTTGGATGGCCGTTGTGCAATCCTTGCAAGCAAAGGAGTCCGTTTTGCAATCGATACCTACTGGGATCTTGTCTATGGGGGGTTCTATTGGTTGTTTAATCGCAAGAATGAAATCCTCATCGATAAGAAGATTGTCTATGGCCTTTCTTTCGCCATCTACGCGCTATCGACCTATACGAAAGCATTCAAAGACCCGCTAGGGTTGCACTACGCTCAGAAATGCTTTGACTTATTGCAGGTCTATGCAGCAGAAACTTCCTATGGCGGGTATATGGAGATGTTTGAACGCGACTGGACGCTATGTGAAAGAGGCAGCAAAGGAGGAGATCGAAAGACTTTGGATGTGCACATGCATCTTATGGAAGCCTTTACCTCTTTGTATGCTGCAAGCGGCAAGGATATCCACAGGCGTAAACTTATAGAGATCATCAATCTGATCAATATTCGGATACTCCACCCCCAATACAAGACAGGGATTCCTCAATTCTTTGTTGATTGGTCAATTGCTCCACAAATAAAGTTTGATGTGATATGGGGTTGGGATCGTTATACAGGGGACGGGCAACAAAAGCCAAATGCAATGGACAATACCTCGTATGGTCATAATGTTGAGTTCTTCTGGTTGCTCAGTGATGCTCTTCATGTGCTTGGTCTTCCTGGGGAAGATTATGCTGCGATGTTCAAACAGGTGCTTACTCATGCTACCTCCTATGGTGTTGACTGGACCTATGGGGGCGTCTACGTGGAAGGGTCGCTTGACGGGAGCAAGGTGTTCGATCACAGCAAAGAATTCTGGCAACAAGCAGAGTTCCTTATTGGAATGCTCGATTCTTACTTGGCCTATGGAGAAGAATACTACCTAAAAGTATATGAGAACGTACACCGATTTGTTTTCGATAAGATGATCAATCATTCCCTAGGTGAATGGCTGGCGCTTCTTGATCGGGATGGAACTCCCATCTGGAGTCATATGAGTCATTCGTGGAAGGTGAATTATCACACAATCCGTTCTGCCGTCCTGAGTTTGGACAGAATGGATAAGATTTTATGTCGTTTAAAATAACTTCGTAGAAGTTAATCATAGAAAAAGGAGAATGCTATGAGAAAGAAAACGTTTGTTGTACTAGTGGTACTTTTGATTGCCACAACGCTATTGTTCGCGCAAGGAACAAGGGAGGCCGCAAGGCAAAGCAATACCCTGGAGATTTTCAGTTGGTGGACAGCCGGAGGTGAAGCTGATGGGTTGCAGGCCATGGTTGATGTGTTCACAAGACAGCATCCTGGAATTGAAATCATCAATGCTACTGTTGCAGGTGGAGCCGGAACGAATGCAAAGGCAGTACTTGCTACCCGAATGCAGGGCGGTAATCCTCCTGACACATTCCAAGTGCATGCTGGGCATGAGTTGACTGATACTTGGGTAGTGGCAAATTTCATGGAACCTGTCACGTTCATCCTGAAAGACAACAACTACATGGACAAGTTCCCCAAGGACGTGATTGATATCATCTCCTATCAAGGGGAAGTATACAGCATTCCGGTGAATATCCATCGTTCCAATGTCATGTGGTATAGTCCAAAGTTGTTTGCTAGGTTCAATCTTCAGGTCCCAAAGACGATGGCTGATTTCTTCAAGGTAGCTGAAGTGTTCAAGGCTAATGGAATTCCTGCCCTCGCTCTTGGTGATAATGAAATTTGGGCTGCAACACATCTCTTGGAAAGCGTCCTTCTTGCAAGCTTAGGGCCCGATGCTTATCGTGAATTGTGGAAAGGCAAGGTGAGATGGAATGATCCAAGGGTTCGTGAAGCTCTCACAAACTATACCAAGATGATGGGTTATATCAACCGTGACCATGCTGCTTTGGCAAATATGGATGCCGCTGGTTATGTTGCTGAAGGCAAAGCTGCGATGAATGTCATGGGTGACTGGGCTGCAGGATATTACTACTCCCAGGGATTCAAGCAAGGTGAAGATTGGGACTGGGCTCCAGCTCCAGGAACTTCAGGATCCTTCATCATGCTCAGTGACTCCTTTGGTCTTCCGAAAAATGCTCCAAACCGCGACAATGTCATCAAGTGGTTGACCCTCTGTGCTTCCAAGGAAGGACAGGATGCATTCAATCCGATAAAGGGATCCATACCTGCTCGTATTGATGGTGATCGTTCAAAGTATGATCGATATCTCAATGCTGCGATGGACGATTTTGCAACTAATGCAATCGTTGGCAGTGTCGCTCATGGCGCCGCCATTTCCGAGCCTTGGTTGACTCGAATCAATGACATCATGACCGTCTTCACCACCGAACTCAACGTGGACAAGGCAATTGCTGAGTTCCAAGCCGCTGCCGATAGGTATGCTCCTAAGAACTAGGAGAGTCATTTAATCTTCAATTGGGATGGTTGCAGATTTTCTGCAATCATCCCTTCCCAAGGGGTATTATGTACTGTTCAAAAAAAGATAGAGTGCTGGCAATAATCATACTTATCCCATTTCTATCAGTTTTATTTCTCTTTGTGTATGGGTTTATAGCCTGGTCGTTCCGTGTTTCCCTCACAGATTGGAACAGTATCATTCCAAATATGAAGATAGTGGGGTTTGATAATTATCGGATGCTTTTCTCATCCCAACGATTTCAAACTGATATTCGCAATACTATTTATTTTACGCTGTTCTTCATAGCAATATGCATCATAGGTGGTTTTTTCCTTTCCTATTTGCTCTACTCCAAATTACGAGGAGAGTCTTTTTTAAGAACCATCTACTTGTTTCCTCTATCGCTTTCCTTTGTTGTCACCGGTGTCCTTTGGCGATGGATATTCAGTCCTGAGGTAGGAGTCAATGCTTTGTTTCGCATGATGGGGTTCGAAGCCACTTTTGGATGGTTCACTTCAACCTACTCAATATTTGGTTTCAACGTCGCCTTGATTGCCTTGATAGTTGCCGCCTCCTGGCAATATCTGGGGTACACCATGGCAATGTTCTTAGCAGGCCTTAGAGGAATTCCTGACCAACTTATTGAATCGGCACAGATTGATGGAGCTGGAGAGTTTGCCATCATCCGCCTTGTCATTCTTCCGATCATCAAGCCTATTACGTTTTCGGCAATGATTGTCTTGGGGCATATTTCATTGAAAATATTTGACTTGGCGTATGCCATGACCGGCAAGGGCCCGGCTTTTGTTACAGACTTTCCCGGATTGTTCATGTTTGAGACAACATTCCGTGGTAATCATTATGCGGAGGGTGCAGCAATCTCCATAATCATGCTCATTCTGGTCGCTTTAGTGATCGTCCCTTACCTGCGATCTACGCTGAAGGAGGATGTGCAATGAGAGTGAGACGAACAAATCAAATACTGAAATATGTACTTGCAATCCTCGCAGCCCTTCTGTTTTTGTTTCCTCTGTACATAATTTTTAACAACAGTTTGAAACCTTTCAGTGAAGTAAGAATCAGTGAAATGTGGATACCTGCCAAGAATCCAAGTTTTGAAGGGTTCATAGAGGCGTTCAGCAAGCTGATCCAAAATATCAAGAACAGTTTCATGTTGGTTATTCCTGTAAGCTTGCTCTCCATGGTGTTTGGATCAATAATCGGGTTTGTCTTTGCAAAAGTGAAATTTCCCTTCGCAAAAGTCCTTTTTACATTGGTAATCTTCGGAATGTTCATTCCTTATCAAAGTATTCTCATACCCTTGGTGCGGTCTTTGAACAGAATAGGGTTATATGGAAGTCTGAATGGGCTCATTCTTACTCATATCGTCTACGGTCTTCCAATCTCTTCCCTTATGTTCCGTAATTACTATGCAAAAATACCTGACGAGCTTGTAGAAGCTGGAATGATAGATGGTTTGCGGTTGTGGGGTGTCTTTACCAATGTTGTAATACCTATATCCCTCCCTACCATGGTAGTTGTCTTGATATGGCAGTTTACCAGTGTTTGGAATGATTTCCTTTTTGCCGTTACATTGACGCAAAGACCTTCCATACAACCTATTACCGTTGCTTTACAGAACTTAGCAGGAACGCAGGTGATTGAATGGAATGTGCAAATGGCTGGGGCATTGATAGCTGCAATCCCGACGCTTCTTGTCTACATCTTCTTGGGCAAGTACTTCATTCAAGGGCTACTCTCTGGATCAGTGAAAGGATAGTGTATGACAGAGCATGTTTTGATTGGTGTGGATATCGGAGGTACCAAGACTTCGGTCAGTATCGGGAGTTTGGATGGTACATTACTTGCCAAGAAGGCTTTCCCTACTAAAGGTTCAGCCCAAAGTGTTGTAGCAGCATGTTATTCAGTGATAGAGGAATTGTTGGAAAGCCAGAATGTTTCCAACCCTTTGTGCATCGGTATTTCCTGTGGTGGACCGTTGGACAGCGACAAGGGTTTGATACAGTCACCTCCTAATCTTCCAGGTTGGGACAATATTCCGATCGTAGAATATTTTTCCAAAAGATTCAGCATTCCTGCTTACTTGGAGAATGATGCGAATGCTTGCGCTCTCGCTGAATGGTACTGGGGGAATGGAAAAGGGTTTGATTCTATCGTCTTCCTCACCTTTGGTACGGGCTTGGGGGCAGGTTTGATCTTGGATGGAAAACTCTATCGAGGGGCTAGTGGTCTTTCTGGAGAGGTCGGGCACTGGAGAATGGCAAACGAAGGTCCTTATTGTTACCATAAACATGGCTCTTGGGAGAGCTTTTCCAGTGGCAGTGGTATATCCGCGCTGTACTACCAAAAAACACAGAAGCATGCCAGTGCAAAGCATGTATGTGATTTGGCCCAAGCAGGGGATTTTGAGGCTCTTTCTGTCATAGAACAGAGTGCACGGATGCTTGGATTAGGTCTATCGCTGTTGATCGACCTTCTGAATCCTCAAAGAATCATCATCGGCAGCATTTTTTCACGAAGTGAGTCTCTTTACCGTCCATTGATGACTAAGGTTTTGGAGTCTGAATGTTTGGAGGGTACGTTGGGCGTCTGTAAAGTGGTTCCTTCTTTGCTTGGTGAACAGCTAGGCGATATGGCAGCTTTGGGTATTGCGAGGATGAACAGCAGTACATGAGGAAGTACAGAATATGAATACAGAAGAAATTTTCAGTCGATATCCTATTTTAGAACCGATGCAAGAAGTTCTTGGTGCTGCGTTTGCTTTGCTGAAAACCGCAGCGGAGCAGAGACGCTTGATCATGGTCGCGGGCAACGGAGGCAGTTGCTCCGATGCTGAGCATATAGTAGGGGAGCTGATGAAATCGTTTGTCTCGAAAAGGCCCTTGAGCAAGGTTATGGTTGCTCAACTGATAGCTACTGATGCCGAACGGGGTGCGTATATTGCATCACATCTTGAAGAAGCGTTTCCTGCAATTTGCCTGTCCTCCCACACCGCGCTTTCAACGGCTTTCTCCAACGATGTAGATGCTTCCTTGGTCTATGCCCAACAAGTTATCGGGTATGGTAAACCTAAGGATGTATTTTGGGGTTTGTCTACATCGGGGAATGCGAAAAATGTGGTAAACGCAGCTATTGCTGCTAAAGCAAAAGGCATGCATGTTTTAGGTATGACCGGCGCAGAGGGCGGTCTTCTCAAACAGTATTGTGATGTTTGCCTATGTGTGCCTGAGAGGCAAACATACAAGGTACAGGAGTTGCATTTGCCTCTGTATCATTGGCTATGTATGCAGATAGAAGCATCTTGTTTTCCGGGGGTATGAGAATGCAATTACTTCCCGGGTTGTATCAGATTTCCGGTAGTCTGTCGGGGTTGAGCGGTAGTCAGGTTGAAAAGCCTTTCTCTGTATGCAATTCGTATACTTTGAAGGTTGGTTCAGATATTATACTGGTAGACTGTGGGACAGATGCGAGCTGGCCTGAAACAGAACGTATTATGCAGATGTGGGGTTTGGACAGTTCCAAGATTTGTGCTTTGCTGCTCACTCATGCCCATTATGATCATGCTCAGGCTTCACATTTGCTTAAGGAAAAGGGCGTGCCCATCTACGCTCATCAGCAAACTGCTCTCGCCATAGCCTCTGGCGATCATCGGTGTTGTGGTTACCTGTATCATGCAGAGTTCAGCCCCGTTACTGCTGATGTCATTTTACAAGATCAACAGAGCATAACCATTTCAGGTCTTTCCATCCAAGCGTTGCACCTGCCTGGTCATACCCTTGGTTGCACATCATATTTAGTGGATTGGGAAGGAAAGAAGATTCTATTCACTGGAGATGTCATCGGCACTTTGGGATACGGACATTTTGGATGGGATGGGTCCATCGATTTTGATAAGAAACTCTATTTGAAATCATTGCTTAGACTGGTCGATATTCCATTTGATGTGATGCTTCCAGGTCATGGGCTTTGTTCATTTCACAATCCCAAGCAGAGAGTGGAAGTCAGTCTTAATGAAGCATTGATGCAGTGGAGATGAAGAGCGAACAGGCATATAAGTATAAGGTTTTCAGCATTGATTTATCTCTTTATTCGTATTAATCGAATATCTAGAAAGATAAAACCCGCTGAATATCCAATTCCCCTCGTTCCCTCTTCTTGCTCCCCACACAAGCTGGTGTTAAAGTGGCTTTAGATAGGAAAAGTAGCAATGAGTGAACTTATACAGCTTCCCAATATTGGGAAAGTACTCGAGCAGCATCTACTCTCTGTGGGAATAGAAACTGAGCAGAGACTGAAGGAAATCGGAGCAGAGCAAGCATTTCTCCTTATTCGAGAACAAAGAGACAGCGGAGCATGCCTTCACATGCTCTATGGCTTGGAAGGAGCAATCCTTGGTATACGTGACTCACAGCTGCCACAACAAATAGAGACAGTGTTGAAGCAGTTCTTCAACAGCCTTTCTCTTACAACTTCTGATTATACTCAATAACTACGTTATCTGGTCCTAATACAGAGAAGTAACGTACACCCCTTTCTCCGAAGGGAAGGAACTGGATCTCATTTTGCAACAGATGAAGCTTGCTCTCTTTCGCTTGCTCAAAGGCTTCTTGGATATTTTGGACATCGAAGGCTATATGGTCTATTGCACCTATTGCTCTAGGAACAACCATGCCTTCCTCTTCATAGACTTCAACCACTACGTCTTTGCATTGCAGAAATTCTACCTTGCGTTCAGAATTGGGTATTTGTTCTTTTTGGATTATTTCAAAGCCGAGAGATTGAAAGAAATCACTGCTTTGCTGTAGATCTGAGGTTGGAATTCCGATGTGTTGCAATCCTAATACATATTCACTGAGTGCCATACTATAACCTCCACAGAAAGGACTGTATAAGAGTGTATCATGAGCAGAAGGGCAAGAACATCTGTTTCTTTGTTGACATTGGAATGTTTTGTATTAATACTAAATATTAAGAACAATATTGAGAAAAGGTTTGAATACATGCATGATATAAACGTTTTATTGAAGACAGCGCTCAACGAAGCGAAGAACTTAGAGGAAGGGGAGAGCTTTTTGGTAAAGGATCTCTTCAAAGGGTACCTTTGGAACAGGATTCCCAGAGGAGAGCGGTTGTTGCTTGGCTCTTTATTTCTCAGTCATGTATCCATGAACGATTTTCAGATCAAGGTGATTCATAAAGGAGCTTCAGGCCAGCAGCGATATCAGAAAATGTGAATTGCTAAGAAAGAGCCTTTGCAGTCGATATGCCACTCTTATGTTGCATCTGATACTTCATGGTGTTTGATGGTTTCCTGTTTTAAAGAGTGCTATAACCTTCTCTCTGAGAGTAATACTTTTACATAGATCAACTTATCATCGCTCGGTGCGTAGTAGTCCTTCAGTTGTGCTTCGAGCTGGTAGCCATGGTTGGTATAGAATGAGCGTGTAGGTATGTAGAGGTTGGAGGAAGACGTCTCAATATATACTCTCTTTCCACCACTAGTTTGGATAGCTTTTTCTGTCTTGAGCAGGAGCATTCCCCCGATTCCTCGTTTCTGGTAATCAGGGTCAACAGCGATCCAATAGAGGTCGTAGCTCTCTTTGGTTCCTGGGATAGGGCCAAAGCAGGTGTAGCCAAGGACTCGGCCGTTCTCTTGCGCAAACTGAAAGTAATAGAGGCTCTTCTCGCCTTGCTCAAGAAACTCCTCTATCAATGATACTCCGACCTGCTGCTCTTCTTCGTTGAAAAAGCCGCTACGTTTGAGAATGGATGCAATCTCAACTAAGTCTGAGGCTACCGGGATTTCACGAAACTCCATTGCAGCCTTCCTTGATCAGAATATCAATCATCTGTGTATACGATAATCCTGCTTGCTCTGCAACAGCCGTAAAGCCGCTGTCGTAGGCGATGCAGGGATTGCTGTTCATTTCAAGAATATAAGGACAGTTGTTTCGATCGACCCTGAAATCAACGCGTGCGTATCCGGATGCTCCAAAAAGAGTGTAGACTTCTTTACTAAGCTGTTTCAGTTGCTCAAGCAAGGGCTCGTCTTCTTTCTTAAAAGAGAAGGTCCGTTGTGTGTGTCGATAGGCAAAAGAGTCTACTTCCCACTTGGCTTCATAGCCAACGATTTTCGGTAGACCTATTGGATAATCGACAAAACACATCTCACTGATGGGGAGTATACGACCACCGTTGAGAATGGAGATGTTGAACTCTCTCCCATCGATGTATTGCTCTAAAAAGATATCGTTTTGTGTTTGTAATGCGTCCTGTACGTCCTTTTCTTGCTCATAGGTGCATACCGACGCGTCTGTGATTCCAACAGATGCTTCCTGTGCTACAGGCTTTTTCAGCAGAGGAACATGCAACAATGCCGAGAGATTTGTCTGTTCGTCTTTTTGAATCCAAAGCGGTGTGGGAAGGTTGGCAAGGCTTAGTTGTTTCTTGGCAAGCAACTTGTCCCCGGTAACCATCAGCGTATAGGCACTGCCTCCGCTATGGGGAATACCGAGTGTCTGACAAAGCAGAGGTGCTAGATGCAGCAACCTACTAGAACTAAGATTCTCTACAAGGTTGAAGACAAAATCACATCCTGAGCGCTCTATTCTTCTGCCTGTAAGAACAAGATTTATGGAGAACTGGGCAATCTCAATCGTGTGGCCAAGGCTCAACAGCGCCTTCTTCACAGCTTTTACTTGAAGAAGGGTGTCTATTTCATCTTCTCGGAGGTTTGACTTGAGGGCATCGGTAAGGATCAAGACTTTCATAGAGCAAGCCTCTTTTTTGCTGAATACAGGATTCGTTCGATCAAGGAGTCATACCCGATGCCGTGCAGTTTGCAAAGTATGGGAAGGTCGGAGTCGATGGGATGCAAACCGGCAAGGGGATTCACCTCGAGAAAATGAACTACCCCATGTTCGTCCATTTTTACATCAATCCTTCCCCCATCCCTGCAGCCAAGAGCGTTCCAGGCAGTGAGTGCAACCTCTTCGCACGCTGCTATTGCATCCTGTTCAGGGACTTCGTAACGGGTGCACTTCTCATATTCCTGTTTCGTCTTATAGGAGTAGATGCCTCCATCACTGTTCTGTTCAATGATGATTTCCATAACACCCAGGCTTGTTGCATCACAGCCGGTTCCACATATTCCTACTGTAAACTCCCTGCCGCTGAGATACGTCTCAACCAAGACCGGCTGACGGTAGGCCGACAAAAGGTTTTTTGATACTGCTTCAAGTTCGTCTGCGTTGTTTACCCGGCTTCTTGCTGTAATGCCGATACCCGTCCCTCCTCCAACCGGCTTGAGAAAGAGAGGGTAGGGCAATTGCACCTTTTTGTACTCTTCAGCTGTTTTGAGTACACAATAATCGGCAGTTGCTACGCCTGCCTTTCTCACTGTCTCCTTGGTATATCCTTTATGCAGGCAGACGCCCAGCACAAAAGAGTCTGAGAAGACATAAGGAATTTGATAGGCGTCCAAAAGCGCAGGTATTTGCGACTCTCTGAGTAGACCAAAGAGACCTTCAGCGATGTTGAAAACCAGTTCACACCGTTTTTTTGAGGCAAGATAGCTCACCAAAGCTTTGACATTTCCGATACGCTCTGTTTGATGCCCTGTCTTCTGTAGTGCTGCTTCAATAGCGTCGATAGTTACGATGCTGTCACACTCTGCCACCAGTTCAGGGGCGAATCCTTCTTTAAGATAGTCGTCTTTTAAATCATAGGTCAGACCGATCAACATGAGATGTGCTCCCTGGTGGTTGGGTAGGAAAACACCCTTCCTTCATAGTTTTTAAGGTAGAGATGCTCATCGTCTTGACCAACTTCATACTGCGGCAGAATAGGAACCTTGCCCCCACCGCCGGGAGTATCGATGACATATTGGGGAATGGCATACCCGCTGGTGAAGCCCCTGAGTCCCTGCATCAAGGCTTTGCCCTTGTCTACTGTTGTCCTGAAATGCTTCGATCCTTCAATCGGGTCGCACTGGAAGAGATAGTAGGGTTTCACCCTGACGCGAAGCAGTTTGTGAAATAGGTCAGTGAGGACTGCTGCCGAATCATTGACATCCTTGAGTAAGACTGTTTGGCTTCCGAGTACTACACCACTATCGGCTAAGGCATTACATGCTCTTGCCGCTTCTTTCGTAAGTTCATCGGGGTGGGTTGCGTGGATGCTCATATACAAGGGTTTATACTTTCGTAGAACAGACAAGAGACTTTCGTTGATTCTTTGAGGCATAACCATCGGAATCTTGGTACCGATACGTACCATCTGTACATGCTCAATGCTGGTAATTCTACTCAGTAGATAGTCGAGCATTTCATCGGAGAGGGAGAGAGGATCGCCTCCGCTGATCACTACATCGCGTACTTCTTGGTGTTCTTGAATATAGGAAAGAGCCTCCTCCCAATAGTTTTGCAACGCTTCACTATGGCCGCCGACCATGCGTGATCGAGTACAGTATCGACAATAGGTGCTGCAAAAGCTTGTGGTGAGAAATAAGACACGATCTGGATACCGATGCACCAAGCCCTTTACTTTGGTCGTGTGTTCTTCTTGTAATGGATCGGAGCTCTCTTCTTGAGAACGTTGCGTCTCTTCTATTGAAGGAATCACAGTCTTTCTCAACGGGCTTTTCGTGTCGTCGGGATCGATGAGACTAAGGTAGTAGGGCGTGACTGAAAAAGGAAACAGACTCTCTGTGTTTTTGAGTGCTTGAGCTTCGTTTTGGGTAGGTGTGAGATAGCGACAAAGATCGGTATAGGTAGTGATTCGATGGAAAAGCTGCCAATGCCAGTCATTCCACATCGCATCGGTCGCGTCTGGGAAGTGGAACTTCCTAAACTGTTCGATTCTGCCTTCCAGAGGATATCGTGACTCTTGGAGGCTTGTGTTTTGGTGATGGGTAGAGAGGGCTCCGCTCTGTATAAGCGGAGGCTCAGCATCATCAATAATAACAGATTCGTTAGTATTGAACTGTGCCATAAGAAATCGTCCTTGACGATCAAAAACAAGGTCCTTTCGACTCTCCGAGATCGTCGGCATCAGTGTATCATCAAGGTGAAAAAAGGTCGCCTAGGAGACACTCAAAATTTCATATTTCGCTATACGATTTGCTTAATAGTAAGAGTCATAGCGATTTTGATACGCAGTATAATAAAGAAAGTAAATTAGATAAAAATTAGAGAAAAAGTTATGTAAAATGAGAAAAATTCTCAAATATAAGTTGATTTAAGCCTATATATGATGCATAGTACAAAAACAAGGAGGAGATACATTATGTTGTTACAATTTAATTTCTCCAATTATAAATCTTTTAAAGCTGAAGCCTCGCTTGACCTCGCCTCTTCTGGTATTTCCGAGTTGTCACATCACGTAGTGCAACTTGCCAATGAGAAAATACTACCTGTCAGTGCTATCTTTGGCGCAAATGCAAGTGGTAAATCAAACGTCTATAAGGCGTTCTCATATATGAGGCATTTAGTAGTGCATTCTTTCCGCTATGGAGGTTCTTCTGATGTGACAAAGGCCAGTGATGAATCCTTGAGATTTCCCCCGCCTCCTCGATATGCATGGAGCACACAGATTAGTGAACCAGCCTCTTTTGAAGTGTATCTCATGGATCCTGCAACGTTGAGAACCTATAACTATGGCTTTATGGTTGATGAAAAAGGAATAGTTGAAGAGTGGCTCAATGAGAAGGCTAAAACAGCAAGAATCAGTAAAACCATCTTCTTTAGAAGCAGGGATGATCAAAATAGTGAATACTCTGGTTTCTCAAAAACAGACACTAACAATTTGCTGACTGCTCTTGATCCGGAAGTGTTGTTGATTTCTTTAGGGAATAAATTGAAAGTTTTGAAATGTCGGTACATAGTGCAGTGGTTCTATCAGTGTGAAACCATTGACTATGGAGATCCTGGAGAGAATTTTTTCCTCTGTCATCGTCTTCCCGACAACTTTCGAGAAAAGGCAACCCAAGATCAAGTTATTTCCTTCCTTTCCACGTTTGATGATACTATCAAGGGGTTTAGGATTGAAGAGGTTCCTGCTGAGGATCAGGGAGGAGCAAAAAGGATACATATAGAAGCCTTACACAAAGCAACAGATAGTGATGAATTTGTTGGAATAGGCTTTCAACACGAGAGTGCAGGGACCATAAAAATGTTTTCTCTGTACCCTATTCTAATGAATGTACTTTCACTTGGAACTGTGCTTTTTGTTGATGAGCTCAACTCACGTTTGCATCCCTTGCTTGTACGAAATTTGATTATGCTATTCTCTAATCCTGAAACAAATCCTCATCATGCTCAGCTATTGTTCACGACTCATGATACATGGCATTTAGCTAACAAAGGGTTGCGCCGTGATGAAATTTGGTTTACAGCCAAAGATTCCAATGGAGAAAGTACGCTCTACTCTCTAGCAGATTTTAAAACTGAGGAAGGGACAAAAAAAATTAGAAAAGATGAGCAGTATGAGAAAAACTATCTGCAAGGTAAATATGGAGCTATCCCATCTGTAAGTTCCATCAGACTTCTTTTTCCAGATTTTTCAGTTGCAGAGGAGGCTCCATCGTATGAATAAAGGGAAGAAGCATGATGGGAATCGGAAGCCTCGTAGAAGCCATGCATCTCGTACTCCAAACTTAGGTTACTATCTTATATTTACGGATACAAAAGAAACTGAGGAACAGTTTTTTACAGGCATGCGAGATTCGTTGCCAAAAGAAATACAAAAGCATCTCATTATTAAAGTAATTCCAAAGATTGAAGCCAAGGACTTGGTTTCTCAGTGTATTGAAGAGCTCGGTAAAGACCCTCAATATCGAATTCCATGGATCGTGCTTGATCGTGATGAAGTTAAGAATTTTGATTTACTAATCAGTGAAGCACATAGAAAAGAAATTCAAACCGGATGGTCTAATCCTTGTTTTGAGATTTGGCTTCACGCATATTTTGGAAAGCCTCCTTTTTCTGAAACTTCAGTTCAATGCTGTGAGAAATTTTCCAAGGCTTTTAAACAATTTGTGGGTTGTGAGTATGACAAATCAGATACATCACTGTATAAGCACTTAAAGAAATATGGAAATGAAGATGAAGCAATACAGCGTTGTAAGCAAAAATGGAGAGCAATGAACTTACATTCACCCAAAGTAGTCCCCTCCTCTCTATATTCAACAACCACAGTCTATGAACTGGTTGAAGAAATTATTGGCAAAGCTGTACATTGTTCAGTATGACAGTAGTGATTCTTCCTAAACCCTGCAGAATATACTACTCTGTATAGAGACTGCTCGATGTGAAGAGGAGGAAGTAGGGTATGCAGATAGGATGCACGAAAACTCTGTTGGATTATTTGAATGGTGACGTAGGAGCTGTGGATATGCAGCTCGATCCAATGTTCTGTTGGAGTGCCAATCTGATTTTTGTCAATCGAAGGCGTACCATCGTTGTCTGCAACGATTCATCGCGGTGTGGCTTTGTGCTCTATGGCATCAAAAAAAAGGATCTCAAGAATATTGAGCAACTAATTATTGAGGGCATTCGTGCCTGTTTTGAATCAGAATGCATAGATCCAAGCATCACTGAGAAATACCTCGCTGACTATGGAGCCTCTCTCACTTTCACCAAGACAGTGGATCGGGTTGTCGTTGCTGGCTTGAATCGTGTTTGCTCCAATGCAGCATTCTTTTCAACACTATTCACAGAAGAGCAGTTGCTGCAACGCCATGTCCTTCCTTTGCTCAATAATGATCTTGTCCGTAGCAAAGACAAACATGGTGGAAACTATTTCAGTATCAACGAAGAGTTTGCCAACGATATTGAAATACGGTATAAAGCGAATCCTTACCGATGCAGAGCCGTTGAGCTTGAGGTTGATCTAGAACTGAAGCATGTCTGTAAGCGTCGTATCATTGTTCCCTTGAATTTTACCTTCAGAGAGTTCCATCATGTACTTCAGAAGCTGTTCTGTTGGAATGGGAGCCATCTTCATGAGTTCTCTATAGAACGCTATCCAAATGGGAAATGGAAATATACATTGTGTGGTTATACTCGACATGAAGAGGAGGAAGGTGAAACAACCAGATCGGATAGTACCGTTCTCCTCTCAGAAATTTTTCCAACGTATGACTCCATCATTTACATCTACGACTTAGGGGATTCCTGGAATCATCACATCCGTCTCAAATCAATCATCGAAGAGTATGACAAGAACTATCCCGTTTGCCTTGATTGGGAGGGTGAAGCTCCTGTAGAGGACTCAGGGGGTATCATGGGGGATGAAAATTTGCAAAGTATCCTGAAGCATCCCCAAGACCCAGGCCATTATGATATGAAGGCCTGGGTTGAAAAGA
>CAZJMG010000012.1:0-78088 GCA_964547185.1 uncultured Sphaerochaeta sp.
TTAGATCGGCTTCCCACCTTGTGGTGAGAAAAAATTTAGGGAATTAGAGATTACTCTGAAATGAGTTTCCTCTGAGGGTTTGATGAGGGTAATGGCTTGCCCTGAATTTCCTGCGCGTCCTGTTCTTCCTATCCTGTGGATAAAAACGAGAGGAGAACGAGGCAGCTCATAATTTATGACAAAAGGGAGAGATTCAATATCAATGCCTCGTGAGAGCAGGTCAGTGGTAACCAATACGCGTATAGTACCCGCTTTGAAATCTCTTAGGAGGTCTGTCCTTGCTCCCTGTGTTTTTCTACTGTGTATTGATGCAGCCTCGATGCCATTTTTCTGTAGTTTTTCTGCAACCCTGTCAGCTCTTGCTACAGAGGAAGTAAACACCAATACTTGTTTCATATCCTTGCTCTTGATAAGAAACCTTAAAAGAGGTCCTTTTTCTTTTTCCTCAATGCAATACGCACTTTGTTTGATACAATCGATCGAATCTGGTTTCTCTTCAGCTTTTATTATCAGAGGATCATGTAGAAGCACTTTGTGTAATGACTGTATCTGTGTGTTCAATGTTGCTGAGAAGAGTAGGTTCTGACGGTTCTTCGGAAGAAGTGCAAAAATGCTATCCATTTCCTTTTGAAAACCGATGGTCAGCATTTTATCAGCCTCATCAAAAACTACAATTTGCAAGTCTGATAGATGAACAGCATGTACAGAGACCAGTTCCAACAATCGACCTGGGGTTGCAATGAGAATGTTTACATTGCTCATTGCCATCATTTGAGGATTGATTGAAGCTCCTCCGAAGACCGCCAGACTCTTTAAAGCTAAAGATGCCTCTTGAATATAAGTAGTAAACACGGAATGTACCTGGGCGGCAAGCTCTCTGGTAGGGACCAGTATCAGAGCCTGGACGTGCCTGTTTTTCAAATCAGTTTTGTTGTGCAACAACATGAGAATAGGCAATACGTAGCTGAGCGTCTTTCCTGATCCTGTTTTTGCGATTCCAAGAAGATCGCGACTTTGTAAAATTGCCGGGATCACCTCGGTCTGTATAGGATAGGGTGCAGTAATATTTTTCCGCTCTAAAGCAGTGGAAAGAGATGCTGAGATACCCAAAGAAATGAATGACATATGTGCTAAATCCTTTTTACGGCTATTTTACCTTTTGCGGTTCTTTATCCTACGCTATTGCCTCATGCGAGTATAGTGGTGCTTTGAACATTGGTCGGAATGAGAGTAATTGCGATAATACTAGAAAAAAATTGTTGTAGAATCGAAGTATTGATGCTATTCTCTATTTGTCTGACAAATGAACAATAGGAGTAATGCCTTGAGTATTGTACCTGTAAGAAGTGAAAGACTCTCTGACAAAGTGGTGAACCAAATTCTCGCTCTGATTCATAGCGGTGAACTCAAGCCTGGGCAAAAGCTGCCCAGCGAGATAGTGTTCAGTGAACAGTTCGCTGTAAGTAGGGGAGTCATCCGAGAAGCGATGATTCAACTGCAAGCCCTAGGATATATACGGAGAAAGACCAAGGACGGCACCTTTATTGAAAAAGATATCTTTGAGCGTATATCTCGTCCTGTTTCTGATGCCCTGAAGGAAGCAACCTTCCAAGATCTTTTGGACTTTCGTGATTCCCTCGAGTCAAAGATGGTGGAAATCATCATTGAAAGAGCCTCTGATGAAGAGATTGCGGAGATCAAGGAATCGTTGCAGGCTGACTCGAAAAAATTGGGAGGACATTTCAGCCTTGATCATTACTTTCATTACAAACTTGCCCAAGCCTCTAGAAACATCTTTTACATGAACTTCATTGACACCTACTACGATCTTATTGAAGAGCTTGCCCAAGCGAATAAACGCCAAGAAGGTTCGCTCCAAAGCATCTCACAGGAGCATGAGATGATTGTCCAGGCTATCCAGAAGCGAGATAAGCAAATGGCAAGAGAAGCGATGAACATGCATATCGATCATGTGAGACAGAGACGCCTTGCCCTTGAAAAGGATGGCCTTCTGTGAAAGCGCTCACCATTCTGTCCCCCTGCGGCATTCTTGGCTACGGGTTCCCGGATGCATCCTTTGCATATGGCTTATCCCAAAAACCTGACGCAATCGTGGTTGATGCCGGCTCTACGGATGCAGGTCCACATAAACTAGGGGCCAAAACGGCAATCGTAAGCAGGATTGCTGCGAAGAAAGATCTTGAGCGCATTATTCTCGGTGGTTGGAAATTGAAAGTCCCTGTTCTGATCAGCTCCGCTGGTGGCAGCGGGGGAGAAAGTCATGTACGCTGGACGATGGAAATCATCAAGGAGATATTGGCCGAACATCCTGCTGTACAACCAAGAACTGCTGTCATCTGGGCCGATATTCCCAATCAGGTCATCAGCGAGAAACTGCGAGCGGGCAAAATTGTTCCCTGTGACACTCCTTATCTTGCCCTTGATGACCAGATACTAGATCAGACTACGGGTGTTGTTGCCCAAATGGGGATTGAGCCGATTCTTTCAGCACTTGCATCAGATGCCGAGCTCATCATTTGCGGCCGTGCATATGATCCCGCTCCGTTTGCAGCAGTGGGAGTGCATCATGGTTTTGACTTGGCTCTGAGCTATCATATGGGAAAAGTATTGGAGTGTGGGGCTCTGTGTTGCAACCCTGGCACCACCAAGGATTGCATGCTTGGTACCCTCTATGAGGACTGTTTTGAAGTCTATCCCTGCGATGAAAACCGCCTTTGCACTCCGGTGAGCGTAGCTGCTCATACGTTCTATGAGAAAGACCACCCATATAAACTGCATGGCCCTGGAATAGAGATGGATCTGAGAGATTGTACCTTCAGTGCAATAGGAAAGAACCGAGTAAGGGTAGCAAATAGCCGTATAACAGCTACTGAAGTCTACAGGATCAAGCTGGAGGGAGCAAGGAAGGTTGCCTATAGAACCTTCGTATTGGCAGGGGTGAGAGATCCTATTTTGATCAACAAGATTGAAGAGGTCGAAGCCTTGGTAAGAGAGAGTGTGGAGCAGCAGTATTTTGAAATTCCAAAAAGCAGATACACGATCAATTTCATTAATTACGGCAAAGACGGGGTGATGGGAGTCTTGGAACCGAATAAGACGGTAAGCCATGAACTGGGTGTCTTGTTCGAGGTCCTCGCCGATACTCAGGAGCTTGCCAACGCGCTGTGTGCTTCAGTTCGTTCGACCTTCATGCATTTCGATTACTCGGGCAGAAAGTCAACAGCTGGAAATCTTGCTTTTCCTTATGCTCCAAGTGATATTCCCTTTGGTCCCGTCTATGAGTTCAGTGTGTATCACCTGATGGAAGTAGATGATCCGAAAGCACTCTTTCCCTGGCAGTGGTGGCCCCAAGGAGGTCTATGATGGACAGGCTGGTTGATTTGACAAGCATGCTTCGCAGTAAGAACAGTGGTCCTTTTCTCATCACTCTTGACCTGTTTTTTGACGATCTGAACACCTATAGGAGGGTGGTACAGAGCAATGTCTTGAGTCCTGAGACGATTATTGCTTGTTACCATCTCAAAGAGGAGCAACTTTTGGGTATCACGTTCTTTGAGTCTGCTCTGGGTATCAAGATTACCTACCGCCGTGACATATCTTCGGGAACCTGCAAGGATCGCGATGTCTATGGGGCGCAACAACATGCCCCCTTGATGGATCTTCTGATCCCCTAGTTTGGAGGACCCATGCAGAAAAAGAGCTTATTCAAGCGAATCAAGGAAGAGCGGGTTCTCTATTTCCTACTTCTCCCTACGATTGTATTCTTCATTCTCTTTCGGGTATTGCCCATTCTCAATATGCGCTTATCTTTCTATCAATTCAGAGCTCGGGGAAGCTGGCCGTTTGTAGGATTCAAGTATTTTGAGATGATTTTTTCCAGTCCTGCCTTTGCCCAGATTCTGACCAATACCCTGATTATCAGTTTTATGAAGTATGTGTTGCTCTTTCCTTTCTTTGTCCTCTTCGCCCTCATGCTCAATGAGGTTCGGTCCTTCAGGTTCAGGAAATATGTCCAGGTAATCTCCTACCTCCCTCATTTTCTTTCCTGGGTCGTCATTGCAGGCATTTGGATCAACAGCCTTTCTCTTGCAGGATCGGTAAACCAGATTATTACCTTCTTTGGTGGCGATGCTGTTGATTTTATGACTGATCGAAGCAAGATTAGATGGATTCTCATGATATGTGAGGCGTGGAGAAGTCTCGGTTGGGATTCAATCATCTTTTATACTGCCATCATAGCAATTTCTCCAACGTTGTATGAGGCCGCACAGATTGATGGCGCCGGCAGAATGCAGATTATCAGGAGCATCATTCTTCCTGCATTGGTCACCCCGATGATTACCATGTTCATCCTCAATTTGGGGTTCTTTCTCAACGCAGGATTCGACCAGGTATTCAACTTTTCCAACCAAGCAGTGGAGAGCACCATCGATATCCTCGATACCTATATCTACCGCATCGGTATTGAAGGTGGGCAGTATTCGCTCGCTACTGCTGTGAGTTTGATCAAGGGCTTGGTGGGAGTGGTACTGGTGTGGGGCACCCACGTGTTCTCCAAGAAAATGACAGGGTCGGGGGTGTGGTGATGAAAAGAAAATGGCGTTTTTCTCTATCACAGGTTTTCCTGGTGCTGCTTCTTTTCTTCATCACATTGACCATGTTGGTTCCATTGTTGAACATTCTGGCAAAGTCGCTCTCTTCCCCTCTTAAATCGATTTCTATGGGGGGTCTGACGATTTTCCCTCAGGATTTAGACTTGCTTAACTATCGTATTGTGTTCAGTCATCCCATTTTAGTGCCTTCCTTGATCAACAGCATCATCATCACGTTGGTGGGGACGGTTGTGAACATTGGGCTGACCACCACTGCGGCGTATGCGTTGACGAGGCCCAACTTGGCCCTGAAACGACCTTTAATGGTGTTTTTGATCATCATGATGCTCTTCGATCCAGGATTGGTTCCTGAATACTTGGTTGTACAGAAGCTTGGTCTGATGGGGAGCAAGTGGTCGGTCATTCTGGTTACCGCGGTGAATGTGTATTACCTAATCATCATGATGCGCTACTTCGAGAAGGTTCCCCAATCGATTGTGGAAGCAGCAACCATTGATGGTGCAAGCCACCTGCAGATGCTTTTGAGGATCTTCTACCCGTTGACTAAGGCTGGGGTGGCTACCATTACGATGTTTTATGCGGTGGTGCGTTGGAACGAGTATTTCAGAGCGGGTATTTATCTTACCCGACGCTCGACCGATACGGTGCTTCAGGTTGTTTTAAGGCAGTTCGTGGTGCTCGGTGACACTGTTTCAATTCTTGGGCAACAGAACGTGTTCGATTACAACGCCCTTGCACGGGCTGACTACAGCGCTCTCAAGGGGGCTACCATCATCGTTGCCATCATCCCGATTCTCATCCTCTATCCCTTTGTACTGCGATTCTATGCCAAGGATGTCCTTGGTGGAGGAATCAAGGAATAATGCATTCAAAGTAAAAACCAAGGAGGTTTCTATGAAAAAGAAAACAATGGCTCTTGTGTTGGTCATCCTGCTCATCGGCAGCTTTGTGATGGCCGCTGGATCTCGAGAATCTGCACCTGTTGCAGTTGGTGATGGTATCGGTACTGCACAGAATCCTGTAAGGGTTACGTATCTGTGCAAGGACGTCGATCCAATCACTGACGCACAGCAGCTCGCTATCCTGGAAAAGGCAATTGAGGAAGGCATGGCCAAGCAAGGCAAATATGTCGATCTGGTCATCCTCTCAGCCCCGACCGGCAGCTATGCCACCGTTGTTCCCATCGCCTTCAGAACTGGTCAGATTAGTCCTGATCTGATTTACTTCCAAGGTGGCGATCAGCCGTTGGCACAGGAGGGCTTGCTCGAAGATTTGACTCCTTATATTGAGAAGTCAACCAACGTCAAGGCTATCATGGCCGACCATAATAAAGCTGCGATGGCCAACTATCCGTATTTGATGTGGCTTGCTCCTGCTCGCGTGCAGATTCCGGTAATGCGTTCTGATTGGTTTGCACAACTTAAAACCAGCAAGGCCTTGCTGGAAAATCCGACAATCGACAACTACTATGCAATGTTCAAGGAGATCAAGGACAGTGGCATGGCACGTTGGCCGATTACCACCGATGGGGGAATCCTCAAGCTTGATTCTGTTTTCAACCATGCTTTCGGCGTGACTGCGACCATCGTCAAGGAAAACGGCACATGGGTGTATTCTGTAGCTACCGAAGCTACGAAGAACAAGCTTGCCTTCTATGCAAAATTGTACAAAGAAGGCCTTCTGGACAATGAGTATGTTACCAAGACATGGGAGACGATGGAGCAATCCTTCTATGAAGGAACAGCAGCCTTTGTCAGTGGCACTGCCGGCGATGTTGTGAATGTCTACAACAATAAGATGAAGGAAACCCAAGGGGTTGAACTGTTTGTTCTTCCTCCTGCTAAGGGTGTAAGCCAAGCCTATCAGAGCATCGATGTGACCAAGGAGAGCAGAGGTTTTGCCATCAATGCTGATTCCAAGGTCAAGGAAGCTGCATGGTCAGTGCTTGAATTCATGGCAGGACCTGAGGGGAGGAAGCTCGACAAGCTCGGTCTTGAGGGCATTCACTACAATGTACAGGGCGGCAAATATGTATTGACTATGCAATTCCCCTCTTGGTGGGCAAAGTTCTGGCCGACGATGAATGGACTTGATACTTCCACTGTCGTAGGAGAAGTCCTTTCCTCCCCAGCAATTGATTCGCTCAATGCAGCTGCTGAGTACTTCGCTCCCGATACCAATGTGCTGCTCCCTGAGGATCTGCTTCCGCTCAAGGATGCGATGGATAAGCTCTATCGTGAGTATTCCACCGATATCATCCGTGGTGTGCGCCCCGTTTCTCATTTTGATGAGTTTGTTGCCAAATGGAATGCTGCTGGAGGAACCAGAATCAGCCAGTATCTTGCTACTGTATTGAAGTAATTCATCGAATAATCGGTCGGGACATCTGTCCCGACCTCTGTAGAAGGAAGGAACATGACAACCTCTGAGTATTTGAACCGGCTGTATGCAGGCTTTCTGGGAATGAATATAGGTATTCGCCTTGGTGCTCCTGTGGAACCCAGCCAATGGAGTAGCGAACGGATAGAACGATTTTATGGTGATATCCATGGATATATTAAAACGTTCAAAAACTTCGCAGCAGATGATGATGCCAATGGGCCGGTGTTCTTTCTTCGCGCATTAAGTGACCTTGGGCAGGAAAAAGTATTGCAAAGCTCTGATGTGGCGGAGGCATGGCTCAACTATACCCGTGAAGGGGTGGGTATGTTTTGGTGGGGAGGTTACGGGGTAAGTACTGAACACACCGCGTATCTGAACTTGAAAGCTGGGATTCCTGCTCCTATGTCAGGCTCCATTGCGATGAATGGAGAAACCCTTGCTCAGCAGATCGGGGGACAGATTTTCATAGATACATGGGGTTTGCTCTTTCCCGGTGATTGTAAAACTGCAGCCCGGTATGCCAAGATTGCGGCAAGTGTCTCTCACGATGGTGAAGCCCTTGAAGGGGCTGCCTTTATGGCGGCAGCCATTGCAAAGGCCTTTGATTCGGATGATGTATCTGTCATCATCGATGCTGCTCTGCAGGAGATTTCAAGTCATAGTCTTTACGCTAAAATCGTCAATGCTGTGACGGATTTCTACCACCAGCATCCCGAAGATTGGAGATTGTGTCTGTCCTATCTCCAGCAAAATTGGGGCTATGATCGCTATGACGGGATTTGCCACATCATTCCCAATGCCGGGGTCTGCATCATGGCTCTTTTATATGGGAAAACCCTCTCAAGAGGTGTGGAGATTGCAACCATGGCTGGTTGGGACACCGACTGCAATGCAGGAAACATCGGTACCATTCTAGGAGTTGCAGGTTCTCTTGAGTCCGTAGAAGAGCAGTATCGCAAGCCTATCGGAGACTTCCTAGCTCTCTCCGGAATCTCAGGCTATCTGAATATCATGGATATTCCCTCGTATATCAAGCAGGTGGCGAAGCTGAGCTTTCAGGTGCGTAGGATTTCCATGCCAGAAGAAGTAGCTTTCCAGGAAGGTGTACTGGATTTTGATTTTTCCCTTCCTGGATCGACACACGGTTTCCGTGTTTCGAATACTCATGCATGCTCACTCTCCAACCAGGGCGGTTGTTTACAGATGCTGTATGACAGGATGGTCCGACCAAATGCGACCAGACTGTACTATAAACCTTTTTATCGAAGAAGTGATTTTGACGATGAACGATACATGCCGGTGTTTTCTCCTACAGTCTATCCTTCACAAAGGGTTTCGATGCGCTATCGACTTGAGAAATTCAGTGGTGAGTCGGTTCTTTTGAGCGCCTATGTGCGAAATACCAGTACCTCTGAGCTTGTTATTTTTAGCAATGAGGTCGTCTACGACCAAGAATGGCATGAGCTCTCCTTCATTATTGATAAGGATCATCCAAACCTCAAGGGTGCGATGATTGATGAAATTGGATTATTGTTTGAGGCAAACTCCCCGGCAAAAAACCGTGATTTCGGGGTGTTGCACCTCTCGCATTTCTCGGTTGCTGGTCCTAGCTGTTACACCATTGATCTTGCTCAGCAGTCCAGGGAGTTTGCCTCAATTACTCCATTCAGTCACAATCATGGTGCTTGGGACCTTGTACAGGACGAGCAAGGAAATACATGGATGGATGGCATGTGCTTAGAGCATGCCGAGGCGATGACAGGAAATTATTTTAGTAAGGATGTTCACATAAAGGGAAGTTTTATCTGCCATAGTGGAACATCTTCATTGATGGGCATACGGGTTCAAGGTGCAAGAAGGGGGTATTATGGAGGGTTTCATAATGGCTCTGTTGGTATCTTCAAGCATGAGGGGGGAGTGCTCAAAGCATTGATCGAACAACCCCGAATGCTGCAATTACAAACGCACTATGCATGTTCCTTCAAGGCAGAAGGTTCGATGTTGACCTTTGCATTGAACGATGAACCTATTCTGCAGGTTGAGGATGATGCATATGCATATGGGATGATCGGCTATGCGATGTATGATCGAGCAAGAGTTAGTTTTGGGAATATGGATGTCCAGGAGAAAGCACAATGATGAAACGAAACGATTTTGTAACTGATAGAGCCTTGGTCAATGATCGGGCGAAAGGGGCTTTGATCGGATTGGCCATCGGGGATTCTTTCGGGGATGCCGCCAGGATGCAGGCGAATCGGGAAAGCTACGGCTTTATCACCGATTTCAACGCAGGGGCGACTTGGAGCACCGATGATACTGAGTTTGCCCTCTTGACTGCCAAGACCTTGATCAAGGTCAAGGGGAATCTTACTACAGAATCAGTAGTGGAAGCTTGGTTTGAGGATGTGGTAGTACAAGATGAGTTCAAACGTGGGGGCCAAAGTGAGATTGCTGCAGCAAACAACCTCCGAAAGGGTCTGCGTCCGCCGCAAAGTGGAAAATTCAACACATTCCACCTCAGTGATGGGACCGCAATGCGTATTCCTCCAGTAGGTATCATCTGCGCAGGAGATCCACAAAAAGCAATCGCAATGGCAGAGATTGATGCCTCCATCAGTCATAGCGATGATGGTATCTGGGGAGCCCAGGCCGTAGCGGCGGCAGTAGCGGTTGCCATGGTGGATGGGAGCTGGGAAGAGATTTTTGAGGCAGCTCTTGCTCCAATACCTTCAGACAGCTGGCTTCATTATAATATGATCAGAGCCTTGGAGATCGTCGACAAAGCAAACGGCAACATACTGGATTGTTGGATGGCTCTTCATGATGAAATCAAGGCCAGCACCTGGGCTACCACCGCTGAGGCTATTCCTGCAGCTTTTGGCTGTTTGAGATTATGCCACGATGATTTCCGTTCAGCTCTGGTCCTTGCAGGAAACTTTGCCCGTGATGCAGATACCATCGGGGCTGTTGCAGGAGCAATACTGGGTGCAAAGTATGGATTATCTGCAATTCCTGAACACTGGGTTGAGAAAGTACGCTATCCTTCTGGAACCTGTCTGCAATTCACCAAGGGCCTTGATATCCTGGCAATGGGTGATCAATTAGCTGATCTGATTAATTGAGATACTACAAAACGTGCGTAGAATTTAAATTCATTCTACGCACATAGTATACGAATATCGAAACAGGACGTTTATCTCAAACATTCCTAAACCGTATAGGTTGTTGATGCGGTGTCGCCACCTCTTCCTGTCCAGTTGGTATGGAAGAATTCACCCCGTTTGTGGTCAATCCGTTCATAGGTGTGGGCTCCAAAGTAATCTCTTTGTGCCTGCAACAGGTTTGCAGGCAAATTCTCGGTTCGATAGCTATCAAACCAAGAGAGAGCTGCTGAAAGAGAAGGAGTGGGTATACCAGACAATGCTGCAATAGAAACGACCTCTCTAAGGCTTTCATGGCTCTCTCTGATGATTTGAGAGAAATAAGGATCCATGATCAGATTCTGTACATCTGGATTCTTGGCAAAGGCCTGACTGATCTTGTCCAAGAAGGCGCTTCGAATGATGCATCCTCCTCTCCAGAGAAGGGCTATGTTTCCAAGGTTGAGGTCCCAATTATTCGTCTTTCCTGCTGCTTGTATCAAGGCAAAGCCTTGGGCGTAGCTGATGATTTTTGCTGCAAAGAGGGCTTTTTCCAGCTTGTCGATATATAGTTGGCTATCATCAATATTGTTCGTAAGAGAAAAATTAAAAACCTTGCTTGCTGCAAGTCGTTCATCTTTCTGGCTGGATACACTGCGGGCAAAGACCGATTCTACAATCAACGTAAGGGGGATGCCTTCATGTAAGGCACTGATGCCCGTCCATTTTCCTGTTCCTTTCTGTCCTGCTGTATCGAGGATTTTATCCAACAGATATGAACCATCCATATCTTTATAGCCAAGGATGTCAGCAGTTATTTCAATAAGATAGGAATCCAATTCGCCTTTGTTCCATCTGGAAAAAATTGTCTGCATTTCTGGGTTCGAAAGCTTGAGCAGACGACGCATCAAGTCGTAGACTTCCCCGATCAGCTGCATATCCCCATACTCGATACCGTTATGTACCATCTTGACGAAGTGGCCGGCTCCTCCTTTTCCGATCCAATCACAACAGGGAGTGTCTTTCACTTGAGCTGAGATTGTTTGTAAGATGGGTTTTACAGACTCCCAAGCCTCCTCTGATCCTCCTGGCATGATCGAGGGGCCTTTTAAAGCTCCTTCTTCTCCTCCGGAAACGCCTGTCCCTATGTACCATAAGCCATTGCTTTCAACATAAAGGACCCTACGCTCTGAGTCTTCATAGTTGGAGTTGCCTCCATCGATAATGATGTCGCCTTTGTCGAGAAGAGGCAGCAACGCTTCTATGGTGTCATCGACTGGTTTGCCTGCTTTGACCATCATCATTACTTTCCTTGGTGTAGCCAACGAGTCGACCAATGCCTGCAGGGAATGCGTTGCGATTATGTTCTTGCCTTTTGCTCGATTGGATAAGAAATCATCCACCTTTTGTATGCTGCGGTTATAGACGGCTACCGTGAATCCTTTGCTTTCCATGTTAAGCACCAGATTTTCACCCATCACTGCAAGGCCAATAAGACCGATGTCTGCTTTCATTGCTGTATTCTCCATTATACTCTTCGTCTTGCTATTACATCTCTCATTTTGTTGAGACTGTCCATTCCATCTTTCTTCAACAACTCCATTACTTCTACATACAACACATCAATCAGAGCCAGAGTTGTGATTCGTGAGGTAAAAGACTCTGACACCACATGGGAAGGATTTGCCTGTACACCGAGTACGAGATTCCCGATTTTTGCAAGCGGGGACCGGGTGTTGCTCGTTAGTATGGCAAGCTTGCAGCCGTGGGATTTTAGCTCCTCAGAGAGGGCAAGGGTATCGTATCCTGAGCCTGTGTGACTGAAGAGCAGGGCTGCATCCTCGTTTTGGGCTTGGCTGGCAAGCATCAGTTGCATATGGAAATCGGATGCGTACTGACAGTTCAATCCTGTCCTGATAAATGTATGGTAGGCATCCTGGGCAAGTGTGTTGGAACCCCCGAGGCCCATAAGGTATATTTTTCTACTTTTTGCTATAAGTTTAGAGATATTGTGGATGGTATTTCGATCAAGGGCCGCATAGGTTGATTCAAGATTCTGACAAGCATTCCTAAATACAATTTCAGCAGCGTCGCCTTGCTCTGACACCTCTGTTTCGAACAATTGTTCGTTCGATGGAATGGTTTCCCGAGCCAATGCGATACGAAAACGCTGGTACCCGCTGTACCCGAGCTTTCTGGCAAATCGAACCATCGTCGATTCACTAATCCCTATTCTCTCTGCAAGTTCCTCGATACTGGGGTTCACGCTGTCTTTAGGGTGTTCCAAAATAAAGTCAGCAATTTTCTTCTCTTTTGCACTAAGACTCTGGTATTTACTTCTGATTGTATAGATAGCGCTTACTTCCTGCATCCTTTCCTCTTGGGTCCAGTATAATATGAAATAAATATTCAGGCAATTAGAAAAAATATTCATTTTTACAAATAGGGCATAAAAAATCCTCTCCTAGTATTAAAATAGGGAGGATTTTCAATACGAAAAGAATAGTGCCAAAAAACTTCTCTACTCCTTTCGCTTCAACACCAATTGACGCTTTGCTCCTCCAACGTGTTGCATGATGACCTCGCATTTGATGATGAAGAGGAAAAAGAGAGGTCCTTCAGCTTCTGAGAGTGCTTCGTAGTTGCCTTGGCCTTTACTGATGATCATATCTGCTTGATGGTACAATTGTAAAAACTCTGGGTCTGCTTTGCTCAGCACAAGACCTGGCGTCTGACTCTTGCTGTCAATAATCGTCGCCACACTGTCCAGTCCACACTCAAGAGCATCCTTGACCAACGCATCATTCAGTATCGGCTTGCCTCTTGTTACGAAGTACAGTGCAACCTGAGGAAATTCCCTGGAAATGGTTTCAAGCAATACCCGGTCAAAGACGATTTCACCTGCATTGTCAGCGATATAGAGCAGTTTGTTTGCAGAACTCAGCGCACTCTTAAAGCTGTCAAAGTCAAAGAGAGAATTATTGTCAGTATCCTGCTGCTGTTGCAATATTGAGTTGATTTCTTCTTGTACGTTGATCCCACTCGGGAAGGCACCATAATCGATGATATTACCTGCGCAAGCAAGCTTTACCGCAGTTTTCAGGGGAGTGTCAGAGTCTCTGACAATCTTTCTCAGGTCGTCGATTACCGCAAGCGCTTCTGTATTGCTCATGGTTTTGATAGCGCTGTAGGGGTCTTCTTCCCCTGTTTGTTCCACGAACATGCGTTGCATGTGGTACGCCATTTCAGGAGGGCTCATCTCCAAGGGAAAATTCTTTAGTTCGTTGCCGATTTCATCCATGATATGCTTGATCGATTCTGTGCTCAGGCCGAGCAACTTTCCTGACTCAAGGGTCTGTTTGAAAAAACAAGGGAGACAATCTAGTGAAGTATTCATGAGAGCGAATATACCATATTATGCCTAAGTATAGTAGTTGTCCGTGAAAGCAACTGGAAGGAATGCAAGAAAAATGGGTAAAAAAGTCCTGGTGATTCTTATCTTGGTATGTTGTCTGAGTCCTCAATTATTCTCACAGCAGAACGTTGTTTTGGATGTTGGTTATGATTCCACAATGCTCTCGCAAGGTGCTGCTGTAAGGCTTTCTCTTGGGACGTTTGCCGTAAACACTGCCCTTCAATACTCGTTCAGCGGGGTGTTGGTCTCTGCACTGATGCAAGACCAAGATGTCTTGGAGGCGTTCGCACAAAGCTTTTTAGTAACAGCAGGTATAACCAACACGTTTTGGATCAATGCTGCCAAAGCTGTGACTGTAGGGCCGAAAGTCTACGGATTGTCGGTTAATTTACAGCGTTGGGTAGTAGGTTCTCTCGGCTTGGATCTGTCTATGGAGTTCTGGAATGAAGAAAGGACCCAAGCTTTGGTTCTTGGCTCTTACATCCCTCTGGTTCTGTACGGGGATATGATAGGCAGTGGAAACGGTGGTATGGGTTGGGCTTGGGATGAGTTCGGCCTTGCATTTAGTCCCTTCATGGGGTATTGGTGGCGGCTCAAAAGAGGGTAGCCTAGCGTTCTTGCAACACCGTATGGTATAATCATGGCGAGGTAATTCACTGTGAGAAGCCTAGGGGTTCACTACAACAGGTTCTCCTCAGATGAAAAGACTGACGTAGTCTTTGTGCTCCGACAGGCGAAGATGCAAGGTTATGACCAGCTCGAAATTGATGCTCATTTTTTGGAGAGTCTTTCTCCCTTGAGTCGTAAACGCCTCTCACTTGAAGCAAGAAACCAACAACTGGATCTTTCTTACAGCGTTATCCCGTCATCTGCTCTTTGCAGTTTGGATGATGATGAGCATCGTGCTAGTCAAGCACACATGCAAACCATCATCCAAATAATCGGAACGATGGGGGGAGGCTTTCTCAACGGCCCTCTCTATGGTGCTTTTCCCTGTAGCCGGGGCAATACAGATCAATTAAAGCCCTGTTTTGAACGCAGTGTCAAAAGCTTGCGTATTCTATCCTTGATAGGTTCCGAAGAGGACGTCATGTTGAATGTTCTTCCGGTGAACCGCTATGAGCACTTTCTCATCCCAACTGCAGAACAGGCCCGTCACTTGGTGCAAGCGGTCAATCATCCCAACTGCGGTATAGACCTCGATACGTTTCATATGAACATTGAAGAGACAAGTCTTGGCCAAGCGATAGCCAGTGCAGGTATTTATCTTAGGTGTGTGCACTTAAGGGATAATACAGGAGGGCCTTTTGGCTCTGGCTGTTTCCCGTGGGATGTACTGAAGAACGCCCTGGATGATTTGAGTTACGAGGGAGCATTGGTCCACGCTCCCTCTTTTAGTCTTGAGCAACCTTCTGTCGGGTATGAAGGCAAGCGGATAAAGACATTCTTTTATCAATCATAATGAGAACAACTTTTATTCATGTTCCTTCAACGAAGAGGGAGCCTTCCCATGATATTGTCTGAAAACCCTGGAGAAGTAGTTGCTGTCAGTGAAGCCTGTTTTTTCGGCGACTTCACGAATGGTAAAGCCTCCCTCTCCCAACATTTGATATGCTTTTTCCATTCTTACCTTTGTCAGGTATTCAACGAAGGTGGCATTAAGGTAGGTCTTGCACAATTGGCTGAAATATTTTGAGTTCAACCCCACCAATTTTGCAAGATCCTCAACCGAGAGAGGCATCGCCAAGTGTTCCGCAAGGTACTGCTTAACAAAATCGAATGAACGTTGATAGCGATCGGCCCGGTCTGCTTGTACTGCCTTTGTGGAAACGTCTATCAAATCCATGAGATACATCTCTTGTTCCATCACTGAGGTTTTGGGAACCGCTACCGTATCCAACAAAGCGATGGCTTTATGTATTTCATAGCTGAAGACTGTAAGCAGCTCAAACAACTCTTCTCTTGCTTGCTCTTCTGTATCACAATTTAGAAGTGAACAGTCGATCAGTTCATGGGCAATAGTTCTTGCTTTTTCTGTTGCTCCTTCGATACTGGCCTTGAGCATATGAACGCTAAGATTAAAGAGGGTTTTTCGATCCATCGGGACTCTGAGTACTTCACTGTAACGTTGCAGAGGAAGGTTTTTCTTATAGGCGTGTGTATACGCAACAGAGGCTGTAGCTATCGAGTAGGGTATTTCGGAGAGTCTAGAGAAAGGCAATCCTGAACCTATGGTTATGTTGGGCTCTTGGTGAGATCCTGCTATCTGTTCAAGAATTTTGGCACTCTGATTGGAAAATAGCAGTACGGTCAACCGATCTATTGAGATGAAGTAACTTAGTTGCAATTTTCCCCAAGTACGACTTTGCCTGAAAAAAGACTCAACTGCTTCTTCCTTCAATCCACCGATCACCAAGGCAATTCCTTCCTCTGTTTGAATGCCTTGCATCGAGAAGTAGGAACGCATAGCCTCCTCTGTAATTCTTCCATACTTCAGAGCAGCGAAAAATTCTCGAGAGAACAGATTCAAGACAGCTCGGATTTCTTGCTTTTGTTGTAGCGCATCTTCCTTTTTCTGATCCAACTCTGCAATGAGACGATCGAGCAGATCATAGACTTCTTTTCGTTGTACGGGTTTTACCAGATATTCGCTTGCTCCAAGTCTGATTGCTTTCTGGGCATAGGAAAAAGTACTCCATGCAGTGAGAAATACTATCTGACAAAAGGGATTTTGTTCACGAATTAATTGGGCTGCCTCGAGGCCGTCGAGACCGGGCATTCGGATATCAAGAAGGGCAATCTGAGGGTCGAATTGCTTGGCAAGCGTGACTGCTTCGGTTCCATTCTTAGCCTTGACGACACGAAGCGGTAGATTTGCCCGTACGACCAAGAGTTCGATTGCATCACATTCAAGAGGTTCATCATCAGCTATCAGTAGTGTGTACACGTTTGCCTCCTGTCAATTCATAGGGTAACAGTATAACTACCCTTGTTCCTCCCTCTTCACTGATTCTTTCAATCAAGACGCTTGACTTCCCTTTATAGTAAAGATCAAGTCTATCGCTGATATTCTGTATGCCGATGTGTTGCTTGTTCTGCTTCTTGGTGCTCGTGGTTTTGTTCTTCGTGATGCCGACTCCGCTGTCCTCGATGGTAATATGCAGATGCTTATCCTTGCTCTGAACTGCTATGGAAATCGTACCTCCTTCAATCTTTGGTTCAAGCCCATGGATCATGGCGTTTTCAACAAAAGGCTGGATTACCAAGGGAGGAAGTCGGACCTCCTCGAAGTCTTGGTGGCACCTGATTGAATAATGCAACCGTTCTTTAAATCGGAACTGTTGAATGGTCAGGTATTCACGCACAAACTCCAGTTCTTGTTTCAAGGTTACATCGTCATGGTATTCAAGGGTATAGCGGAAGATGGAAGCAAGACTGTCCAAGAGGTCAACTGTAGTGTTGGCATTCTCGAAAAGAGCAGTCCTGCTGATGGTGTTCAGGGTATTGAAGAGAAAATGTGGATTAATCTGTGATTGCAAAGCCTTGTACCTTGCTTTCTCCAGTTCTCTGGTAGTACGTAGTTGTTCTACCTCCTGAACATGGATCGTCTTTTCCAATTGGGTATTAGCCTCAATCATCTCCAACCGTTCTTTGAGGCTTTGACGCATCTGGTTCATGCTCTGTTGCAGGTAATTCAATTCCTCTGGTCCGCTTATGGGGATGGGCGGGCCGTCAAACGTACCATGGAAGATTTCTTTTGCCGTTTTTACCATGGTATTGACTGGTTTGACCAAGGACATGGTCATTTTATACACAGCAAATATATAGCAAACGGAGATTAATAATAGCAATAATATTGTGATTGTTCGATAGTCGGTTATTCTTCCTTGTGTGCTTTTAATCCATGCAACGTCCGCTTCGACCACTGCCGAAAGGTAATGATTGAAGGTGTAGTCTTGCAAGTAAGTATAGACTCTATCGATGGTGTAATACAGATTGAAGAAATCAATACCGTCATCCAATTGTTTGAGTTCTTCTATCCGCTCATTGATGAAAACTACTCCGTTTGAAATACCTCTATGAAGGAAATACCGCTCACGATCCTGGCCATGCTCGATGGCAAGTTTCTGTAATGATGTCTGCACGTTCTTATTCACAGACTCGAATTCAAGCCTAAGTTCGATCAACGCTTTTTCTTCTTTCTCGAAAGCAATGTTCTGGAAAAGCAGACGACTTTGCATCAAGTGTCCGCTGAGCGTGTTCAACGCTTCATAGCGGCTGTTTCGGGTCTGCATCTCTTCCATCAAAGAGAAGACGAGTGAAAATAAGATGATTACCAAAACCAAGATGATGCTCAGCATGGCTAGATTGAAGGAAAGAAGCCAGCCTCTCAAGGTTCCTGGTCTCCTGCGCTGGCTTTTTGTAGATATGTGTTCATCCATGATGAGTCAGTATAGCACGGCTGAATTTCTTTGAAAGCAGAAGGGGAGGTAGGACAAAAGATAGAATTCATGGAAATTTTCCAAAAAATTCTGGCTTTTGTCTCAGCTTGTCCTCGGTGATACTATAGCAGAATCCATTTTATTACTTGTTCCTGAAGGAGGAACCTTATGAAGAAAGTATTTATTGCCGTTTTGCTGATCAGCCTTTTGGTTGCACCAGTCTTTGCCCAGGGTGGAAAAGAAACTTCTGCTCAGAAACAGATCGTACTTCGCCTTGCAGACAATCAGCCTATCGGTTATCCCACCGTTGTCGGTGATGAGGAATTTGCTCGCCTCGTAGGCGAATATTCTGATGGTCGTATCAAAATTGAAGTCTATCCCCAAGGACAACTTGCAGACGAGAAGAGCGCCATCGAGCAGGTTCAGTTCGGCGGTATCGATTTTACTCGTGTCTCCATCAGTCCCCTTGCTTCGTTCCAGCCCCTGTTGAACGCATTGCAGATGCCGTACCTCTATCGTGATGCCGATCATATGTGGAAAGTCCTTAATGGTGAAATCGGACAGTTCTTCCTCGATTCAATGGAAGAGAAAGGCTTTGTTGGTTTGGTATACTATGATAGTGGTGCTCGCTCTTTCTACAACACAAAGAAGCCGATCTACACCGTTGCCGACCTGAGAGGTATGAAGATCCGCGTACAGGAGTCAGCACTGATGATGGGTCTGGTTCAGGCTCTTGGTGCAGTACCAACTCCGATGGCATATGGTGATGTTTATTCTGCTTTGCAAACCGGTGTTATCGATGGTGCTGAGAACAATTGGCCCAGTTATGACTCTTCCAGCCACTATGAGGTTGCCAAGTACTTCTCCATCGATGAGCACACCCGTGTTCCCGAGATGATCATTGCTTCCAAGATCACCATGGACAGGCTTTCCGCTGAAGACCAAGTGATTATTAAACGTGCAGCCAAGGAATCTCAAGCTGTGCAGGTTGCTGCATGGGCAGAGTATGAGAAGAAGAGTGAAGCAAAAGTTCGCGCCGCTGGTAGCCAGATCAACCAGATCAGAGATCAGGCTGAGTTTGCTGCTGCAATGGCTCCGCTCTATCAGAGCCAGCTCAACGCAGAACAGAGAGCTTGGGTTGAGAAGATCAAAGCAGTTCAATAAGAATCGGTCGAATCACAAAAGGTGTGGGGTTTGTTTCAAGCCCCACGCTTTTTGCCATATCACCCAAACTGGAGGTATTCCATGGAGCAGTTCAAGAAAGCACTCGACTCCTTGTTCGTATGGATTCTCAAAATAGCCATGGTGATGTTATTGGCGATGGTTGTCATCGTTTTCCTTAACGTCGTATTACGATACGGATTCAAGTCCGGCATCCATTGGGCTGAAGAGATTTCCCTTGTTATCGTTATCTGGTTTACATTTATATCCATGGCCCTCGGAGTCAAGGAGAACCTGCACATCAATATTTCGGTGTTGCCTAGTAAACTTCCGAAGAAATTTTTCCTGATACTGGATGTTCTCAAGGATCTTTTAGAAATCCTCATCGGTGTCATATTGGTCATATATGGTTGGAGATTGACCCTCAACGGGGCTAGGTCATTCCTTCCTGCTACCCAGATTCCCAACTCGATCAACTATATTGTTCTGCCTATTGTTGGGATTTTCATCATCCTCTACGCAGGTATCTATGCATATGAAGACCTTATGAAGTGTAAGAAAGGAGCAACATCATGATGAATACAAGCATGGGAACCTTCATTTTGATCAGTTCCTTTTTGGTTATGCTGATCTTTAAGTTCCCGATTACATTCTCTCTCTTCCTTTCAGCGGTTTTTACTGCGATGTACCTTAATTTACCGATGATGTCCATCGTTCAAAGATTGGTCAGCGGAGTGAACTCTTTCAGCCTTTTGGCCATCCCGTTCTTCATCCTCAGCGGCGAGATAATGAGTCAGGGCGGCATTTCCAGACGTCTGGTTGCCTTCGCCAACGCCCTTATCGGACGAGTTCGCGGTGGTTTGGCCCAAGTGAATATCCTTGCCTCCATGTTCTTTGGTGGGATCAGTGGGTCAGCCGTTGCTGACGTATCTTCCATCGGGGCAATGTTGATACCCATGATGGTCGATGACGGCTATGATCCTGATTTTGCCGTCGCTGTCACGGTAACCAGTGCCTGTGAAGGTATCTTGATTCCTCCCAGTCATAATATGATTATATTCGCAATGGCCGCCGGTGGTGGCGTCTCTGTTGGAAAGCTTTTCCTTGGAGGACTTCTTCCTGGAATCGGACTTGGCTTGATGCTCATGATTCCCACAGCAATTATCGCCCATAAACGTGGTTATCCTAAAGAAGAGTCTTCTGATTGGAGAAAGACACTCAAGATAGCTCGTGATGCGTTCTTTGGACTCTTTACAATCATCATCATCGTAGGTGGTGTTATCAGCGGAGTCTTTACGGCAACGGAGTCTGCTGCTGTTGCTGCCGTCTACTCGTTTATCATCACCTTCTTTGTCTATCGTGAAATTCCAATCAGGCAGATGGGTCCCATTTTGCGCAACTCGCTCAAGACACTTGCAATGGTCATGAGCTTGATAGCAGCGGCATCCTCTTTCGGGTACTTGATGGCCTTTTTAAAAATACCACAGGCAGTCACCAACGGCTTGCTAGCCATCAGTGACAACCGAGTAGTGCTCCTTCTCTTGATCAACTTGATGCTTTTGGTGTTGGGAACAATCATGGACATGGCTCCTCTCATCATCATTACCACCCCGATCCTCTATCCTGTTGTAGTAACCCATCTGGGTATGGACCCCATTCAATTTGGTGTCATGATGATTCTCAATCTGGCTATCGGGTTGACCACTCCTCCAGTTGGGTCTGCTCTGTTCGTAGGTTGCTCAATTGGAAAGATATCAATAGAAAAGGCAACAAAGGCTATTCTTCCATTCTATTCAATGATGATTATAGTTCTTATGTTGGTTACCTTCGTGTCCCCGGTAACCATGGCTCTCCCTTCATTGATGTAGCTTGATTCAAGACCCTGCTGTCAAAGGATGGTGGGGTCTTAGCTTGCCGCTTTCCCTGGATAGCAGTACTTTTATAGATAGGTTAAGGAGGCACACATGCAAGCAACCTATTTCATTCCTACAAAACTAGTTTTTGGTAGCAACTCGCTCTCGGCCTTGGCAGAACAGACACTGCCCGGGAAAAAGGCGTTGATCGTGATTTCAAGTGGGACGTCGACTCGGAAATTTGGCTATCTGGATCTCTTGACCGAGCAATTGGACAAACAGAGCATTCCCTATATTCTTTATGATAAAATTCTTCCCAATCCAATCCTTTCCCATGTGACCGAAGGAGCTATGCTTGCAAGAACCGAGCAATGCGACTTTGTCATCGGTCTCGGAGGAGGTTCGGTAATTGACAGTGCGAAAGCCATTGCTTTCATGGCAACCAACGAGGGTAATCTATGGGATTACATCAACGGGGGAAGCGGCAAAGGAAAACCGATGCAGACAAAGCCTCTGCCCATAGTCGCCATTACCACAACTGCCGGTACAGGTACCGAGGCTGACCCTTGGTTCGTCATCACCAAGGAGGAGACGAATGAAAAAATCGGGTATGGCAATGCTGACACCTTCCCGGTTCTCAGTATCGTCGATCCTACCTTGATGCTCTCGGTTCCTCCTCACTATACGGCCTATCAAGGTTTTGATGCCCTGTTTCATTCCACCGAAGGATACCTGAACAAGACGGCGAATACCTTCAGCGACCTCTACAGCCTTGAGGCAATCAGATTGCTGGGTAAGAGTCTTCCTACAGCTGTGAAGGACGGAGCGAATCTTCAGGCGCGTGAGGATGTTGCCTTGGCAAACACCCTTGCTGGCATGGTTGAATCCACCAGTGGCTGTATCAGCGAGCACTCGCTTGAGCATGCCATGAGTGCCTTCCATCCAGAGCTGGCCCACGGTGCAGGGTTGATCATGATCAGCGAGGCTTACTACACCTATATCGCCCAGAACCATGTTTCCGATCAAAGGATGATAGACATGGCTAAGGCTTTGGGTAAGGAAGACGCTGTGCAGGCAATGGACTTTGTCGTCGCTCTGAAGGAACTTCAGAAAGCTTGTGGTGTCGATGCATTGAAGATGAGTGATTACGGCATCACCACCGACGAGCTTGAGGCGATGGTTCAGAACGCCCGAGAGAACATGGGAGGCCTGTTTGAGGTCGATCCAATGACCCTCAGCGATGAGGATTGCCTGACCATCTACAAGAACTCGTTCCGATAGGCGTTTTTCTACAACACAATTCCCGCTCCGAGTACGGAAAGTACTATCAATGGGGCGGGGATTTTTTTGGTAGCAAGCAGCAAGACCGTAATTCCTGTAATGATTAGATTGATGGAAGCGAATCCATTTTTTTGCAACAGGAGAATGGCGGCAGCGGTAATTAATCCTCCTGCAACAGCGTTGATGCCCTTGAGGGAAACCTTTACAGCCTTGATGTTCTTCAAATCCTCCCAAACAGGATAGACAAAGAAAATGAGCAGTGTTCCAGGCAGGAAGATCCCGATTGCTGAGACAAGCGCAGCAAGGATTTGCACTACCGCACCTTCTGAACGTGCTGCCATTCCTCCTGCATAGGCACTGAAACTGAACATGGGGCCGGGCAAGCCTTGCACCAAGCCGTAACCGGTAAGGAATTGTTCATTGGTCATGAATGCTCTTGTATCGACGAGTTCTGTCATCATGACGGGAACCACCACTTGTCCACCTCCGAATACCAGATATCCATAGCGGTAGAATGCTTCAAACAGAACAACAAGCAGAGATTGGGTTAATAAAGAGAAGGTAAGTGATCCTAGCGTAAACACGACAAAGAGGATAAGGTATCGGTAGGGAGGGGTAAGTTTTGTTCGATTGAACAGCTGTTTCTCTGTGCTATTCAATACCGATGTAGCCCCTCCGATCAATAATACCAAGGGGAAAATCCATGCAGTTCGTATAAAATACGTCGATAGTGTTCCAAAAAGGAAGAGGAATACGGTGAGTCTGTCGGTGAGCACCTTCTTTCCTATCCTCCACGAAGCGAGCAGGATGAAGCCCACAGCCATCGGGCCTATGAACCGTAGAACCTCTTCTGAGATCTGTCGTTCTTTGAGGAATTGATAGAGAAAAGAGAGCGTAGTCATTACCAAAACAGGAACAAGCGCCCAGGTAAGCAGCGTCAAGAAAGCAAGGAGCGCTCCTCCCTTTCGGTACCCCACTGATACAATGGTCTGGGTGCTTGTAGGCCCGGGAAGAATACTGGTCAGGGCAAGCAGTTCTACCAACTCCTCTTCTGAAAGGTATTGTTTCTTTGAAACCAGGTGGTCGAGAAAGATGGAGAAATGCGCTTCTGGTCCTCCATATGCTCCAAGGCTGCAGATCAGTACATCTTTGAGGAATTGCGTGTAGCTCTTTCTTTCCATACCGGCCTCCACAGCTTTGATGCTAGAGAATATTGTCCGATTGCGCAAGAACTCTTCCAATAGAATAAAAATGAGCATAGGATATAGAGCTGGAGGAATTATTATGGTACCTAAGATAATCAGTGAAGCATGGAAGAATCGGGATAAAGCAGTTGTGTTGACCACTGTCGATAAAAATGGGATGCCTAACAGCATCTATGCAACCTGTACCGATCTCTATAAAGACAGTGAAATTGTTGTTGCAGACAACTATTTTTACAAGACAAAACAAAATATAGAATCAGGAACCCTCGCTAGCATTTTGTTTATTACCAAAGAGGGAAAAGCGTACCAACTCAAGGGAACGGTCAGCTACCATACCTTTGGTCCTTACTATGACTTCATGAAAGCGTTCAATCCTACCCAACACCCTGGACATGGGGCCTTGGTCCTTCATGTCCGAGAGGTGTTCAGTGGAAAGGATTCTTTGCTCTAACCCATCAACAGGGAGGAGATAAAGAGTTTTTCAACTATGTTCAGTTGCAGGTCTTCCACCTGGGCAGCTAGCTTGTGGTACTGTTGCTTCAAGGTGGAAATGGCTTGTTGTCCAGTAGGAAGAAGGCCTACCGCACCTTCATACAGGGCTGAGAGTTCCCTCAGTATTGCATCCTTGCTTGTCATTGCATTCTGTAAGTCTGTGATGCTTGATAGTAAATCAGAGAGCTTGGTCTGCATCGCTTTCTGGTATTCTTTTTTTAATTCATGGACCAAGGCTTGTACAGGCACAATCTTCTTGATCCTGTACGCATTGGTGCCTGCAAAAACAAATCCACTGGAGAGCAAGCCTCTTCTTGCATTGTTCAGTGCAATGGATATGCAGTAGTTTGCCTCTTGAGCCTTACAAGAGGAAAGACACTTCCAAGCACAGGTAAAGGAAGGCCGGTTGCCTGCTTCTGTATCGAGGATGAACTTGTTTCTAATCGCTCTTCCCGGCATACCCACAGGACTTTTAATCAGGCCTATGTCTTCTTTTGTGCAAGAGACATAGGCTTGTTTGAAACGGATGTCAGCATCACACTCATCGGTAGCAACGAAGCGGGTAGCCATTTGCACTGCCGATGCTCCTAGGCTGAGTACATTCTGAATATCCTTCCCGCTATAGACTCCACCTCCGGCTATCACGGGTATGGTGCGCCCATGTTGCTGCTCGTATCCTTTAAGGGTTTCTACAATCTGGGGAACAATGGCCTTTAGCTGATAGGCAGGGTCGTCTAGTTGCTCAGCCGTAAAGCCAAGATGCCCTCCTGCTTTTGGGCCTTCAAAGACTACGGCATCAGGGATGTCATTATAGATTTTGCTCCACATCTTGAAGATCATATCAACTGCCCGAGCAGAGCTTACGATGGGGGCAAGCTTAACGTTGGCCTCTCTCATCCTTTGCACCGGGATGTTCTTGATAGGCAGTCCTGCACCAAGAAAGACGATGTCGACTTTCTCTTCTATTGCAACATCGAGTAATTGATGAAAGTCATTGACTGCAACCATGATGTTCACCCCGATGATTCCGTCACTCAGCGCACGAGCTTTCTGGATTTCACGTCGGAACGCTCTGAGGTTTGCACCTTGTCCATCTTGGTAGTAATCTTTTTCGAGCAAGCCGATTCCATTGGCAGCCACGACTCCGATACCCCCTGCGTTTGCTACAGCGCTTGCAAGTGAGGAGAGTGAGATGCCCACTCCCATACCGCCTTGCACGATGGGCGTTGGTGCAACAAGGTCTCCGATCTTCAAGGCAGGCCAGGAGGGTTTTGCACTCAATAGTTTTTCGAGAGAGTTCTTTACAGAAGAGAGATGTAATGCTCTTGAACATGATTCAAGATCTTGTTTTAGATTAGTTACTATGGTTTCAAACGTTGGTAATTTCATATGGTGTCCTCTAATACTCTTAACTTAACACAATTACAAAAAATGTAAAAGTGTAATATAAGATGTTTACACCATCACCTTGCTGTATACCCGCTGCAAAAGAGCTTGATAGGAGGCTTGTAGAACCTCTTCATCCACCGTAGTGCAAGTTCCCTTTTTGATTACAAATGTTCCGTCGACCATGACCGAATCGATCATTTCAGAACGGGTATGCATGAGTGTGTTGTACGCTATGTTTGAAAACCCCTTTGTTTGTATGAGCGGAGAGAGCTCAAGAGCGGCCTTCACAAATAAAAGATCTGCTCGATGTCCTATCTCAATACGTCCTTGATATAATTCGGAGCAGCAGCTGGTAGTGGCGAGCTTCCAGACGGTTTTGGCATCGTAGGCCTCGGTAGTTTTACTCTGCTTGAGTTCTGCATAGGTTGCTCTCATCACTTCCCATATATCATGGGTGAGGAAATCCGTTCCCAGCGCTATGCGAGCCTTCTTATCAAGGAGGTTTGTAAGAGCCATGGTATTGGCTGCTGAAAGTCTGTTGGAAATAGGGCAGTGTACCAACAGGGCTTTGCTGTTTGCCAGCAATTCTCGATCATGTTCTGAGGTTTCGATGCAATGAAAGAGAATTGTCTTTTCGTTGAGCAGACTGTGTTTTGCAAGTAGCTCTACTGTGGAACAGCCAAACTTCCTCAGCACTTCTTCTTTTCGGAATTCGGTTTCCAAGCAGTGGGTCATCAACGGCCATTTGGTAGTGCTCACACGCTCGATGGTTTTCTGCAGGGTATCCTCTTGGAGCTCCTCCTCTTCCGGCAGGTGGGTGCCTCGTGAAAAAAGAGGGCTTGTAATGTCTTGTTGGGGTGAGTCGTCATACCAGTCAACAAGAGCTTTAATCCCTATCTTTTGAGCACAATCTTCCAGAGCTTGGCTACTATTGTCAGCTTGCCCGGTCTCTACAATGCAGACTACTCCTGCTTTGAGGTATTGCAGGTAGGCATAGAGCGTCAGGATTGGAAAGTCTGGAGTATCGACTGCCTCGTCCACGTACTCAAAGAGCTGTTGCTGCAGTTTTCCTTGGACAGAATCATCACACCAGCTATGCAGTGGCATGTCACAAAACAGGCCTCGAAAGAGGGTGTCGGGAGTGTGGACATGACAATCAGATACGCCAGGGTAGAGCAGGAAATCCGTACAATCGACAACCTCTTCCCCTGCTTTGGGTTCAAGGGTATGTTCGATTGCCGTAATCAAGTTATGTTCAATTCGTATATCAGCAGACTGTAGTTCAAAGTCGCTTGTGAGGTAACGGGTATTGGTCAGTAACATGAGAAAACGATACCATGTTTCAAGGTTTAAAGAAATCGGGAAGGGGCACTATAGCCCCCATTTCCGATTTCTATTGCCTCATTGTTAAGCTTCGCTTGCCTTCTTGATCGGCATCCATACCTCAAAGCTTTGGTTGGTCGGATCGGCATCAAGATACACTTCCACATCAAATCCATCGGCAAATTCGTAGCCGCTGGTAGGTAGCCAGTCTGATATGATACGTCTTTCCACTTCCTGAATGGATTGAGGCATAGGACCCTTGCCTGGGAAAATCGCCCAAAGCGCCGAGTCTACAATCTGGCTCTCAAAACCTTCGATGGTACCCTCTTCTTTGATTATTCCGATGGTGTAGACCCAATGATCCTTGTCGTCACTGTTCGTGCACAGACCGAGCAATCCTTCTGACTCCTTGAGGTGGGAGCAGAGTCGGGCTATGGTTCCATCCTTTGTCTTCTCGTTCCAGAACAGGGGGATTTCCCGCATGTTCTGTTCCATGTCCTTTTTCAGCCTGAGTGAAGTTCCCACCACCCGGAACGCTGTTTTTCGTTCGATTCTGTACTCCATTGCTTGTTCTCCTTTGATGGTCAGACTGAAGCTGATTTTAGGAAACGCTTTCAAGGCAGTCCCTTCCTTCTTGGCCTGTGATGGTGACAAGCCATGAACGGCTTGAAACGCACGGCTGAAGGAGGTAGGTGAGTCATACCCGTACGCAAGAGACACATCCAACACCTTTTGACCTTGTTGCAGGGCAAGGGCTGCCTGGGTGAGCCTTCTCCGACGGATATACTCTCCTAAGGGAATTCCTGCGATATAGCTAAACATCCTTTGAAAATGATAGGTCGAGCAGTTGGCCAAGCTTCCTGCCTTCTCATAGCTTATTTCACCGTCTAGGTTGTCTTCGATATAGCGCAGAGCCTCATTGAGGCGTTCTATCCATTGCATTGTAATCTGACCTCATGAGCAAGTATGGTGTAAACCCCGAACCGGTTCCTCTTAATTGATGCACAAGTTTGCGAGGTTTTCAAGATGTTGCGAGTTTGGCCGTATCTATACAAAAAAATTGTATTAAAATATGCTATTACATGGTAGCTTGATGTAACTATATAAAGGTGGTGCATATATGGGTCGTTCGGTGCAGAATAGAGTACATAAAAAATCAAAGTTCTTGTTCGTGTATATATTGATACTTATTCTTGGATTGGCAAGCTGCGTAGGCGTAGTTTTCTCTGCCCATCAGCATGAAAAAGACACCTTGCTCTCCATGGCGCAATCGCTCAGTCAAACCCTTTCTATACAACAGGTGGCGATGCTCAGCGGTACTGAAGCAGATCTGCAGACCGAAGCCTATCAAGTACTGAAAAACCAACTACAATCGATGAAAGCATCGAAAAAAAACATTCGTTTTGTTTATCTGATGGGTAGGAATGCAAAAGGAAACGTAATTTTCCTCGTTGATGCCGAGCCAGAATACTCCAAGGACCATAGCTTTCCTGGAGAAGTATACAACGAAGCGAGCAAAGAGCTTGTTGAGGTTTTTTATAAACAGAAAGCTTTCGTGGAAGGTCCTGTAAAAGATGCTTGGGGCAATTGGGTGTCAGCTTTGGTCCCTCTTGTCGATCCTGCATCCGATGGTACCATTGCTTTGCTTGGTATGGATATCAATGCTGAATACTGGGGCTGGCAGGTGTTTTCTAAGTCAATCATCCCTGTTGCCTTGATTATTGTTCTATTGATCCTGATATCAACACTCTTTTTTGCTCAGCATACTGCAGATAAGCAAACGGGCAAATCCATCAATGCCCGATTAATGGTTCCCGTCGGGAGTATGTTGTTTCTGGTGATATTTCTTGCAAGCGTTTTATTCATTAGACAGGAGCAACGGGTGCAACGAAGTTCCGATCGTGAAACGTTGTTACTCTTACGGGATGATTTTGCTCATATTTTGAAAGAACAACGCATGAAAATGGAAGCCTTAGCTTCTGTTTTAGCTTCATCCCAATATAAGAAAGAGGCCCTTGAGGAAGGAGATAGGCAACGTCTCGAAGCCTTATACCGTCCGTATTATGAGGTGCTTAGAGACGAGCATGGCATTGGGTATCTTACTATTCTGGATGAGCAGTTGGAAGTACTGATGAGTTTCCATCAACGTTCACAGACAACCATGACCAGTCAAAGTCCACTTGCACAGCAAGCAAAGAATCAGGGCATGGTTGTTTCCGGACTCCATGTAGGAGAGAGCAGTAATTCTCTTAGGTTGCAAGCTGTAGTTCCCCTACAACAAGAACAGGCTACAGTAGGTTATTTGATGGTATCCAAAGATATTACAGATCTTTTGCATGTTGTTGAAAGTCGTGAGAATCTTGAAATACTTGTCACGTTGCACAAAGATTTGCTTGATAAGTCATTATGGGAAGCCCTTAATGGATCTGCGAATTCTTTAATTCGTTGGGATACGCTTGAAGAAGAAGCTCTTAGCTATAGCTCTTTGCGTGGTATGCATGCATCGTTACTTCAGGATGTCGCAGCAACGGCAATCGAGTATGGTTCATCGAAAATTCTCAAGGTACAATCCGAAGATACCGATTCTTATGTTTCCTTGGGTATTCCTTTGTCTTCTGCTGAAGATGCACCAATTGGAACGGTGTACCTTTTGATGAACAATACCGAATCACTAAACCTCTCGAGGCAACTCTACCTATTTGGTATTGCCTCTGCGGGGATTCTCTTATTTGCCATGTTGGGTTTTCTGTATGTTCTGTTTAAAAGAACCGATACGTTGATTCAGAGTAAGCAAAAAGCCTTGCACGAAAGCAAGGAACAGCTTACTGCCACCCTGTTTTCCATCGGTGATGGGGTAATCGCAACCGATACTGCAGGCAACGTAACAAACTTGAACCAAGTTGCCCAAGATTTGACCGGATGGACCCATCATGAGGCAGTGGGGAAACCCATCTATGAGGTTTTCAACATAATCCAGGCGCAGACGCGGAAGCAGGCATTCAATCCAGTAGAGCGAGTTCTTAAGGAAGGGGTTATCATTGGGCTTGCCAATCATACAGTGCTCATTTCCAAAGATGGCTCGGAGTATCAAATTGCTGATTCCTGCGCCCCGATTAAAGCTGAGAACGGCGATCTTTTAGGTGCGGTTCTCGTCTTTAGGGACGTAACCGAAGAGTATGAGCAGCGGCGATTGCTTGCAGAAAGCCATGATCGTTACAACCAATTGGCAGAGCAATCGAGGACGATCGCTTGGGAGGTTGATGAGAAGGGCATGTATACCTACATCAGCGATGTAGCAGAAAATGTTCTCGGTTATCAATCCAAGGAAATTGTAGGACGCATGCATTTTTACGACCTGCTTCTTGATGAGGATAAGCACTTGTTGCTTGCCCAGGCAAAAGCGGGGAAGGAAAAAGCCGATCGTTTCATCGACCTTGAACATCGGGTCAAAGCAAAATCCGGTGAGGTTCTTTGGGTTTCCACCCAAGGACTTCCTGTTTTTTCTGCTACTGGAGACCTTGTTGGGTACAGAGGTTCTGATACTGATATTACGGTGCGTAAAGAAACAGAGCAACTTTTGGAAAAACAATCAGCTTTACAGTATCTGTTGATGAATATTTCTACGAAGTACATCAATCTTCCCTTGGATCGAGTAGAAGAAGCAATCAATCAATCGTTGCAGGAGTTGGGAGAATTCGTAGAAGCCGATAGAAGTTACATTTTCAGCTATAATGATGCAACCCAAGATATGGACAATACCTACGAGTGGTGTTCAGAGGGTACAATCCCACAGATTGAAGAACTGCAGCATGTGCCTATGGAGGCTGTACCTGAGTGGGTGTCCTCCCATATGCAGGGTAATCCTCTCTATATTCCTGATGTATTGGCTCTTGAGGAAGGAAATCTTCGTGATATTCTTTATCCACAAGGAATCAAGAGTTTGTTGACCTTCCCTATGATGGATGGCTCGAAATGCGTGGGTTTTGTGGGCTTTGACTCGGTTCGCAGATATCATATCTATTCTGAAACAGAACAACAGCTTTTGATGTTGTTCGCTCAGATGTTGGTCAGTATTGAGAACAGGAAGAAAGCTGAAGAGAAGCTACGGAGCATGAATGCTTCCTTGTCTGAGCAGATGGCCTATGCCAATGAACTTGCTCAGAGGGCGGAAGAAGCAAACATTGCAAAGAGTGATTTCTTGGCCAATATGAGTCATGAGATCAGAACCCCGATGAACGGAGTGATCGGTATGACGGGGCTTCTGTTGGATACAGAGCTTACAGATGAGCAACGGCATTATTGTGATATTGTTCGGGCCAGTGGTGAGTCCTTGATGAATATCATCAACGATATTCTGGACTTTTCTAAACTGGAATCGGGCAAGATGGAATTGGAAGCTCTTGAGTTTGATCTTGAAAGTCTGCTCGAAGACCTTGCCGACAGTCTAGCCCTTCGTGCTCATGACAAGGGCTTGGAGCTATTGTGTGCCATTGAGCCTGACGTAGATACCCAGTTGATCGGTGATCCTGGAAGGTTGAGACAGGTTTTGATCAATCTAGCAGGTAATGCAATCAAGTTCACCCAAAAAGGAGAAGTGTTCATCAGCGTTAAACGTGATGAGTCCTCTGCTGCATCGCAAGATGAGAATGCCCTTGCCCTTACGTTCAGCGTTCGTGACACTGGAATAGGAATAGATTCCAACAAAATTTCTCTTCTCTTTGATAAGTTCACCCAGATTGACGCTTCGACTACCAGACAATTTGGAGGAACCGGCTTAGGCCTTGCAATTTCCAGACAGCTTGTCGAGATGATGGGTGGCTCTGTAGCTGTCGAGAGTGAACTAGGTCGTGGGTCTTGCTTCTCTTTTTCTGTGGTTCTCAAGAAACAACCGCAGGAAAATAGAATCGATGCGATTCCTCCAAAGGAATTGCAAGGATTACGAGCTCTTGTTGTTGATGACAATGCTACCAATAGAGAAATTCTATACAAGCAGATGACTCAGTGGGGCATGGAGATTGATTTGGCATCAGACGGACCTACAGCGATTAAGATGCTCAAGGCAGCAGTCAAGAAGAAAAAGATCTATCATGTTGCCATCCTTGATATGCAGATGCCCGGCATGGACGGTGAGATGCTCGGAAGAGTGATCAAAGCCGATCCTTTGATCAAGCATACAAATATGGTGATGATGACTTCTTTGGGAACACTTTCAGAGGCAAGGCGTTTTGCGGAGATCGGCTTTGTAGCGTATCTTACCAAGCCTACACGACACCATGAGCTGAGAAGCGTTCTCGCCCTTGCAGTCTCAGAGAGAAAAGAGGACTCCTCTGGCGATAGCCTATCCATTCTGACACGGCATTCTGTCAAGAGAGCTAAGGAGACCCTTATACGATCAGATGTGAAGATTCTCCTTGCAGAGGACAATATTACCAACCAGCAGGTTGCCTTGGGTATACTCAAGAAACTTGGATTGCAGGCAAGTGGTGTTTTCAATGGAATTGAAGCTCTACAGATGATCAAAACAGGTGCTTTCAACCTTGTTCTCATGGATGTTCAGATGCCACAGATGGATGGTCTTGAGGCAACACGTAGAATACGAAGGATGAACGAACCATACAGGGATATTGTAATTATCGCGATGACAGCACATGCCATGCAGGGAGACCGAGAGAAATGTCTTGATGCAGGAATGAATGACTACATTGCAAAACCAGTTACGCCAGAGGCTCTGTCAGAGGTCCTCAATCGCTGGCTTCCACAAGGCTCAAGCTTGGCCGAGTCTAGAGATGAAGCTATAGCGATGCAAGCAGAACATGAGATATGGAATAGGGATGCGCTGTTCGAACGAATGATGCAGGATGCAGAGCTTGTCAAGGCCATTGTCGAGGGTTTCTTGGAAGACATGCCTAAGCAGATTCAGCTATTGAAGAGTTATGTAGAAGCTGGTGATCTTAAGATGCTGGAGCGTCAGGCTCATACGATTAAGGGAGCGGCTGCAAATATGGGAGCAGACGCGTTGCGCTCGATTGCATTAAAGCTTGAAGAAGATTCAAAACGCGGTAATTCGGACGTAGTAGCTGATTTGGTATCGGCGTTGGAAAAAGCTTATGCTGAGCTGGAAGCGGTTATGAATAGCTCTGAAGCAGTTGAGACTCAGGGGGAATGATGCAAATACTCATAGCAGAAGATGACTATACTTCACGTACGATGCTCAGTGCAGTGCTGCAGAAGGCAGGCCACGATGTTTTGGCGGTAGAAGATGGGTATGAGGCTTGGCAGATACTGCGACAAGAAGATTCCCCCAAACTATTGATCCTTGATTTGCTTATGCCGAAGATGGATGGTTTGGAGGTTATTGAAAAGGTAAGAGCCTCTCAGAAAAGGGTTCCTCCCTATATCATTATGCTTACCTCGAAAGGGGAGAAGCGCGACATCATCCAAGGTTTGGATGCTGGAGCTGATGATTATTTAACCAAGCCTTTTGATGTGGGAGAGCTTCGGGCCAGGATAGAAGTTGGCAGGCGTCTGCTGGAGATGCAAAAAGAGCTGATAGAGAGCCGGGAGTTGCTGGCTCATCAAGCAACCCACGATCCCATGACCGACTTGCTCAATAGAAGAGCCATCATCGAGAATTTACAAAAAGCTCTTTTACTCGCCCGAAGAAACAACTCGGTCGTTGCGGTTGGCATGATCGACATCGATCATTTCAAACGAATCAACGATACCTACGGTCATCAAGTTGGTGATGATGTATTGATAGGTCTTGCGAATCGACTCAAGGAGGCTACTCTCATTGATGAGCACGTAAGTCGTTTTGGGGGTGAAGAATTCTTGGTTTTCTTTCCCATGGACGCCAAGGATGAGGTTGAAGCTTTGTTTTCTTCACTATTTTCACAAATCAGCGGTATCTCTCTTAAGACCCGACAAGGCTTGATCAGTATCACGGTAAGTATCGGTATCGCGATTTCTACGCCACAATGTTCCTTGGATGACCTCATAGGATTTGCTGATGAAGCCTTATATGCAGCTAAGGAAGCGGGAAGAAACAGGATGGTTTTTGCTTCGTCTTTGGAGCATTGATCGAGCAATATAGAAAATTCTATTGCTACCCTTGATTACTCACTCAATAGTAGTATTATGTCACTATGAGTGTTTTAAGATGTCGGTACTATCTACTTGTACTGTTTATAGCGTTTTGCATCCTCTCTTTTCTTCCTGCACAGGACATGTCGACCGAATTTCTTGTAACTTATCAAGAGTCGTTTGATACCACCATTCGTAATGGCAGTGATTTTCAGGTTTCAATTCCTGGGTATGCTGTTGTTTGCGAGGTGGGAACCCTTCAGGTGCTGCGTCTGAACACCAATTACACCATGTACGGTCTACGACTCGATCGATCGAACCATTGGGGAAACGGGAGTGAGTATCGATTGGATAGTTCGAAGGAAATCAATTGGCAAAAACATTTTGGAGCTCGACTTGTTGCAAAGATTACCTGCGGCAACAAAAGTCCTGTGGTCAAAAGCATCAACTGGGGAACGGGAAAAGATCCTCTTGTCGAATCTAATCATTTGCTCGATGCTTCAGATTTTCCCATTGTAGTAGACTTTTTTCTTGCTATAAATAATATTGACAATGCTGCTCAGGCCGAAGGAGCTCGTTTTCAGTTTCAAGGAGTAGGCGGTCATAATCTGGGTAACTTTCAGATCATCAGCAGGCGGCATACGCTACATCCCCAATGGGGGTATGACCTCTATTTTGAAGAAGTCTTGCCTTTTGATTCTTCCGATACTGCTTTACCCTTCTATTCCATCAACTATAACAAGAAGTCTGAACACTATCTCAATGGAGTAATCCAACAAGAACAGGTGTATGCGCATCTGAGCATCGAAGAGGTACTTCCTGGAGGACAGTTTAACCTACTCGGAGCAATTGGGGCTAATCAGAAGGTTCAGATAGCACAAGCAAGAATCTCTCTCTATGGCTCGGATATCAACGACAGTTATGGCGTTAATCTAAGATTTGTTGATGGCAATGGGAGCCTCGACGATTTATTTTTGCTTAAGCATGAGAATGTTGATACGTATATACCCTTTGTGCTCTACCTTGGCGGGCAAGTCGTTAATAACAATGAAGAAATTCCTTGGGATGGACTTGTTTTCAGTGCCGACAATATTAGATCACTAGAGGTCGGAGACATTTCCTATTCCGATGTCGAGAACAAAGTCTCCGGGCTCTACAGTAATACGATTACGGTACATATTAGTCCTATGGATACGAACATGATTGTGCAGTAGGAAACTAAATATCTTGCTTTCTACGTCTCATTTACCCTTCTTCCTATATGGTGTTTCCTCCAAGGGGAGGGAAGTTCTGAATTTGCCGTCGTAGCGATAGTAGGCATTCTGGCATGCGGGGGCAGTGGGGATGGTGGTCAACTCTCCAACACCCTTGACTCCGTAGGCTATTGCATGTTTTTGCGGTCCCTCTACAAGTTTGACTTCAAGCTCCGGTACATCTGTGCAGCGCAGTAAGCCCAATGTGCCATAACGGACCTTGAGATGGCCATTCTCGATAGGGAAGTCTTCGGTAAGTCCATAGCCCAGACCCATGGTGACCCCTCCTTCAATCTGACCGGTGAGAGCCTGATGATTGACCACCTGCCCTACGTCACATGAGGCAACGGCTTTTTTTAGTTTGCCTTGTGCATCAAGGATGACAACCTGTGCAGAATAGCTGTAAGCCACGTGGCTTACCGGATTCTTTTTAGTGGAAGTAATCGGATCTGTGATCGAGGTATATTCACCGTAGTACTCTTTACCTTCAAGCTCCTCCAAGCTGTGCTTCTGAAGGTCCTGCTTCAGGTCAAGAGCAGCTCTGCGAACTGCCTCTCCTGTGAAAACAGACTGTCTGCTGGCTGTGCTGGTTCCCGAATCGGGGGTGCGCACGGTATCAGGATCTTCTACAATCATCTGGTTTGCTCTCAGACTGCACGTCTCGCCGAGCATCTGGGTGCACACTGTGGCAACCCCTTGGCCCATACAGGCAGCACTGGTTCTGATATGAACCTTGCCGTTTTCCACAGAGAGAATACAACGACCTGTGTCCGGGAACCCGACACCCAACCCACTATTCTTGAAGCCGCAGGCAATACCTGCTTTGTCTGAGGAATAATAGGCATCCTTGACAGCTTCAAGACATTCGATGATGCCCGTGTCTTCGCTGGCTATCTGGCCGTTGGGCATGACATCGCCCGGTTTGAGAGCGTTGAGCCGTCTGAACTGGTAATAATCCATCCCTACCGCATCGGCAAGCAGGTTGATGTTGCACTCCACGGCAAAGCAACTTTGTGTAACCCCGAATCCGCGGAAAGCACCTGCAGGAACCATATTGGTGTAAATCGCCTTGCCGATAACCTCAAAGTTCTGGAAGTTGTAGGGGCCGCTGGCATGCGTGCAGGCCCGCTGGAGCACCGGTCCGCCAAGAGAGGCGTACGCCCCTGTATTTGCCAGGATGACAGCTTTTACCCCAGTCAGGATTCCTTTCTCATCACAGCTTGTTGTGATCTCGATATCCATCGGATGTCGTTTTGGATGTACCATCAAGCTTTCTTGACGACTGAGTTTCACCTTTACCGGTTTTTTCAAAACCCAAGCAGCAAGGGCGGCATGATGTTGCACACTCATATCTTCCTTGCCTCCGAAGCCTCCCCCTACGAGCATGCTGTGACAATGTACCTTTTCAACAGGGAGCTGGAGCATCAGGCTGATTTCATGTTGTTCGTCGTAAATCGACTGGCCGGATGTGTGCACCAATACCCCGTCCTCTCCCTCCGGCAGTGCTACTGCACACTCAGGTTCCATGAAAGCGTGCTCGGTGTACGGCGTCTTATAGGTTCTGGTGATGACGTATTTGCTTTCCTTGAAGGCTTTCTCTACATCTCCACGGCTGATATGCTCTAGTGAGAGAAGGTTTCCCCCTTCATGTATATGGGGAGTGTCCTCCAACAGTGCTGTTTCAATGTCCAACACAGCAGGCAGTTCTTCATAGGTGACCTCTACCAGATTGACGAGCTCTTGCAAGGTCTCCACCCGCTTACCGACGATCAAGCAGATAGCATCCCCTGTGTAGCGGGTAATTTCTCCCACAGGAATGAATACAGGCCAGTCTTGCTTGACATGCCCTATAATATTATGGGGCACATCCTTGCTTGAGAGCACGCGTACGAAGTCAGGGTGGGCTTCGGCTTTGCTGGTGTCAAGAGAGAGCACCCGTGCTCTGGGATATGCCGAACGTACTGCCTTTGCATGGAGCAACCCTTCAACGCGAAGGTCATCTGCATAGAGCCCTTTTCCTAAAGCCTTGGGCTCTGCGTCGATTCTGCGATAGCGCGTATCAAGTCTTGGTTCTTCGGTTTGTTGTGGAACCGGGAGGTTTTCTCGAAAGTACGTGGCTGCCATAAGTATGGCTTGCTCAATCTTCTTGTATCCTGTACAGCGACAAATATTACCCTTGATAGCTTTTTGTACTTCTTCAAGCGTTGGGTCTAGGTTTTTGTCAAGCAAGCTTTTTGCACTGATGATCATTCCAGGGGTACAGTAACCACATTGGACAGCCCCTGCTTCGGCAAAGCAATACCCGTATACTTGTGCTTCTCGTTCGCTCAAGCCCTCGATGGTAGTGACGTTTTTACCTTCAAGACGGGAGAGAGGGATGGCACAAGCCTTCATTTTGGTCCCGTCTACAAGGACTGTACAGGTGCCGCAGGCACCCTCACTGCATCCGTCCTTGGTTCCTGTAAGGTTCAAATCCTCTCGGAGAAATACCAAGAGCTTCTTATCTTCTCCATCATAGGTTATGGATTTTCCATTCACGCTGAATGCATACATAGCTGTGCTCTCCATCGTACCTTCAGTACGTCTTTGGCTTTGGGAACAGGTGCTAGCCGCTTAGCGTCAGCATCTTTCTAAGATGCGTCGGTCTGTGATGCTATACGTCCTCATTGTCTTCAACTCATTGCAAATAGTCAATATATCGTTGCAATGTATATAATTTACAACATTCGCTTGTTGCAAAACAACAAACATTTCTGCAATCAATCCAGTAAGGCAGCGATGCGCAACATGCGCTGCCTCTACTGTTGCAGTTCCTAAATACGTTTCTCTCGGTTGAAGGGCTTTCCCAGTGATGTCGGTCCGAGTAACTGGCTTTCTTTGCTGAATGCCAGAACAATAATTACCAAAGCATACGGCAACATGACAGCAAACTCATACGGGAAGTTGATTCCTTGTCCCTGTATTGCAAGCTGCAAGGCCTGTGCAAGACTGAAGAGCAACGCGCCTCCCATTACTTTGACTGGATGCCAGTGTCCGAAGTAGACCAAGGCAACAGCAATAAAGCCGCGGCCTGCAATAATGCCGTCACTGAACATCTTTGCCTGGAAAAGACTAAGATACGCACCAGCAAGTCCTGCAAGGGCACCTCCAACTGCGAGAGCTTGGTAGCGGACACGGTTGACTTGGATACCGATCGAGTCGGCTGCCCTCGGATTGGTTCCTACTGCTCGAACTCTCAATCCCCACGGGGTCTTGAAGAGAATGTACCAGGCGACAGGTACGAAAAGGAAGGCAAGATACACAAGTATGTTATGTGAGAAAAAGATTGGACCAAGGATGGGGATGTTGGAAAGGCCGGGGATAGGAAGATTGCCTACCCCAGGGATGGACTGGGTTCCGCCGACAAAATGTCTGAAGAGCGTTCCTGCAGTCCCGACTCCGAACATTTGCAGTCCGATGCCAGCGATTCCCTGCGGGGCACGAAACGTCACTACGACAAAGCCAAAGAGCATTCCAAATAGAGCTCCTACGCCCATGGCTACCAGAATACCTATAAAATTGTAAATGCCTGAAGTAGGGCCACCTTGCCCGATACTGTAGGGGATGAGCATTCCTAGGAAGGCGCCCATCGCCATAATTCCCTCACAGCCAAGGTTGAAGATCCCGGCTCTTTGGTTGAACATCTCTCCAAGGGAGGCTATAAGCAACGCTACGGAGAAGGGAATCCCCAGACTGAGAATATTTACAATGAAATTCATGCTTCCACCTCCTTGGTTTTTTTCGTAAGACTCTGATACTTGCGCCACATGTTTTCCATAAGATATGGATCGGCAAGGATCATCTTAGTCGATACGATGACCAGGATGATGATGCCCTGTAGTACATTGACCATGTTTGCAGGAACCCCTACCAGGCGCTGAGTCATATCAGCACCAACAATCAACAGACCAAAGAAGAACGATGCAGGGACGATGCCTGCAGGATGCAGCCCTCCAAAAAGTGCTACAACGATGCCGCTGAACCCATAGCCGCTGGTCATTCCTTCTATCGCTCTGCGGTGCACTCCTGCTATCTCAACAGCTCCAGCCATTCCTGCGAACATTCCGCTGATCACCATGGCGATGACCAGATACCACGTTACATTGATCCCTCCGTACCTAGCGGCACGGCTGCTTGCCCCTGCTGCTCTCATCTTATAGCCGTAACTGGTTTTCCAAAGAAGCAAATAGATGAGAAGCGCTAGAAACAGAGCAAAGAAGATACCCGTGTGCAGACGAGTTCCGGGAAGGAATCTATCAAGCCATATACTCCTAGTCAGTCTCATCGATTGAGGAGTTCCTGTTCCTGAAATCTTTTCAGCAGGGTCGAGCATCGGACCGCGAAGCATGAACGTGTAGAACTGTGCAGCAATATAGTTGAGCATTACTGTTGAGAGTAATTCACTGACATGCAGCTTCGCTTTGAGAATACCGGGAATGAAGCCATAGGCGCCTCCCGCAATGCCTCCTGCGATGACTGCCATAGGAAGCAAGACTACTTTGGGAAGTTCAGGGAAGGAGAGAGCGACAGCAGTGGTTCCGAGAATACCCATGAGCATCTGTCCCTCAGCACCGATGTTGATGATTCCACTTCTATACGCTACCGAGATTCCCAACGCAATGATCGTCAGGGGGATGGCACGAAGCAGAACCTCACTTAGTTGCAGGGTCGTCTTCAAGGGTTCAAAGAGAATGACTGTATAGGTCCTGAAGACATTAGCTCCTATGGTCAGCAAAATAACCGATCCGATAAGCATTGCGGCAAGGATGGCGAGTAGGATTATCGTTGCCTTGTAAAAAAGTCTAAATTGCTTGGTCATCTTTTACTCCTGCCATCAGGATGCCCAGACTTCTTCTGTTGGCATCCTTGCGTTCGAGGACTTTCTGGATCTGTCCCTTGAAAATTACCGCTACGCGGTCTGAAAGATCGAGAATTTCATCGAGTTCCTCACTGATGAGTAGGATACCGATCCCTTCCCTGCGTTTTTCCAAAAGCTGCTTATGAATGAACTCTGCAGCGCCCAAGTCCAAGCCTCTGATAGGGTAGACGGCGATAAGGAATTTTGGATTTCTGGAAAGCTCTCTTGCCAGAATGACCTTCTGGATGTTCCCTCCTGAGAGAGAACCTGCCGCCACATTGATGTTTGGACTGCGAATATCAAACTTGACCCTTAGGTCATTTGCATTCTGTTCAATACTCTTATTTTTTAAGAAAGAATGATTTGAAAATTCTTTTCGCTCGGTATCCTTGAGTATAAGGTTTTCCTTGAGGGTGAAAGCTGGCACTATCCCCTCTGTATTCCTCTCTTCTGGGATATACCCCATCCCCGATTCGATGACATACTGAGGACTTCTGTTGGCGATGTTCTCACCAAAGAATAGTATTTCACCACTTTCCACCTTTCTCAACCCGTTTATCGCCTCGGCCAACTCTCGTTGTCCATTGCCTGAAACACCGGCAAGTCCTACAATTTCCCCACTGCGTATAGTAAGATTCAGACCCTTCAATGCCAAGAATCCCCTATCACTTTTTACATTGATATTCTTTATATCCAAAGCAGTCTCACCTTCACAGGGAGGCTCTTCGTTGAGGGGGAGCTCAACCTCATGGCCGGTCATCAAGGCAGCTATGTCGGAGGGGGAGTGTTCATGGGTGTTGCCTTCAAACACAACAGCTCCATGACGTAGGATCACGATTTTATCAGAGAGATCCTTGACTTCCTGTAGCTTGTGGCTGATGAAGATGATTGAGAGTTCACTGCTCATCTTTTTGAGCAGGATGATCAATTCATCCGTTTCCTGCGGCGTGAGGGCACTAGTCGGTTCGTCAAGAATCAAGAAGCGTGCACCAAGACAGAGTGTCTTGACTAATTCAACGCGTTGCTGTTCTCCTACCGAGAGTTGCCAGATATATGCGTCGGGATCAACAAAGAGCCCGTATTTTTTCGATACTTCAGCAATTCGGTCTCTGACCATTGAAAGGTCCAATTTGAAGGCTGACCAAGCCTGCTTGAAGCCAAGCGCAATATTTTCCAGGACAGTCATATTGGGAACCAACATATATTGCTGGTGAACCATTCCCAAACCTGCAGCAAACGCGTCGTTTGGGCTTTTAAAACGTACTTCCTGATTGTTGATGAGGATTCTTCCCTCATCAGGCTGATATAATCCCATGAGGATGTTCATCAGCGTCGTTTTTCCTGCTCCATTTTCTCCAACCAGAGCTAAAACTTCCCCTTCTTTGACAGAGAGGTTGATGTCATCACTGGCAAGGACTCCGGGAAAGCGCTTGGTGATATGTTCCATCCTGAGACTGGTGATCTTAGGGTATGTGAGTTCCATGGGGGGAATCCTCCGTCTAGAATAAAAAAGAGCCAGTCATGCAACAGGGCGCTGCATGACTGGAGAATGTGTTGTTTAGAGCTTTGAATAATCTACACTGGTGTAGTTGATGGTTCCACTCTTGGCTTTGAAGCTGGCGATCGTCTCATTGACCTTAGCTTCGATGGCACCACTATACATATCTTTCAGTTTCTCGTTGAACTGGAAAACAAATCCATCATTGTTGAAGTTCAAAGGAATTACCTGTCCTCCCCTGATTCCTGCGTCAAGCTTCTCTACGAAGCCGACGATGACAGAGGCATAGTTGTAGGAAGACGCTGCAATAACCTTGTAGCCTTCAGTAATGTGAATCTGGGCAATATCCTGACCAACCCACCAGATGTCCTGGTTAGGATAGTCTGCTACTGCACGAAGTGCGCCAAGAGCCTGCTGGGCAGAACCGGTAAGGACATCGGCGCCGCTTCGGATCTGTGACTGGGCTACTTCTCCTGCACGTACGAAATCGCTGAAAGAGCCACTGTGTGCAACCATGATTCGAGCTTTAGGATTCACAGCCTGTACACCAAGAACGAATCCACGGTTGTAGCGAGCAGCATCACCAGCATCTACAGGTCCGACCACACCAATAATGTTCTTTTTGGTGGTCATTCCAGCGATCAGGCCGGAGAGATAACCGGTTTCTTCACTTTCCGGCATATAGGTGAAAACATTGGATGGGCCGACTTCAGAGCTGGTTCCGAAGGCAAAAGTTACCTTTGGATACTCTTCAGCCATTTCCATAATAAGGTTTTTGTACTGTGCTCCATGGGCGATGATGATGTCGAAGCCCTGAGCAACATACTGGCGGGCAGCCGAACCTGCATCGACAGGAATCATCTTCTCGGTATACGCATACTCGATGCGTCCGGGAAGTTGTTTCTGTGCGGCGATGATACCGTCATGCATTGCTTGTCCCCATCCTTTGTCGTCAACAGTGCTCTCTATGATCAGAGCAATTTTGACTACATTGGAGTCCTTCTGTGCAGCGGGGGCCTCACTAGCGCCGCCTGCAAAGAGCGTCGAACTCAAGAGCGCGAAACAGAGCACGATTGTCAGTAATTTTTTCATATAGTTTCTCCTATGAAACAATCTTCCCCACCATGGTGGGCTTTAAGCTTGTTTCAGTATAGAGGGAGATTCTATTCGCTGTCAAAAGAAAACGTTGTCATGTCAATAAAAAATTATTCAGTAAATTGCGCTATCTATGATAAAAATTATATAAAAATAAAGAAAATAAATAAAAAAGTGTTGCAAATTTATCGATTACGCAATATGAGAATTCTTTGATGCATCAATATAATGGAAGAATTCTCTAGACATACAACAAAAAATGTTTAAAAAAATATCTTGCTGTTGCAATTAATGTTGCGCATGGCAATCCATGTTGCATGATTGCCGCACGGATTGCATCTGTATTTCCATTATGTAATTAAATACATAAAGAACTTCCTTAATGATTATTCTTCACCGGCCAAGTCAAGTAAAATATGAGCATGATTGCTTTGCAGTTTTCTGTACTTGACTTGTGCGTGGTCGAACATCCATTTGGAAGCTTTCGTGTTATCCAACTCAGCATATTTGTCTGATAGATACACAACTTCCCGGATTCCTGATTGTATGATCGCCTTTGCACACTCATTACAAGGGAAAAGCCCAACATACAGCGTACATTCCTTCAGGTTTGCAGTAATTGAATTGAGAATCGCATTCAGCTCTGCGTGACAGACATACGGGTACTTGGTGTCGAGCCATTGCCCTTCACGCTCCCATGGTGCTTGATCGTCATCAAGACCGGTGGGAAGCCCATTGTATCCGACCCCTACAATTTTTTTATCAGTATTTACAATACAAGCTCCTACTTGGGTGTTCGGGTCCTTGCTTCTTTGGGAAGAGAGTACCGCTATACCCATGAAGTACTCGTCCCAGCTTAGGTAATCATTACGCTTGGGCATCAGCTTCGTCCTCCTTTTCTTGTAAGAAATCAATGATGGTTTGTGTCAGCTCACCCTGGATGGAACGATAGAGCAGTAATGCATGCCTTGGATGCTTGTGCTTCTCCATATTGGTTTGTATGTCCTTGAACCTGCAGCTTTTTTGCCCAGCCTTGATGATTGCCTGGTTTTTGAAGGGAACCACCCCATCGTTGACATCATGGATACTCAACAGCGGGCAGGTGATCTTTGGCAACTCTTTTCTGATTTGTTTCATCGCATGGACCAAGCTCAGCCCTGCACGGATGAATATCCCCCCGTAGCCATACCAGTATTCACTTCCGTCATCGCCTTTGGGATTGCCTTGTACTATATGTGCATTGATCTGTGCCTTGAAAAGAGCCAAGGTACGGGCAAAATATTGCTTGTAATCAGAAACGATTCCATCCCGTATCAGACTGTTGTAGGCAACCGGGGCTGCAATGCTTACCAGTGCATCGGGAGCTTTTTCTGTATTGCAGTACGTTTCTCCAAGCTTGAGCGTCATTGCTCCCCCCATGCTGATACCCAATACGTATAGTGTCTCATAGGATGAGCGAAGATTCTCATAGTACTTGCAAAGATAGGCGAACCATTGGGTAAAGGTGGTATCGGCAAAAGCTATGGGGTCAGTACCAAACCCTGGAAGCAAAGGGGCATAGACATCCATGCCGGCTTGAAAAAACTTCTCAGAACTATACTTGTATACCGATGGGGTGGAGGGGAATCCATGTACGAGCAGAATTGCTGTTTTGGAATTCTGCTCCAGCACGATGCTTTTCGCCTCTTCGCAAAAGACCTTTGATAGGTCGACATCCAAAGCTTCGGTATGCTTGTCGCGATATCCCACAAGCGTGATATTCCACAGAATAAAGAGAACGATTGCTATGATGATTATCCACATGACCTATACTATAGCGCAGAGCATGATTGAAGAAAAGGGTAAAAAAGTCTCCCCCTGAGAAGGAGGAGACAATTATCAGTGATAGGATTGCTAAGATCGATCAGCCAACCATGAACGGAACTACTGCAAGCAATACTCCCGCAGCGACGGCACTACCGATAACACCAGCCACGTTCGGGCCCATGGCGTGCATGAGCAAGAAGTTCTGTGGATCGGATTCCTGACCTACCTTGCTCGAAACACGGGCGGCCATCGGAACAGCCGAGACCCCTGCACTTCCGATGAGAGGATTGACAGGATGTTTGGGATCAAGCTTGTTCATCAGCTTGGCCATCAAAACACCGGTTGCAGTACCTACTCCAAAGGCTATCATACCCAACAGGAGAATACCGAGCGTGTTAAGGTTGAGGAAGTGGGATGCTTCCATCTTCGAGCCGACAGAGAGCCCGAGGAAAATCGTAACGATATTCATCAGGGCATTCTGCATTGTGTCGGAAAGACGGTTTGCAACACCACATTCCTTGGCAAGGTTGCCGAACATCAATGAACCGATGAGAGGGGTTGCCGAAGGAAGCAGTACAGCACAGGCACTCAAGGACACAATCGGGAAGAGAATCTTCTCGAGCTTGGAGACCGGTCTGAGCTGCAACATCTTGATCTTGCGCTCTTCTTTTGTGGTGAGTGCGCGCATGATCGGGGGCTGGATGATGGGAACCAAAGCCATGTAGCTGTACGCTGCAACGGCGATGGGGCCCAGCAAATTCGGGGCAAGTCGACCTGTTACATAGATAGCGGTCGGGCCATCAGCACCACCGATGATGCCGATGGAAGCTGCTGCACTAAGGTCAAAACTGATCCCGGGGATGAAGCTCAAGGCAAGGGCACCAAGCAGGGCAAAGAAGATACCAACCTGTGCCGCTGCTCCAAGAAGCAAGGTCTTCGGGTTTGCAATAAGCGGGCCGAAGTCCGTCATGGCCCCTACACCCATGAATATCAGAATCGGGAAGAGACCGGTTTCGATACCCATATCAAAGAGCAGCTTGATAAACCCAGGAGAACCCGAAGCAGGATCAATGCTGGAGGCATATCCCATTGGGATATTCGATAGGATACAACCGAACCCAATCGTTACCAAGAGCAGAGGTTCGAAGCCCTTTGCTATGGCAAGATACAAGAGGATGAAGCCGATGATGATCATGATGAGGTTTCCAACACCAAATCCTTCGGCCATCCCGAGAAATCCGAACAGTCCAGTGGACTGCCAGAGTTGATTAAACGCAGAACCAATCATCTCAGAATCTCCTTTAGCTGATTACGAGCAATTCGTCGTCGCTCTGCATCTGCTGTCCTTGGCTCACCGCAATCTTGGTTACTACGCCGTCACAGGGAGCGAAGATCTCATTTTCCATCTTCATTGCTTCCATGATCATGACAACCTGGTTTTTCTTGACTTGCTGGCCTTCCTTGACCTCGACGCGAAGGATCAAGCCCGGCATCGGAGCCTTGACTGAAACAGCCTCGTGGGTGGGAGCAGCACCTGCACTTGCAGCAGGAGCAGCGGCACTAGCGGCACTCTTGGTTGCTTCGATGGCTGCCTCGTCGATACCGAAGGCAACAGACAGTGGATAGCTGCTTCCGTTGACGGTTGCGTCTGTCTTGCCGAGTTTGACACCATACGCTTTTCCATTGACGGTAACGGTGTACTCACCCTTCTTCTTGGCTGCCTCTTCCTCACGGTCGATCTTGTACATTCCGTTCACCTTGGACTTGCCGGTAAGGAAGAGAATTCCCTTCTCCTTACAGGAAGCTGCGATGAAGATGTTCTCATCGGTGATAGGCAGTCCTTCCTTCTCGAGCATTGCCTTGGCTGCCTTGACGCCCTTTTTGGGATCTGCATCGTTGATGTCGACAACCATCTTGGTTGTTGGTTCGAGCTTCATCTGCTCTGCACAAATTTTCACAACTTCTGGATCTGGAGCAACAGGAGTCTTGCCGAAATAGCCAAGAACCATCTTGCCATATCCCTCTGCAATTTTCTTCCAAGGGCCAAAAATTACATTGTTGAAAGCCTGCTGGAAATAGAACTGTGAAACAGGGGTTACCGAAGTTCCGAAACCACCCTTTGCAACAGTCTCAGCCATGGCTTCTACGATGGCAGGATACTTGTCCATGAGGTTGTTGTCACGAAGCATCTGGGTGTTTGCAGTGAGCGCTCCACCGGGAAGTGGTGAGAACGTGATTTCTGGAGTAACGGTCATTGCTTCAGGGGGGATGATGTAATCTTTCATGCAATCCTGGAAGACAGCCTCAGCTTCACGAATCTTCTTGATGTCGATGCCAAGATCGAAATCAGTGTGGCGAAGTGCATGCCACATGGTGATGATGTCAGGCTGACAAGTACCGCCGGATACGGGCATCATCGAAAGGTCGACTTGGTTTGCACCCGCTTCAAGAGCACTCATGTACTGCTGGATACAAACACCGGCAGTGTCATGGCTGTGGAATACGAGGTTCATGTCCTTGCCAAGAAGCTTTCTTGCTCTCTTGATGGTCTCATACACATAAGCAGGAGTTGATGTTCCGCTCGCGTCCTTGAAACAAACAGAGTGGAACTCGATGCCTGCATCGAGAATCTGCTTGAGGGTGGCTTCGTAGAAGTCAGGATCATGAGCGCCTTCGGTGTTTGGAGGAAGGCTCATCATGGTGACGACCACTTCATGTCTGAGTCCTGCATTTACGATTGATCTTCCGCTATCGATAAGATTGTTGACATCGTTCAAAGCATCAAAGTTACGAATGGTGGAAATGCCGTGCTTCTTGAAGAGCTTGGCATGTAGGTCGATAATATCTCTTGGCTGAGAATCGAGACCAACGACGTTTACTCCTCGGCTGAGGGTCTGAAGGTCTGCATCTGCTCCGGCTACTCTTCTGAACTCGTCCATCATTTCAAAAGCATCTTCATTGGAATAGAAGTAAGGAGACTGAAAACGTGCTCCTCCACCTGCTTCGAAGTGGGAGATACCAGCTTCTTTGGCTGCGGCAACTGCGGGCATGAAATCCTTGGTGAATACACGGGCACCATATACTGACTGGAAACCGTCGCGGAACGCGGTGCACATGAATTTGACTTGTTTCTTCATTTGGGGTGATCCTCCGATCTGTTCTTATTCTTTCGATTTGGCGAATGCGGCCACAATAGCTGCTGCAATTTCTGCCTCACTGGCAGATGATGCAACGCTGGTGACAGCGGCGACGGGGCTGCTCACAACGGTAGCAGGCTTCTGAGGTGCTAGTTTTCTTGCAATGGCGCTCATGCCTTTGGTAAGGAAGACCAGCAACGTAAGAAACACAAACACCGTAGCGATGCCCAGGATCATGAGTATGAACCCATTTTCCAATTGGGCAATAAGTTGCTCTTTCGGTAGTTGCGCTAAGAATACCATACGAACTCCTAATAAGATTTATAGTGACCGTAGCCAAGGACTACGAAGAGTACACTGCGCCCTAGTATATAGGAATCATAGGTATTGTTTCAAGTGAATACATCATAAATGGTTAAGGGATTTAATCATAGTAAAAAAATGAGGTTGTTTTTTTGATTTCTATAGGCTCGTTAAGCATTTGTATTGAAATTGCTGTATACAATTGCTGATAAAATGACAAAATTCTAGGTAATAATCATGAATTTAATGCTATGCAATAAGCGATAAATACAGAACTTATCTTGTCTGTTTTTCCGCTTTGTCGTAAGGTATCGAGAAGGCTTTTAAGCTAAGGAGAAGAATAGTTTATGTCAGAAGGTGTGGATTTTGCACAAAGGATTGCCGAGGACAAGGCAATTAGAAGTAATATGGATAAGATCGGGAGAAAAATCCTGGTCATGAGTGGAAAAGGTGGGGTGGGAAAGACCACCGTGACGGTCAACCTCGCAAATGCCTTGGTGGACAGCGGGTGCACCGTAGGAATTCTCGACACCGACTTGCATGGGCCGAATGTGGCAAAGATGCTCGGTTGTGAAGCGGGCATCCTTACGACAGAGGATGGGGGCCAGACCTTTTATCCTGTGGAGGCTCGTCCGGGTCTGAAGGTGATGAGTCTTGCCTTTGCCATCCTTGACCAAGACAGCCCGATTGTATGGCGTGGTCCTATGAAAATCGCCGCCATCAGGCAATTTCTTGCCCAGGCCGACTGGGGTGTCTTGGATTACCTCTTGATCGACTCTCCTCCGGGTACCGGTGATGAACAGCTTACCGTCTGCCAATGTATTCCCGAGCTTACCGGAACGGTAATCGTCACCACGCCCCAGCAGGTGGCCATACTCGATGCTCGCAAAAGTGTGAACTTCTCGCGCAAGATGAAGGTAGCCATCCTTGGGGTGGTCGAAAACATGAGCGGTCTCATTTGTCCCGGCTGCAATACGGAAATTCCCATTTTTGGCATTGGTGGGGGAAGAGCGATGTGTACTGACATGGATGTTCCTTTCTTGGGACGAATCCCACTGGAAGTCCCGCTCATGGAAGCAGAGGATGCAGGCAAGAGTTATCTGAGTATGCAACCGCTGAGTCCTTCCTCTACTGCAATCAAGAATATTGCCTCCATCATCAACGGTGGAACGGCAGTCTCGTCCCATCGAGATACAAACTTTATGGGAACCAGTTCCTGCACTCCCACCTCTTGCGCCGCATGCAGCAGCAACTGTTCCTCACGAAAAGGAGAGTAATCCATGTTCAACCCGTTTTCGTCGCACAAGGATAAGGGGACTGTTCATCTGGTTTGGAAATCAGGAGAACGCAAGAGAGTGTTTAAAGGACCGATTTTCGACATCTGCAGTGTCGAGAGGACTTCTAGTGACGGTCGCTGTTCTTCGTTCATTGAAGTTGATGCTCCCAATTGGGTTACTGTTGTCCCTTGGTTTCGTAACGAAGACGGTGTTCCTATGTTTGTCATGGTAGAGCAATTTCGTCATGGATCGAACGCCGTCACCCGAGAGTTTCCCGCCGGTGTAGTGGAAGAGGGTGAGGATCCTATGGACGCTGGGCTCAGGGAGTTGAAAGAAGAGACCGGGCTTTCTGACGGCAGTATCACTTTTTTGGGTGATGTTAGTCCGAATCCCGCCTTCATGAACAATAGGACTTATTTTTATTTGGTTGAGCAGGCTCAGCTTACCAGCGATCAAGCGCTCGACCCGAATGAACAGCTGGATGTGCTTGCCGTACCGGTTCAGACGGTGGTTGCAAACATGGGAACTGGAATTTATGACAACGGTATCATGATGATTGCCTTGGGATTCTTTTTACGGGAGGCCCAGAGGCGACCAGAACTGATTACTTTCCAAGAACAAGGAGAGAAGCTATGAAGCGAGCTGTAAAGGTGCTTTTTGTGGTGGTGATTATTGCATCACTAGGATTGATTACTTCCTGTAAGACCACCCAGGACTTGGTACGAACCATCGAGGTGTCCGCCACCGGTAAAGCGGTATTGACCCCTGATATTGCCTCTTTCTCGATTCAGGTCAGCGAGAAAGGCGAAACAACAGGTGAAGCTCAGGCTCTAGCCAATGCAAAGATGCATGAACTTTTAGCAGTGCTCAAGAAGAATGGGGTGGAAGAGAAAGATATCAAGAACACGATGATCAATCTGCGACCGAGCTATACTTGGATTGAAGGAAAGCAGATTCTTGACGCTCAGGTTGCCAGTCAAAGCGTCTATGTAACGCTGCGCGACCTTTCATTGCTTGGTCCTGTCATCGACCAGATGGGGGCAGTCAGCGGCATTTACCTCAACTCAGTGACACTGGACAAGGAAGACAAGAGTGAAGGCATAGAGACAGCAAAAATTCGTGCCATCGATAGTGCAATGGAAAAAGCCCGACTGTTTGCCGAAAAGACAGGGATGCAACTCGGAAAGCCGATTACCATCAGCGAGTACAGTACCGCTTCAAACCCATACAATACCAGAATGATGAAGATGGAAGCTGCAAGCGGCATGGCTTATGACATGGCTACAGAAATCCCTTCTGGTACAATGGACGTAACAGCAACCGTTTCAATGGTCTTTGAAATGTATTGAAAAGAATACTAAATATAGCTTTAAGTTTAACTTATATAAGTTTTTAGCTAATTCATACGAAAAGACTTAACAAAAAGTTTATTTACTGCTATATTGTAAGTGTCCTAAACGAGTGGAGCACTGACTTATGTCATGATTAATCCACCGTTGGTCCTGATTGTTTTTTCCCCCTCATACTCTGAGGTAACGACAGGACTACCGCGCTATAGCGGAACTCCTTCAAGGGTGCAAGCTTGAAGGGGTTTTTTTTGGCTAGACAATGAGTCTGTTTTGTCCTGAACGTTGAGAATATCCTTTCAATTCTGTACTGTTGGCTGTATCCTTACCCTTGCGCTTAGTCGCTTATTGGTGGGGTGGATATGAAAAAGTTTTCTATTGTAGGCCTTCTTGTTGTTGTTTGCTTATCAACACTAACAGCAGCTATTCCTTCATATACTGGTCAGAAGTCAGTCGAACTGTTGCTTAGTAGGCACGAGGATGTTCAAAATCACATAGAGGCTCTCTCCCAAAAGGAGCAAAATGCAGCTTTTGAAGCAGTCCAAGCTGTCTATGCTCAGACTCCGGACTTTTGGGAGAGTGATGATGAGTTTGTAAAGAGAGTGGAGCAGGAGCAAGCTCGTCTGCTTACAGTTGTTCAAGAAGATTCGAGAGCCATGCAAACACTCAAGCAGGAGCTTTCCGGATTAGAAACCCAACTGATGCAAGGCTGGACGACCAAAGCACAATACTTGTTGCGTTCGTACAATCGTAATACACGGAAATGGCCTGTTCAGGTTTCAGTTTCACTGACACCAATGATCAACACCTCTTTTCTGACAACGCTTTTATTTGAGGCAGGACCCATGCTCTCTTCCCAGCTTAATTCTCTACAGAATGCTGATGCACAAAAAAAACTGGAGTGTTATGTCCATTGGGGTCTCAGAGTCTCTCCCGCCAGAAGATTCCCTACGCTCGTCATTCATTCTGTAACAATCAACAACAAGCTCACCTCAGAATCCTATACCATTGAGGTTGCCTCTGAAATAGGCTTTGTATTGGACTCATCTTTCAATCGTGTGAGGTTTTTTGATCAGAGTAGAGCCTTGCATGCTCAACCGGATGCGGTAATCGATATCCAAGCCTCATACGATACCTCGCTCTTACTTACGGCCGATGATACACTATGGGGGATGGGGTCCAACAAGGAAGGCCAATTGGGAAAAAAACTTCCAATAACCTACCAAGCTCCAACCAAAATCGCTGAACAAATTATTGCCTACAGTGGTTCGATGAGTTCTCTTGCCTATGTCACCAACGACGGAACGCTGTATCTTCACCAGGGAATAGACGGCTTTGGTCACAATACCCCCATAGTCATTGATAAGGATGTCATAGCAGTAGATTGTGGGGCCGGTCTTCTGGCTTACCAAACGAGGGATGGGGTTCTCTGGGGCTTGGACCTTGCATATCCACAGGCAGAGCACAGAGAGAAAATTGTTGAAGAAGTACAATCTTTTTCTCTTGGTTTCGATACCGACGAAGCTCCGTTTTTACTATATCTGCTGGATGACGGTACCCTTTGGGGCCTCGGAGAATTCTTTGCACATATCGGTTTTGAAATCACAGATGAGCAAAAGCCGGTGTTCATTGACTCTGACGTTGTTTCGATTTCTGCAGGAGTGTGGCACGGGGCCTATATTAAAAACGATTCAACGCTGTGGGGTTTCGGTAACAATGAATACAATCAACTAGGTCTGGGTTCTCCCTCTCAATATCAGATGCCTGCTAAAATTGCCGAAGGTGTTGCTTTAGTCTCCTGTGGAGCTGCCCATACCTTATTCGTTACAGAAGACGGAATCCTTTGGGGAATGGGTCATAATGAATATGGTCAACTGGGCTTTGAGAATCTTCCGACCGTTACAGTTCCCGTCCCCTTTGCCGAAGGAGTTCGAACCATTTCCTCTGGGTTTATTCATTCATGCTATGTTGATCAAAAGGGAATCCTCTATACATCTGGCTGGAAAGGGGGCGACAGCAATTATTACGAGGAGCCTGAAGATTTACTGTTTAGCTTTACTCCCATATCCAAAGAACTTTGGGATAGGAGAGAATCTCCTCAGAGTAGTCCTAAGGATTTTATATTATTTGTACCTAGAGGCCAAAATCTTGTCCTAGATCTGACAAAATCGCTTCCAGCATACATTTCCTTTGGTGGCGACCAGCCTTGGTCTGTCGTAGAAAAAGATGGAAAAATTGCTCTCAGAAGTGGGAGTATTACTCACGGAGGAGAGAGTATCTTCAACACTGAAGTCTTTTTATCAGATGAGAGCTTGCTACGTTTTGATAGTCGGACGAGCACAGAGTCAGGGTATGATATTCTTGAGTTGTCGATCGACGGGTACATCGAATGGGAGCGAAGCGGTATTCGTGATTGGACCACCACAGAGATCCCCCTGGAAGCTGGTTTTCATACGATATCGTGGACCTATTACAAGGATGTAAGTGATACAGAAGGGGAGGATGCCGTCTGGTTGTCAAATATAACTCTCATTTCTTCAAATGCTCGAAATATGCAAGGAAGTTCTTCCTTGGCTTTCTTTGAGGATGCTGAAATGCAAAGCAGTTATATAGCTTCAGAAGCAAGTGATGAATATGAATCGGTAGCCTGGGGAGGATATGGTCAGCTGGTAGGAATAACCGGTACCTCAGTTGGTGAGGGTCAACAAAATACTGAAGCGATTATATCAAAACTAGGACCTATTGATCCTTATTCCTATACTCCCGTCTATGCTGCAAAAGCAAGTGCCGATTATCAGCTGGCAAGTTCTGCGACATGGCATCTTCCATCGCTGCAAGAGCTGATCATACTCGCATCGAAGAAGCAGCAGGTAGGAGGCCTTGAGCAAAAACTCTACTGGAGCTCCTCTGAACGAGATGCTACCCATGCATGGGCGTACGATGTTGAGAAGGGCTATGCACTAGCTGTTCCCAAGTTTTTCAAGCTTGGGGTTCGCCCGATCATGCAGGTGAAGAAAGCCGCTGTGCCACCGGCACCTGTAGCACCAACCCCGGCTCCAGCTCCCGCTGAGGCACCTGCAGAGGAAGAAATAGTATTGCGTATCTCCAATGGATCAGAGCCCGAGTCCTTGGACCCCGCTTTGATCCAGGGAGTGCCCGAGCATAGAATCTTCGAGGCCCTTTTTGAAGGCTTGGTTGCAAATGATCCAGAGACAGCATTGGCCGTCCCCGGTGTTGCCGAAAGCTGGGAAGCAAATGCTGATGGTACCCAATACACCTTCAAGCTACGCGAGAACGCACTCTGGTCTGATGGAAAGCCCATCACAGCCCATGACGTTGTCTATAGTTGGTTGAGAATTCTCAATCCAGCAACAGGAAGTCCCTATGCTTGGTTTCCCTGCATGTTCCTAAAGGGTGCAAATGAGTATAATGGTGGAGAAGCTGGTCCTGAGGCTGTGGGTATCCGCGCCCTTGATGACTACACCTTCCAGATGGACCTCATCGGCCCCCTTCCGTACGCAGTAGACGCTCTGACCCACTACAGCTTCGCCATCGTTCCCAGACACACCATCGAACGGTATGGTTCTGCATGGACCAATCCTGCAAACTTCGTCGGAAACGGCCCGTTCGTACTTTCCGAGCGTGTTGCACAGACCTCCCTTACCGCTGTAAAGAACGAGATGTACTGGGACAAGGAGAAAGTTAAGCTTGCCAAGGTCGTCTTCTACTCCTCCGACAGCGATACAACCAACTACAACATGTACCTCAATGGTGAGATAGACTGGGCGACCAATGTTCCCCCGGATCAGATTACCGCTGCACAAATGCGTGAAGATTTCCAGATTGCTCCGCAGCTTGCAACCTACTACTATGTCTTCCAGACCGAGATTGCTCCTTTGAATAATCCTCTGGTAAGGAAAGCTCTTGCCTTGGCTGTAGACCGCGAAGCATTGGTTGAAGGTGTCACAAAGGCCGGACAGATTCCTGCTTGGGGCATCGTACCTCCGATGGCAGGCTATGAAGGACTTGCATTCCCCTTCGATACCCAGGAAGAAGCTGTTGAAGAAGCAAGAAAATTGCTCAGCGAAGCAGGCTATCCCAACGGTGCAGGGTTCCCGACCGTTCCCATTCTCTACAACACCAACGAAGCTCATAAGCAGATTGCCCAGTTCATCCAACAGGAATGGAAGAACAACCTCGGCATCAACGTGGTGCTTGAGAACCAGGAATGGCAGACCTACCTCTCCAACCGAAACCAGGGCAACTTCCAAGTTGCACGCGCAGGTTGGGTGGGAGATTACCAAGATCCTAATACCTTCCTTGACCTGTTCATCACCGGTGCCGGCATGAATGGCGGAAAGTATTCCAATGAGACGTATGACATTTTGCTCGATGAGGCTGCAAGAATGCCAGCAGGTGCAGATCGTTATGGAGTACTGATGACCGCTGAAGATATCATGGTCAACCAAGACCAGGCTTTGATGCCGCTCTACTACTATGTAACCATGAATATGGTTGACACCAACAAGTGGGGTGGATGGTATGCCAATACGATGGACTACCATCCTTTGAAGCATATCTATCATAAGTGAAGAGCAAGGGAGACAAATTAATCGTATTTCACTTATTTCTCACCCATGCCTTAAGTCGATGTACGATACCGATGCTGCTATCCAGCCAAAGTTCCAGGCTGTCCAGATGGCTGAGGTGCGTCATCCATTCCTCTTTCCATCCTACAAGACTGCCTCCGAGGTGCATGCACTGTAAATTCTCTTCAACGCAATCTCGCAACAATGAGGCGAACACAGTCTTTCCTGGACTGTATGCCTTATAAATTGCATCGTATCCGATCAGCAGACAGCGACATGCGAGTGTATCCCAGACCGACACCAGATATGCTGCGTCCCTCTTGTCGATCTCTAACATATGGATGTGCAGCGATCCAGAAGCGCTGTAGGCCTGCAGGTATTGCAGTAGTTTACGCTCATATAATGGAAGGTCGACGTTGCCCTGATCGCGCATCCACGTATGTTGCCAGCTTTGCTGCATCAATGCTAGCAAACGCTTGCTTAGGGTGTTCAATTGTGCAGTATCCGATGCGTCTATACAGTAATGGCTGACCACTGGATCGGATTCTGTTGCTTTTTTAATGCGCTTTGCCATCTTTCGGATATCTTTCAAGGCATGGGAGTACTGCTCGTTGCCCGCGAGGTTGCGATACTGCGTCAATTCGAGCATGGGGTATTCGACCAAAGCGTTTGCAATGGTCGTCCATGGGTGTAACGACAGCTCTGATTTGGTCAGATGGCGCCAGACAATCATATCCGTTCCAGTCTGTTTTTGTACAAGACGTCGAGTACGATGTCTGCTCATAAATTGTAATACAAAACGGGCGCTGACGTCAGCTTTGCGAACCATGACTCGGTTGTCCATGAAATAGAGATCCTGAAATGCTTCCAGTACCCGGGGTTTCAGCAACCGTTGTGTATCGACGAATTTTCTGAATACGCCATAGGCTATCAACGTATTCGAATCTTTCTCTCGAATACACAGAAGAACAGCACTGTAGCGTCCCTTTATATCGTTTTTCCACCAGATGTACATGGCTGTACTTGTAAGAAGAGGGTGTTCATCACGATCTTCTTGGGCATCGAAGGCCTGCAGTTCATCTAGCACTGCCTCCCATTGTGAGTCGTCATCTAGTTCGAGGGTTTCAAGATACACGTTCTCAGTTGCATGGCCGCTTAGGTAGAGTGACGAAACGACCTTTTTGGAGCCTAGCCATCCAAATTGTACTTGTGGTTTTTTTTGGCCAATTGTATGCATATCCAAGCCGAGCAGGCAGGTGTAAGAAACACGCTCACACACGCTTGCTTGTAGCTTCATATGAGCGCGTAGGCTACGCTCGTTGCTCGAATCGACGATGACGTAGGTGTTAATGCGTCCACGCTCTTTCCAGTAGTGTTGGATTGAGCCCACCAGAAGTTTGTACAGTCCTTTTGCTCGTGAAGATGGATGCAGGTATGTGTCGAACAGATAGATTGAAGTAACTCCAATGTTGATGACGTAGCGACTTGCATCCTCCAGCAGGTTTTCCGTCAACGATACCCATGCGAACCCTAGAACCGTACCGACCTCGTCACAAAGTACATGGCAGAGCATGCCATGCAACATCCTGTTTTTGAACAGTGCTATGCCTTTGTTGGGATCTTTCATCATCCGGCACTGTGCCATAGCAGAGAAATCGGACATTGCCGCCAGGCGAACCAGATACCCTCCAATTTGTTGCTCTTCTTTGGATAACGGTATTTGCATCAGAACCGCTGATCCATGACTGTAAAGCCATTGTGGGATTTGCATACATTCACGCTCCTTTTCGCAAGCACAGGAGGCGGATCAGGTTTTTAACCCGAACTCTCAAAGACTTTCCTGGAATTTTGAGAGAGTAGGCGAATTCACTGTGTTTGGCCCAAAGCTTCTTGTATTCAAGGAAATCTCCCCCGAATTCCAGCCGTTGATAGCCTTTTTTGAAACCGTCCTGAATGATTTCTGAGAGGATTGCGTTGCCCGGAGACCAGTGTGCAAAATCGGGGTGGTATGAACCCATCATCAAGTATACCGAGCGATCGTCGCAGAGGTTCAGTTCAAATGCGATCAGCTGTCCTTCGACCTTGAGCAGGCAGACGTCGAGCAGATTTTTCGTGATAAGCTTCCGACCTACCTGTTCATAAAATTTTTTAAGCTTGGTGCAGTTGAAATCTTTCTGATCATTGACTACGTCTGCCTGCCAGCTAAGGTCATATAAATCCATTATTTGGGAAAACAGCCTGTCCACAGAATAGTCTTCAAAGTCTTGTGTTGTCCGAAGGCGAAGAAATGTATAGTCGGGATAGGCTTCTTCAAGCTTGCGCGTATATCGCCGAATTTTTTTCCGATGTCCCTGAGTTCTTTGCGCCAGGTAGGATTCCCAGGTTCCCTCATATACGAAGACCGGTTGCTCATTAAATTCAGTAAGAGTTGATCTGAGGTTGTGTGATGCCAGGCTTTCTTGCAAGATTGCAAGCTCTCCCTGCATGGCATCCAGTTTGAAAAACTCAAAGTAATCAACACTGTGACCGAACGTTTTAACCAGTGACAGTAAAGCTGCTGAAGCAGTGGCAACATCAGGAGAGAGCAGAGGAAGAAATCTTTGGACATTGTTGTCGACTGTCCGGATGACCCTTCTTGGCATGAACTTTCCAGGTTCTGTTGTCTTTTGAAGAAGGGCCATCGCCACAAGATTGTCTTTCTCATCGACGAACCGTATCGGTAACGGTATCCCGTTTTCTTGACCGTACACCTCAAAGCACGATTCGAGCCACTCTAGGTGGCAGAAGATGGGGGCATAGGCTATCGATGCAAGAAGATTGTTCCATTCTTCTTTGAAAGAAGCTTCCAGCGGCCAAGCACAAATTCTCGTTGATAGGTGTCTTGGCCTGTCTGTCGTTCGATACTTCACGCGTACCTCCAAGTGCAGAAACAGATCTCAGATACTATGGTAGCATGGATTTTCCCCTGAGCGTTTCTTTTCTTCAGTTACGCAAACACCGCAGCCATGTAGTCGTTCAGACTCTCTCCCTCATACATCAGGCGATACAGGGCCTGTACAAGCGGAAAGTCCTGTTCAACTTGTTTTTCCCGGGTGATTTCACCCATCAGTTTTACCGTTCTGCTTCCTTCAATGACTGTGGAGCTGTTGCCGCTGTACTCAAGGCTGAAGCCTTTTCCCATTAACAGGCCGAGGGTTCTGTTTCGAGAAAGGTCGTTGAGACTGGTAAGGCCAAGGTCGCCTAGGCCGCAGTAGCAGAAGATGGTCTCTGTGCTGCAATCGAACAGGGAGAGGAACTTGCGCATCTCCCCCACGGCCTTGGTGTAGATGAGAAAGTCGACATTCGGAGAGTTGAATCGACCGCTTACCAGACCAATGGCAATCGCATACATGTTCTTGAGTATGCTCATCAGCTCCACAGAGCGAATGTCATCGGTGTAATCCAAATACAGTCCTGTGCCTTTGAGTATGGTCTCTTTCAGCTCAAGGTAGTCCTCGCGCTTTCCTCCAAACGTGAAGGAAGTAGGCAGTCCGTGAAGTACTTCAATGGCAAACGTCGGGCCTTTCATGCTGGCAGTCCGTAAAAAGGGGATTTGCTCGGTGATGAACGCCCCGTCATCACTCATGCCTTTTGCAAGATTGATGACCATGCAGGTATCCTTGGTCATATTCTTGATTTCTTCGGTGAAGGATACAATGGCTTTCGAGGGAATGACCAGCAGCACACAATCAGCGGCTTGGAACACCTTTTTATCACCGGTTGCCCTGATGCTCGTGTTGAGAAAGTGGGTAGGGAAGTACTTGGTGTTTCTGTGGTTTTTATTGATATCCTCCACTACATCCTCTTCGATGGACCAAAGGATGACTGTGTTGTTGGTATTCCAAGAGAGCCGTTCGGCCATGGCGGTGCCAAAGACGCCGGCTCCGGCGATTATGATGGTCTTATGATTGTGCAAGGTGCTACTCCTTGGCCGTGTGGCCAGATCATGGTTTTGTGGGGAATGTCTGCCTCATAGAAGATGGTCGGGTCCTCACAGATGAATCCCAGCTTCTCATAGAAGCCTGCGCTACGGACTTGGGCGTGGATGTAGATTGGTCGGTGTGCGAGACTGAGAGCACAGCGAACCAAAAGCTCTCCGAGCTTGAGGCCACGGTATTCAGAGAGGACTGCTATACGCTCCAGCTTGGTGCCTTCATCAGTAGCCCTGATACGCAGCGTCCCGACAGCATCATCACCGAAGAGCAGCAATATATGAGCGCAATCGGGATCCTTGCCGTCAAAGTCGATGGTTTCATCGACACCCTGCTCTTTTACGAAGACCGAGCGCCGTACCTGCTGACAGAGCGATAGGTAGGCGCTGTTTGTTGGAAGGCCGGCAGTACCAGCCTCCAAATAGATGACAGTCTGTTCCATTCTGTCCATAATACTGAGAAAAAGTGCACAGACGCAAGAGCGTTAGAGAATCATCTTGGTATAGGCAGGTTCAGCAACCGTAGCGGGAACAAGAAGGGATGCATTGCCGTGGTTCTGCAAGAGCGTGGAAGGAAACATTGCATTAGGATCTTGGCATAGTGCTTGGCGTATGACCGCTCGATGCCAAGTTCTGAAACAACCCAAGACAATCCGTCTTGAAGAAAGTATCTGGTTCATCCCTATGGTAACACAACGCTTGGGCATCGCCTGTATGGCACCGTTGAGGTCTCCCACACTGTTGATCGTCCGAGTCTCCTTTGAAATGGCCAGCACTCGTGTCGACCTGCTGGCAAAGTCCTCAATACTCACATCCTCAGGCTCATTGAAAGCAAGATGACCGTTTATCCCGATTCCTCCGTAGCAGACATCAATCTTGCCCAGTTCAGTGATCAAGGTATCGACAGCCTGAGGATGTTTTGGATCAGGGAAGATTCGGTGACTTTCATCCATCACCAAGGCAGGATCAATTTTCTGATACACTTCCCTGGTCATGAACCCACGAAAACTTAGACGATGGTTGGTGGGAAGGTACTCATCTTCATCATCAAGATATTCATCCATGTTGATGAAGTAGGTATTTTTCAGACTTACTTGTTCTTTGTTGACGGCCTCGACAAAGAACGGATACTGTCCTACAGGGCCCACCGGGACGATACAAACAGTTGTTTCTTGTTTCTTATTGTTTTCTTCTATAGTCCTGATCATATCATCAGCAATGGATTTGAACACCATCTGCTCTGTTTCAAGTATGGTCAGGGGAAAACGGGCATGCTTTAGCAAGGTCTCTTTATCATAGGAAAAGAAATCAGTCATGTTCGGCCTCCTAATGGCAGGAAGGACAACTTAGGTCCTCAAGCGCACTCGCATAGCTTCCCTCCATGCACAAATGTACGCTGGCTGTCTTGAATGCCTTTGGCAAGGCAAGGATTGAGGGATTTAGACCGGTATATTTACGTGCATCCTCAAGGGCTTGTTCAAAGGTAGTGCGTGTCTTCATGCCCATGCCTCTGGCAAGGCCCGGCTCCTGGGCACCGACAATGTAGATGGCGGCACACTGCTTCTCAGCAATATGACCGCAGCTGATCATCGAGAAGGCATGGAAGGGATGATAGCCATAGCTATACCGGTATGCATCAATATACTCTTTTCTGTGCGACATTGCCTCCCCAAAGCGTTCGATGTCCGGCAGGGTGTTGGCATAGTTCTTTTGAAACAACTCATAGGTCTCACGATAAGAAGGGAACTCCTCATCATGGAAGTATCCGTTGCAGATAGAGGAGCAAATCACCACAGGGTTGTCGCTCAGCACCCTCTTGTGCCGGATGATTTGTGCGCTGATAGCCTGCAGCATCAAAATTGGGTTGGTTCCCATGCCGTTGCCGTAGTGAAACGCCTGAGGCATTCCCATCACCATAACATCATATTTCTTCTTCGCCCAATGTACATAGGTACGCTTGTCTGCTACTGCCCAGGAAGCTTCCTGCACCAAGGAAGCCTCACCTGAGAATACAGCAATCTGTCTTTGATAGGTGTCAAGCACCGCATCACAGACAAAGAATTTCTTTCCCATCTGTTCTTCCATATGACGACCGATAGCATCAAACTTTGAACGCATGAGGCTGTTCGTGCTGACAGGTATAAAGTCCTGACGATGCATGACAGATGGATTGTGATGAGCACCGATACATTTGTAGTGAGTAATGCCGGTTGCACAATGCTTGTATCCTCCGGAATACCCTCCATAGGGATTGCCCAAGGTATGCCCGACAAGGATGGCTATATCAGCTTCATACACTTGTTTGTTCATGATGACCCGTGCGTTGTACTGTTTTTCATAGCCAAGATCGACCAGGTTGTTCCAGTCTTCACTGTCATGGTTTGTAATCTGTCCAGCGTCCCAGTAACGGTTGAAAATTGCATCACCGAGAATGCTTCGGATTTCATCCTTTGTATTTTTGCGGTGCAGGCCGTTGGAACAGATGAGTTGTATGTTTCTCTCCTGTACCCCGCTTTTAATACACTGGTCAATGAGTATGGGAATTGCTGTTTTTCGATGGGAGTTTTCCTGAAATCCTCCCTTTACTCTATCAGGAAATATTATCACCACCTTGCTCGATGGAGAGGCCTGCTCAGAGAGCTGCTTCATGCCCATCGGGTGGGTGATCGAATCTCTCGTAGCTTCCTCTATATTACTTAAGACAGGAGGGTCTGCTACTGTTTCTCCTGGAATGAAGACATCAGTAGTATCAGGGAGGCTGGCATCCATCAAGCCATGACCATACTCAAACGCTATTTTCATACAGAAGCTCCTTTGCTGTAAAGATCAACGATTTCTAAATATTCATCAGGATAAAACCCTATATCTCCAGTGAAACGGGTTAAGGCGATCAAGCCCCCATCAAGCTCCTGTATTGCTCCGATGGCCTGGGCGTTCTCTTTCTTCAGTCCTCCTCCATACACAAGAGGAGCCGATGAGAGTTGTTTTATGATTCTTGCTGTTTGGGCTATCTCTTGGGCAGTAGGCACAGTCTTTCCTGGCCCGATTGCCCAAATCGGCTCATAGGCAAGGACAAGCTGGCTGAGATCGACACCGACCAAAGCCTCATCGAGCTGTCTTTTCAGTACTGCCTCTCGTCTTGGCACCTCAAAATCTTGTTCGCCGATGCAATAGAGTACTTTCAATCCAGCTTTCTGAGCTAGAAGTATCTGTTCATTAAGCGTAGCATGGATTGCGCTTTGGGCCATCTCGTAGTCTACCTTTGCCCGTGAAAGAAGTGAAAGCAGTTTGGCCCGTTCTTCGCTATGTCCGATAATCGTCCAGCTGCAGCCGAGCGCACAGGCAGCGTTTGCTGTAAGGCTGCTGGTAAAGGCCCCAAAGTTTTTTCCTTTCTCAGTATCAGAGCGGTGTACAGATTGAGAACCAATCAAAACAGGATGCTTTGCCTCACTGCCCTTAGCCTTGGAAGCCCCCAGTATGTGGGCTTCAGGGAAAAAGACAGGAAAGACCCAATTTGCATTTATAGAGGAAAGGGTGCTCAACCCTTGCTCCATAGAGGTAACAATATGGTCGGCCCATTGATCGACGGCAGCGAGTGTATTGATTCCCTCACGGGATTTTGGAATGTCAAATCGCTTTAAATTTACAAATATATAGGTACTCATACAACCACCGTAAAAAAATTTGGATTAAAATTGCACTTCCTTTGGATACCTGCAGTATACGGCTACATCGTATATCTGTCAAAGAAATATTTGAAATCTTGCAGTAATAGAATATTTTTCTTTACAAATATGAAAAGTCAAGTAATAATTTTAATAGAAACTTTTCCACAGTTAATCCAAAAATTTGGATAATTTTCTCTCTTAGAGTTGGAGAGAATGGATTTAAGAATTTTTCGTATATGATAAGGAACTGCCATGCAGCAAGAACAAAATAAGACGAAGGCAAGAAAGTTGAAAGACTTTTCCGATGGGTCCAAACGATATCGGTACACCTTGATGATCGTCTCCATCATCGGTGGCTTTATGCTTTGGGCACTCATCACTATGATTCCGACAATCAACACCTTCCTAGCTAGTCCCAAACAGGTCTACGGAGCCTTGATCAGTGAATCATTGGCCGATGGTCGCTATTTCAAGGATATTTCAATCAGTTTGCAGCGAGTGCTGGTCGGATTTGGCTTGGCCTTCATCTGTTCCATCCCCGTAGCTTTTCTGATGGGGTGGTATCCAACAGTAAGAAATCTCGTCGAGCCGTGGATTCAATTTTTAAGAACAATCCCTCCCATCGCCCTCATTCCTTTGGTCATCCTGGCCATGGGTTTGGGTGAACCACCGAAGTACACTATCATCTTCGTAGCAGCCTTTCTGGTGATGGTGGTTACGATTTACCAAGGGGTAAAGGAAGTGGATAAGACCCTCATCCGAGCCGCCTATACCTTCGGAGCCTCTGACAAGGATCTCTTTTTTGACATCGTCATACCCGCATCTTTCCCCTATATATTGGTGGGGGCGCGGTTGGGAATGGCTGCCAGTCTTACCACTTTGATCGCTGCCGAGCTGACCGGTACAACGTTCGGCCTTGGTGCCCGCATTCAGGGAGCTCAACAGTTCATGGATACTTCCATAGTTCTGCTTGGAATCATCACCATCGGGATTATTGGATTCGTACTGGATAAAATTCTTCTACTCATTGAGAAGAAACTCACCACATGGAAGTAAGAGATATGGCTAAAGCACTGATCAGCATCAAGGATGTCCACAAGGAATTCAAGGTCGAGAAAGGGGCAAATGTAAATGCCCTGAACGGAGTATCCCTTGATATAGAGAAGAACGAGTTCATCTGTGTAGTAGGGCCTTCTGGCTGTGGAAAGACTACATTGCTCAACATTATTGCAGGACTGGAGACCTACGACAGCGGAGCTGTGACCATGCATGGAGAAACCATAGTCGGTCCGGCACCTGAGCGGGGTGTCATCTTCCAGCAGTATGCTCTTTTCCCTTGGATGACGGTTCGAAAGAATATTGAATACGGACTTAAGTTCATCCGAAAAACAGAAGAAGTTGAGTCAACGGATGCTTCAGGAAAGAAGGTAAAGACAACAAAGCAAAGACCCTATACCAAAGAAGAGAAGCATCAGCTTGCTGACCATTACATCAAGATGGTCAATCTTACAGGGTTTGAGAACAGCTATCCCAAGGCTCTTTCCGGAGGCATGAAGCAACGTGTGGCCATTGCGCGTGGCTATGCTCTCAATCCAGAGGTTCTTCTGATGGATGAGCCGTTCGGCGCTCTTGATGCTCAGACAAGGGCTCAGTTGCAGGAAGACCTGCTGAAGACATGGGAGAAGGAGAAAAAGACTGTTTTCTTCATTACCCATGATGTCGATGAGGCTGTATTGCTTGCCAGCAGAGTAGTAATCATGAGTGCGCGTCCAGGGCAGATAAAGGAAATCGTGAATATCGATCTTCCCTATCCCCGTACGCAGGCTACCAAGATGGAGGATTCCTTCATCCGTTATAAGAACTATGTGTGGGATACCGTATACAAGATGTATCTGGAAATCCCCAAATAGGTGGTTATCGTTCCCCTGATAGTGGGGATTGACATTGAGAAAGGTAAAGATCCAAGGAGGAACTATGAAAAAGTCATTACTCGTGGTATTGCTGATCGTAGCCGTAACTGCTTCCCTGTTTGCAGCGGCTTCAGCAGAGACCCCGGCTAGGAAGTTGACCAATGTGCGCATCGGCATTCATGCGAACGAAGGTGGAGCCCCATTGGCGGCTGTGGCAAAGGAGCAGGGCTTCTTTGAAAAGTATGGTATCAATCCGGTTTTCACCATTGTAGAGAGTGGACCGGCTGAGATGACCGCGATGCGTGCTGACAACCGTACTCTGGACATCGGCTACATCGGAGCTGGTGTTGCATGGAACCCAATTGATGGAAACGGCAATGGACTTTCCTTTGTCTTCCTCGATTGTCTCTCCAACGCTGAGATGTTCTTGGCAAGAAAGGGCATCTTCAATGATGCAAACAATGATGGTTTCTTTGACTTTGATGAAATCTATGCCGGACTGAAAGGCAAGAAAGTGTACATCGAAGTTGGTACCACCCCTGGTGGTTGGTTCAAGGCTCTGCTCGATTTGATCAATGAAGGAAGACCTGCCAGTCAGCAGCTCTGGCTCCACAGTGAGACCAGCTCCTACATGGCCGGTTATACCGCCCCAAACAGGAACATGGCAAACCGCGTCGAGGTAATCAACACTCTGAACTCCAACCTTCCTGCCGGTATGGCAGCAAACGGTGGAATGGACCTTGTCGTAGGCTTCTCTCCTGCAACCAGCACGATTGTAAGAACCAACCCCAATGTTGATGTCATCGCCACTACAGTTGGGCACTTCCCACCTGAGAGGTCCTTCCCCTCAACTTGGGTAGCAAGCAACGCATGGATGAAGGAAAATCCTGAACTCGTGCAGAACTTCATCAATGCACTGTATGAAGGAGCATTGTGGAGAGCTGAGAACCTTGATGAGGCAATGCGCGCCGGTGAGAGGCTCTCCCAAAAGCCCACCAACAGCTTCGATCCCACCAACTTGGTGGCCCCGACTGAGAAGATGTACCAAGACTGGTTCGCAAACAACGACAGTTTGGGCTATCAGTACATGAGGGCGCTGTATGAAGTACGCGTGCCCAACGTACCGGCCGGAAACAGGATCAAGAGCTTTGATGAAGCATTTGACGATTCATTTATGCTCAAAGCGATCAAGAGTCTCTAAGACTACAAAAATTGTATCTGAAGGGGCTCCCAAGAGCCCCTTCCATATGAGAGGGATAAGGATCATGACCATCAACTGTAAGACCCAGAGTGCCTGTGAGTTTGTAACAGAGTCAGAGATTGCATCTTCCATCGAACAGCACTATGAACAGTTGATCCAACTGAGATCAGGTAGAGACGAGGATAGGGATTTTCTTGGTTGGCTGTCTGTATCTGAAGAGCCGTTGGATAGGATAAAAGTGGAAGCAGCAAGAATTCAGCAACTTGCCCAGGTGTTGATCGTCATCGGCATCGGAGGTTCCAACCGGACTACCGTTGCCGTCCATCAGGCACTTTCTCGTAATCTAAAAGGTCCTACCTCCCTTTTTTTCGCAGGTGATACATTGAGCCAGACCCGACTTGAGGATGCTCTATCCTTGATAGAGGAAAAGTCCGTCGCGCTGAATGTAATCGCAAAGGATTTCAATACTGTTGAACCAGGTCTTGCGTTTCGTATGCTTCGCTCTGCCATGAAGAAAAAATACGGTCATTCCTATACAAAGCGTATCGTAGTAACCGGAAGCGAAGGCGAGGGGCAACTCTGTGAGCTTGCAAAAAGAGAGGGGTATACCTTTCTTTCTTTCCCCAGGGATGTCGGTGGACGATTCTCTGCTTTCACCGAGGTGTCGCTCTTTCCCCTATGTGTCGCAGATGTAGATATAGACTCTTTTCTGAAAGGAGCGAAGGCAACACAGAGGCAACTGAGAAGTGAAGATCCAAAGACGAATCCTGCTATCAGATATGCAGTGTTTCGTGATTTGATTCGCAAGAAAGGGATACAGATTGAGAGTTTGGTAACATTCGAGCCTGATTTACAAGACTTTGTCCGTTGGTGGATCCAGCTGTTCGCTGAGACCGAGGGTAAAACCGAGCAAGTGCTTTTTCCTGTCGGCTTTTCTTATTCAGAGGATCTTCATGCAGTAGGGCAGTATGTGCAACAGGGACCAAAGATTCTCTTGGAAACCTTCCTCAATCTACACTATACTCAAAAGCCAAGAATTATTGAGAACTCAGCAGAAGATGACGGTTTTACCTATTTGGATGGGAAGCGTTTCAGCCTTCTCAATGAGACGGTGTATAAGGCGGCGCTTGCAGCTCACAGCAAAGGTGGTGTTCCCTGCATCGAGCTTATCAGTGATGAGCCTATACATGCCGAAACATTGGGTTCTCTCTGCTACTTCTTTCTTTTTTCCGTATACTGTTCAGCTTCCTTGTTGGGGGTGAACCCTTTCGACCAGAACGGGGTGGAAGCATATAAAAGAGCGATGTATAGAGATTTGGGAAAGAGGGGATATTAAGTCGCGAACAAGCAGGAGGAAGGTGTAATGGCAGTCAAGCTCAAGGATATTGCAAAAGAAACCGGGGTGTCTATTTCAACGGTTTCTCGGATTCTCAGCCACGATACGTCTAGAAAGGCAAATGATCAAACAATTACTAAGGTCTTTGAGGCTGCAGAGCGTCTTGGGTATTTTTCCCAAAAGCTTGCTCCTGCGCGATACATGGAGTATGCAAAAGGGGATAAGACGTTTTCTGTGGCTTGTATCCTTACCAGTGAGCATGAAAGTTATGTATCTCCCTTCTTTTCTGCTTTGTTGGCAGGGATTCAGCAAGAAGTAATCAGCCAGGGAGAAAACTTCCCGCATAATTTCTTTGTCACCTACATCAAGGATCCCGGGTTTATGCACTTTATCAAAAACACCCGTCTTGATTGTGCCATCATGCTCGGACGTACCACTTTGGAAAACATCGATATGCTTAAGAACCTGATTCCAAATTTGGTGTATGCAGGAGTGAATCAAATCGGGCATGACATCGATGAGGTTATCTGTGATGCTCATCTGGCGGTGATGAGTGCTGTTGAGTACCTGATCAACCTTGGTCATCGGGATATCGCGTTCATCGGGCCCACCCAGGTAAAGCATCAGGTATTCAACGAGCATCGATATCATGGCTATCTTGCCGCGATGGAAAAACATGAGATAGTCATCAAGGAAGAGTATGTAGTTGATACCATCCTTACTGCCAATGATGGGTATGAGAGTATGAAAAGTTTGATAAAGAAGAAGACCCTCCCTTCTGCCATTTTTTGCGGCAACGATACTGTGGCCATGGGTGTTATGAAGGCTCTGGATGAGCACCATATTACTGTGCCCCAAAAGATTTCTGTCGTAGGTTTTGATAATATTGATACCTCCAGCTATCTCAAACCTCCTTTGACCACCATCGATATACCAAAGAAGGAGTTGGGAAGGCTGGCAGTGAAAGTCTTGCTCGACCGTTTGGAGACGAATCGGACGTATAGTCTTCGGGTTGTTCTGCCATTTTCTCTCTTGGAAAGAGAAAGCTGCAAAAGGTTTGATACATGAAGATACTGCTTGCCAATGCGTTTGTACTCTATCAAGATCAGCTGAAGCAGCAGGATGTATTAGTCTGTGATGGGCTTGTTGCAAAGATTGCGAAAACTATTTCCCCTTTTGAGGCCAATACCCATATCGACTGTACCTCACTTAGTTTGCTCCCCGGATTTTTCGATATTCATACGCATGGTGCACTAGGAATTGACTTTAATTGCGCTGATGCTGATCAAGTGAACCAGGTCAGCTCCTTTTTCCTGAAAAAGGGAGTGACCTCCTATCTTCCCACCATCCTCACCGATACGACTCAGGTCATGTGCAGGCAGCTTGAGCGTCTGAGCAACCCTGCGCTTCTGAAGGAAAATCCTTCGATCAAGGGCATCCACCTTGAAGGACCTTTCCTCAACGTCGCCTATAAGGGTGCGATGCCCGCACACCTACTCAAAGATCCAGATATTGGATTGCTGCATGAGCTGTATGCGGCATCCCGAAACACCATCAAGCTGTTGACCATAGCTCCGGAACTGCCCTGTGCCCTAAAGGTCATTGAAGAGGCGACAAGGCTGGGTATCAGAGTGTCGCTTGGACACAGCTGTGCAAGCTATATAGAGACGGTTTCAGCCCTCCGCGCTGGGGCGGTGAGTACCACCCACATCATGAATGCGATGAAACTCTTGCATATGCACGATCCTGCCATTCTTACTGCTGTCCTTGAGCATGATTGTTATGCCGAAATGATCTGCGATGGCTTTCATCTGCATCCGCCGATCGTACGCCTTTTACTCAAAACCAAAGGCTATGAACGTATGATTGCAGTAACAGACAGCATTAGTGCTGCAGGTTGTCCCGATGGGTTGTATACCTTGGGGGTGAACGCCGTGGAAGTAAAGAATGGTGATGCCAAGGTGGTGGAAACCTCAGCTCGAGCAGGCAGCACCTTGACGATGGACAAGGCTCTGAAAAATCTCATTTCTTATACCAATGATGAGATTTCCCATCTTTCTGTGTTGTTGAGCAGCAATGCAGCAACCATGCTTGGCATGCAAGATCTGCTAGGATCGATAGAAGTCGGTAAAAAGGCTGATTTGGTCGGCCTTGATGGTGAAGCTTCAGTGAAGCTTGTTATGTCCGAAGGCTTGATACGTTACAGAGGAGTCAACCATGCCTGAAAATATCCTGATCATCCACGGAGGGGCTCCGACTGCAGTCATGAACGCCTCCCTCTATGGAGTTGTAAAAGAAACAAGAGAGAGCAAGCATTTCGACCACATTTATGCGGCTAAGGGTGGTGCCGAGGCTGTCTTGCTGGAAAACTTTGTCGATCTTTCCCAGATTCCCGAAGAAGTTTTACAGCAATTGCCCCATACTCCTGCTTCCTGGATTGGAACCAGTCGCTTTCACATCAGCGAGCAAGCCTATCATGACATGGTAAAAGTTCTGCTCAAGTATGAGATTACAGCAGTGCTCTTCAATGGGGGAAACGGCTCAATGGATGCGTGTGGCAAGCTTGCCCGCGCAATCGTCGACCATCCAATCGCTAGAAAGCGGAATATCAAGGTGGTGGGAATCCCCAAGACAATGGACAACGACCTTGCAGTAACCGACCACTCCCCGGGTTTTGGCAGTGCCGCGCGCTATCTAGCCGCTTCGGTTGCTGAGTTGAGCCAAGATTTGGCATCCTTGCCCATCCATGTCTGTGTGCTTGAGTGCATGGGAAGAAATGCAGGATGGCTTACTGCCAGTGCCGCCTTGGCAAAAACAGAAGAAGGGCTTGGCCCTCATCTGATATATGTTCCGGAGGTTCCGTTTCATGAAGAGAAGTTTCTCGATGAAGCAAAGAGTTTGTATGAACGGTACGGTGGTGTTTTGGTTGTCGCCTCCGAGGGGTTGAAAAACGAACAAGGAGAGCCTATCGTCGAACCAATTTTCCAAGTAGGACGTTCTGTCTACTATGGTGATGTCTCATCGCATCTGGCCAACTTGGTGATCAAGCGATTGGGTATCAAGGCTCGAAGCGAGAAGCCAGGAATCCTAGGCCGTTGCTCTATTGCCTTCCAATCTGAAACAGACAGGGATGAAGCCATCTTGGTGGGGCGAGAGGCCGTGAAAGCGGTGTTGAACGACCAGAGCCAGGTGATGGTAGGATTGAGGCGTCTAGGTGATGAGCCATATCGCTGTGAACCATTTTTGATCCCACTCGACCAGGTAATGCTTCATGAGCGGACGCTTCCTCTTTCATACCTTACAGAGAAGCAGAACGAAGTAACCCAAGAATACGTATCTTGGTGTCGTCCCTTGATCGGGGGAGCACTTCCCAGCTTTCCCCACCAACTGTAGGCAATATGGATGCAATTAAAATCACAACTCAGATGGTGGGCTACCCATGGGGAAGCCCCACCCAAATACAGAATCTTGTAGGCAAAGAAGATCCAGAACATCCTCTGATCGGGGAGCTTTGGATGGGAGTGCATCCAAATGCTCCTTCCAAGATTATTGATGATCCACAACTCCTAGAGGAATTTTTGAAAGCTCATCCTCATTTTCTTGGAGGGCTTGAAGAATTTCCCTTCCTCTTCAAGGTGATGGCATTTACCCAGCCGTTGGCTTTGCAGGTTCATCCTGATGCTGTACAGGCGAAAGAAGGGTATGCTCAAGAGGCAGAAAAACGTACTAGACTCGATAAAACATTGTTAAATTATCAGGATGCGAATCAGAAAGCGGAGATGTTCGTTGCCCTCAATGAATGCACCGTGATGTGTAATTTTCGTAGTGCTGATGAAATCTTTGAAAAATTCAAACGGCTCTTGCCCTCCTTTTATACCCAGCTTATTGAGCCATGTAGAACAGCTGAGGACCCTATTCATGCATTTCTGACAATGCTTTATCAGTTGCAAGGACCGCTTGTTGCCAAAGTGGTAGAAGAGTTTTCGATGCAATTGGAGTCTATGGAGGATGACCATCAAGGCCCCTTTCTCTCACCAAAACAGATTGCACAGCAAGCTCTTACCTTGTATGAAGGCGATGTAGGAGTGCTTAGTCCATTTATATTGCAGGTAATGCATCTCAACAGCATGGATGCCATCTATCTTGAACCGGGCATCATGCACGCTTATGTGCATGGTTTCGGTATTGAGCTGATGACCAACTCTGATAACATTTTGCGAGGTGGGCTTACCAAGAAGCATTGTGATACTCAAGAGTTCTTGCGAATCTTGAAAACCGACGCAGAACCAATGCCATTACTTTATAAGCAGATTGTAGGTCACAAAAAAACGTATTGCATAGATACCGTGAATGAGTTTTCTCTCAGTCTTTTCGAGAGCGGTTCCAGTAGAGAAGCTGGTGCTGTCATTACGCTTCTTTTCTGTACAGAGGGGAAGGCGGTTCTTACAAGTAAAGAAGGAGAGATTCTCTCTCTCTTTCGGGGAGAGTGTGTCGTCATTGGATCTTCAATGACTGAGTATCGACTGGATGTAGAGGGTTGCCTTTTCTCTGCTTCCTATCCAAAGAGGAGCTGATTATGGCTTTGATTCCCTTACGTCCGATTCTGGAAGCAACTGACCGATATGCGTATGCACAAGGTGCTTTCAATGTGAATATGGTTGCCCAAGCAGAGGCTGTTATTGATATTCATGCGATCTTTGGTGCTCCCGCTATTTTACAGGGTGCTGATTTGGCAAATGGTTTCATGGGAGGGAGGACCGATTTTCTCAATGCCACGGTTGCTGACAAGCAGAAAGGGGCGACAAATATTGCCAAAGCGGTGCAAACGGTTGCCAAAAATGCAGATATTCCTATCGCCTTGCATCTCGATCACGGCAAGGATTTCAATAGTGTAAAGGCCGCCATTGACGGAGGTTACACCTCGGTGATGATCGATGGTTCCTCTCTTCCTCTTGAGCAGAATATTGAACTTACCAGAGAGGTCGTCAAATATGCACACCAAAAAGGAGTTACGGTAGAAGGGGAGCTCGGGGTGTTGGCCGGGGTGGAAGACCATGTTTTCTCAGAAACCAGCACCTATACCCATCCACTGGATGCGCTACGCTTTTTCAAGCAGACAAAGGTTGATGCCTTGGCTATCAGTTACGGGACGATGCACGGGGCGAACAAGGGCAAGAATGCTGTTGTTCGCAAGGAGATAGCCATCGCCATCAAGGAGTGTCTTCGCCATGAAGGTCAGTTTGGCGTCTTAGTAAGTCATGGCTCATCTACTGTTCCTGCCTACCTTGTGGAGGCGATCAACAGTCTTGGTGGTGATATTCAGAATGCTCATGGTATTTCGCTTGAACAACTGAAGGAAGTCGGCCCACTGGGTATTGGAAAGATCAACGTCGATACTGACATTCGTCTTGCAGTGACTCGAAACCTGCGAAGCCTGTTTCTTGCCAAGCCCTCGTTGCTCAATGACCCGGCTTTGAAAGAGATGAAGAGGTTGCTTGAAGCAAACCCCAAAGCCTTCGACCCAAGAGTGTTCCTTCCTCCAATCATGCAGACAGTGATGTACGGCACTATTCCATCCTTGGAGATTGACGAGGTGGTAAAAACTGTAAAACAGGGCGTCATGGAAGTTGTAGGAACCCTGATCGTAGAGTTCGGCTGTGTGGGCAAAGCACCCTTGGTGCAGTCCTTCACTCTTGAGCAGATGGCTGATAGGTATCGCAAAGAGGGGATTTAAGAGGCTGAAATTTTCAGTTGATCCTCTTTAGTACATATATTCTACTACCGAAGTCTCCCAGAACCCGGGTCATGGCATCATAGCCGGTACCTCCGAACTGCTGGTTGAGCTTGATGCCGCTGAAGGCAAGTTGTTCGCCGGTAACTCGGTAATGTTCAACCTCGCTGTCCAGCGATACTGCCTTGCTTATCGTGTCTTGAGTGATGCCTCCCTCGGTGATGGGAACCGGGCTTACCCTGTTGAGCAGGTCGCCGAACATCTTGATATCCAGTCGCTGCTGTCGTGGGAAGACCTCATACACTCCCTCAAGGTCTACCACTTCAACCCTCAGTTTGTCGGCGCCTGGGTTTGCTGGATTGAGTTTTTGGGCAAAGAGGACGAGCAGTTCCTTCTTATCCTTGCTCGCCACAGCCCATACGACTTGGTTTGCTTGACTGTTTGCCAGCTTGATTCTGGTGAACCTCCCGAACTGAAGCAACGCTCGATGGGCCTTATAAAATGCAATCTGTGCCTTGATGGCTTGTTTATCCAGTTTTTTGAGTTTGGTGATATCCAACTCATACCCTAATACCCCAAAGGCGGCTACGTTGAAACGAGCTTCCAGGTCTGTTCTTCTGAGTGTCTGGTGGTTTGGTGACGCACTGACATGGCTTCCCATGGTGCTCAGAGGATACCCACAGCTGGTTCCTTCCTGGATGTAGAGCCTGCACAGTGCATCGGTGTTGTCGCTTGTCCATGTCTGGGGCATGTAACAAAGCATTCCCAGATCAAAACGATTGCCTCCGCTCGCACAGGATTCAAACAGTATATTGGGGAATGCTCGGGTCAATTTATCCAACAGATCGTAAAGACCGAGCACATACCGATGAAGAAACTCTCCATGGTGTTGAATTTCAGGGTTAGCACTATAGAGGTCGCTGAATACCCGATTCATATCCCACTTGATGTAGTTCACATCTGCAAGATGCCAGGTTTCAAAAAGTTGCTTATAGAGGTATTCCCGAACTTCTTGTCGGGTCAAATCGAGGATGTACTGATTGCGTCCTACACTGGGTCTTCTTCCTGGAATGGCGATCATCCAATCTGGGTGTTTCTTGTGCAGTTCACTCTCTATGCTGATCATCTCAGGCTCCACCCATAGGCCGAACATCATACCCAGGCGATGGACTTCCAGACTGAGGTTTGCCAGACCGGAAGGAAGTTTCTTGGGGTTGACCGTCCAATCACCAAGGCTTGTGGTGTCATCATTCCTCAATCCAAACCAACCGTCATCGAGCACAAAAAGTTCAATCCCGAGATCTGCACTTTCCCGAGCCAAGTTGATCAGCTTGTCTTCGGTGAAGTCAAAGTACGTGGCCTCCCAGTTGTTTACCAATACGGGGCGCTCACGGAACTTCCACGGTCCTCGAATGACGTGGTTGTTGATGAAGTGATGAAAGTTCTGGCTTGCCCCGTTCATGCCCTCATGAGAGTATGTCAGAACTGCCTCCGGGCTTTGGAATCGATCTTGTGGACTGAGGTTCCAGCAAAAGGTGGCTGGATTGATGCCGCAGAGCACCCTGACCTTTCCATAGGGGGATGTCTCGACGACCTCACGATGATTGCCGCTGTAGATGAGGTTCATGCCGATGACCTCGTTCTGCTCGTTGCTGAGAAAAATGCAACTGTTATGTTCAGCTGAACTGACGCCTAGTTTGCTGTCGTTGATCAGGATCCCTGGTTTGAGTTCTCTCTTGTGCATGTACCGTTCTCGTGACCAGGTGCCATCGAATGTAGTAAGGCTCCATGCATCGGCATCCAAGTCAAGCTGAGCACTCGCGATATTCTTGATTCGTACCACCTCGGAACCGTCATTGTAGAGAGTCGATCGTCGAGTGATCACGTTGCTGTCCTCGAAGACTGTGTAGGTGAGGGCAAGCCGTAGGGGAAGACAGGCTTCCTTGAGGGTGATCTCCAAAGTGCTGCAGTTTTCCTTATCTCCGTACGATTCGGGAAGTCCTGAGAATGTTCTCGGCTTGCCTGGAAGAACTCTGAAGCTTTTTACAATGAAATCGAGGGTTTGCATACCTCTAGAGTACTCAATATCGAGGGAGCTCTCTCGATAGTCTCCCTTTCCCATGGTAGAATACTCAAGACAGAGGTTGGAGAGAAAGAGCGTAGGATGGTCGCTGTCATAGGCTGTACCGGTTCCAATGCTCATGCTTCGCTTCTCAGCTAGAGCATCGATGCTGATTGCATCATTGGTAAGTCTTCTTCCATAATAGAGGTGTTCAAGATGACCGGTCTCGGTGATGGCGAAAAGGTAGGTACTCTGGTTGGTACTCAGGTTGAAGAGGCGGTCTTTCTTGGTGATCATGGCAAGCCCTCCTTGCATATCGGCACGTTATTTGGTACCAGTATAGCGGTAAAGCAAGGTTTTTAATACCACAGAAGTACGGCTTTTACAAGGAGAAACATGATGGATATCCGTCGTCTGAGAGCATGGGAGAGTCGCAACGCAACAGTTCTGACTAATGACCTGATCCGGGTCATGATAGAGGACCAAGGAGGGATGGTGCTGGAACTGAGCACGCTCACACCCTCTAAAGGCAGGATCAACGCCCACTTGATCCCCCATTACCGTGGTACGGGAACCTCTGTTTTCAGTGACGAGAATGCAGAGTATTGGCACAACAGCCCGTATCTCTACCAAAAGGCAGGTTCGTATTTCAGCTTTCCCAACTTTGGTCCTGCCCATGAGTCAAAAGAGGGAGCCCAGGAACAAAACGGATTTACAGCCTCATCCTACTGGATGGTGGAGCGTTATGGCACTGATCCTGAGTTCGGGGGTGTGTGGTTGATGAGCATGGTCAGAAACCGCAAGGCAAAGTGGCAGGTGCGTAAGATAGATATGTTGCTCCCAAACCAACCTGTTCACTATACCGTCTGTTTCATCACCAATAATGCTGAGGAAGACCTCATTGCCAACACTACATGGAACAATGAGATAGGTTCTCCGTTCTTGGAGTCGGGATGTGTACTCAACGCAAGTGCGGAGCATTGGATTACCGGCACTCAAGATCAATCGGCAAAGATGATGGGTCGTTTACCCTCTGATACACAGTTTTCTGATTGGCGTAAAGCCCCGCTGAAGGAAGGAGGCGTTGTTGACCTTACCGAAGTACCCCCTCCCATTGGCAGTACAGACTTCATAAGCGGGGTAGTTCCTCGCTTGTCCAAGTTGGGATGGTCGAGTGTGATCAACCCCAGGCAACAGATGGTATATTTCACCTTTTTCCCAGGACCTTCAGCGGTTGCAGAGGATGAGATAGGCCTTAACTTCAATAATTTTCTTTTTGACTATGGGGGAAGATCCGATACTCCTTGGGCTTTCTATCCCGGAGGAATGAGCCAGCAGTATTCGCTCAACTGTGGAGCGGGAAACAATCATCTGTATAGGGGGTTGGGTGAATCGCAAAGTGAAGCAACCCTACTTGGTGCCGATACCACGGCAACCATCAAAAGCGGGGAGACAAAAGCCTTGTATTATGCAACTGCCTTCGCCCCCTACGACAACAACCGCATAGGAGGAAACTTCTACAGTGTTGAACAGACCTCGGAGGGACTCTTGCTCAAGAGAACCAAGAGCTCTGCCTTGATAGCCGCAGATCCAACCTTCTCCTGTCTCAAGGCTCTCTCAAAGCGATTACTCAGTGGAGAATAGGGGTCAAGCAGCCTCTTGGGTTCAGTTTGCTTTGTAGGTAAAAGTAACCGTTCCTCTGTAATGGCCTTCGACAGCAGCGTCGAAGGTTGTACTGTTGATGAATATGGCGATTGGTTCAGACCTGCATTCAAGTCTTTTCAATTTCTTTACAAAAATGACCTCTATCTCTTCTGGATCTGAGGTTGGCCCATTTGTCGTGATATGTGGAGTATTAGTTCCCCCTGCTGGATCTCCACAATACACTCTGTAATCGATATATGCATCGATATCATCGATGGTGCTCTTCATAGCCGTAGCCTTCATGGTTACCGTATAGCCTTTTCGGTTGTTTGATAAGGTGGAAAGATGTGCGCTAAAAGCTTCGACTTGTCCATCACTTCCTACTGTTACAGGACCTATGAAGGGTTTTGCGCTGAGAAATTCAGTACTGCTAAGTTCTACTGGAAGTCTCTTTTCAGTGATTTTCATCAGGTTGATTCCCTTGATCTCTGTTTCCACATCAAATTGGGCGGGTGCTGGATTGTCTGCAAAAAGAAGAACAGCTGTCATTGTCAGGATGACAACCAAAAAAAGTGTTTTCGTATTCATGCTTTATTTCCTTGTCCTGAAGTACAGTAATTTTTCCCTAAGTACGAATATAGTATTGCAAATCTTGTGTCTTATGTCAATAAGAATTGTTTAAAAATCAAAACGAGTAAAAAACCCATCTTAAAAAGTATATAAATTAAATCAGTAAATCAAATTATAATATTTTTTTACTTATGACACTTTATGAAAATATCTGATGTAATCAAGCTGTAATCTCAAGAAATATGTCTGACAAAGACAATACTATGTACAAGGTTCGGCGAGGTGTGCCATAAGAATGTAAGCTATAGGAGGTGCTGTCGGTATAAAGAAGGCCACCTCAATAGAGGTGGCCTTTGGACAGAAAAGCTTGTATTGATTATTTGGCGGTGTAGGTGAAGGTGACCGTTCCGGTGTAGCTGCCCTGTACTGCAGCGTCGAAGCTGGTCTGGTCTACCGAGAGAGCTATCTGGTGCGACTGGGCGGTCAGACCGGTAAGAGGACCCTGGTCGATTACGGTTACAGCAGGTACTGCAGTTGCTCCGTTCGTAGTCACAGAGGAGCCGTTTGCAGAGACGGTGTAGTTGATGTAGCTGGTCGCCTGGCCGGACACCTCACTGGTCATAGCCGTAGCTCCCATGGTCACGGTGTAGCCCTGTCTGTTGTTCGAGAGGGTCGAGAGGAAGGCGCTGAAGGTCTGTTCTCCTGCTGACTCGATAGCCAAGGAGGTGAAGGCATCCGCCGCATCAAATTGAGCGGGATTGCCGCTGAAAGCAGTAGTGGTGATCTTCAGCCTGTTGATGCCCGCCACGTTGGTCGTTACGTCGAAGCTCGCTGGAGCCGGGTTGCCGGCAAACAGAAGGCCGACGCTGAGTATGAGGGTTATTGCCAATGCGATTGTAATTTTTTTCTTCATGGTGTCCGTCCTTTGAAGCTTTGTGCTTCAGTGCAAGTAGTATGTTTTGTGACCTTTTTCCTTAGGTTCACTTGTAATATAC
>CAZJMG010000013.1:0-69851 GCA_964547185.1 uncultured Sphaerochaeta sp.
CCGACAACAGGGGTTCAATTCCCCTAGGAGATGCTCTTTTTGGGAACCTGCATGGTGCAGGTTCCCTTTTTCTTTTACCCGAAGCCGAACTCTTGACTTATACTAGAACTCGGTATACAAAGAAAATACAGGATGACATACAAGATGTTGTTCTAAATGTACCCTTCTTCTGCTCTGCAATCCTTCATCTTGTACCCACACCCGCAAATGATTGGATTGCAGGGCCCTGATTATCTAGGAGAGAAACCTTCTACCTGCCCAGCTTATCGCAAAAGAGCCGAGGGGGGCAGTAATCAGTATAGCAAGAACAGCCACCGACAATATTACCTGACCAGGATAAACATCCATTCCTCTTTGACTCATGGCATACAGAGGAGCAGCCCCGATTGCGGCTTGCACCGTCGCCTTGGGAAGATAAGAAACAATGACAAAGAGCTTTTCTTTCGCAGTAAACCCGGCACCAAGCGTACAGAGAAACACCCCCAGCGAACGAAACAACAATGCGCATAGAATCAGTAGTACGGCAGAAAAACCGATGGAACTGACAGAAGCAAGATTTACTTGAGAGCCCACCATCGTAAAGAGAACAATCTGTGCAAAAATCCATATTTTGCTGAATTTACTTGCAAGTTCATGAGCCATGGCTTCGCGTTTGAGCAAAATCATAAATCCGATGGCCATCACAGACAGCAAAGCCGCAAAAGGAATATTGTACTGTTTGAGCATCTCTGATCCATATACAAGCAATATCGATACTCCCAGAACAACCAAAGCTCGTTTAGTAGCACGTGGATTATACTTTTCAAATAGTCGGATCAATACCAGAGCAACGAGAAATCCACAGAGCAGCCCTAATACAATACTCAAGGGAATTCCAACCACACTCATGAAAACTGAAACAGAATCACCAAGATATAAGCTTAGCACAATACCATAGGCGACGATGACTGTTATGTCATCCATGCTCGCTCCTGCAAGGACCAATGTAGGCAGGGCTTTTTGCGAACCCCTGTTCTCTTGTATGAACTGGACCATCATCGGAACAACCACTGCAGGAGAAACTGCAGCGAGCACACAGCCCAACAGCAAGCTTTCCATCCTGGACAATCCTAAAAAATAGGGAGCTAGAAACAGAACAGAGAGAGCTTCAAATGATGCAGGAACAAAGGAGAGCAGTACCGCTTGCACCCCTACTTTCCGTATACTGTCTAAAGAAATTGAGAAACCGGAACGCAAAAGGATGATAATCAAGGCAACCATCCTCAACTCAGACCCCACCGCCAATAACGAAGGATCGAGAATATTCAGCAACTGTGGACCGAATAATAATCCCACAGCAAGCATTCCCACCAAGGGAGGAATATGTATTTTGGTGAAATAATAATCAACAAGAAGACAAATCAATACAAGAACCGCAAGACTGAGTACCATACAACACCTCTGTTTATGTCATACAGGAGTTATCAGCAGTTTTCTGCGGTTTTCTTAGGAAGGCGAACCCCATCACCAACGCTATGATAAGAAAGTTTCCTGTTATAGGTCAAGCCTTCTGTTCGGATGGGTGTACAAGAACGCACAGAGTGTGAATAATATCGCCATGAGAATGAATGAGGAGATTGTGATGAACAACCTGTCAAGGATACAAAAAATTGCAGATGCGAATGGAATTTCCGGCTTTGAAGATGCAGTATTGACCGTAATCCGCCAAGAAGGACAACATCTTGGGCGCTTTGAGGAAGACTGCATGAGAAACCTTTACCTCTACAGAAAAGAAAACCAAGCAGATAAACCAACAGTACTGCTTGATGCACATACAGATGAAGTCGGCTTCATGGTCAAATGCATCCGATTGGACGGGATGCTGGAGTTCATCCCGATCGGAGGATGGGTCGTAACGAACATACCCGCTCATCTTGTCCGTGTACAAAAACGTGATGGGTCTACAATCAGCGGCATTGTAGGATCAAAACCACCACACTATCTCAGTGAAGCAGAGAAGAACAGCACCCCACAAATCTCTTCCCTCTTCATTGATATTGGAGCAAACAGCAAAGAACAGGCCTTGAAAATGGGAGTAGAGGTGGGATCGGCGGTAATACCTGAAGCCCAATGCATCTACAATCCTGAAACCAGACTGCTCTTTGGGAAGGCTTTTGATTGTCGCCTTGGATGCAGCTCAATCCTCGATACCTTGGATGCCCTGCAAGGGGAGGTGCTGGATGTCAATCTGGTTGCAGGATTTGCCAGCCAGGAAGAGGTCGGCTGTCGGGGAGCTGTAGTCAGTGCACGCACGGTAAAACCCGATTTGGCCATCTGCTTTGAGGGCACCCCGGCTGACGATACGTTCTTACCACCTTACCAACAACAAACTATAGTAGGGAAAGGCCCAATGCTCAGAATCATCGATTCAAAGATGATCACCAATCCCCGCTTCCAACGCTATGCAGTAGATATGGCTCAGAAACATGACATACCAATTCAGATAGGGGTGAGAAATGGAGGTGCCACCAACGCTTCAGCGTTGCATATTTCTGCTCAGGGAATTCCTACAATCGTAATTGGGATACCGGTGCGATACGCTCATACCCATTGGGGAATAAGCAGCATGGATGACGTAGAAAGCTCTATTGCTCTAGCAAAATTACTGGTAAGAGATCTAAATAAGGATATTATCAGCAGTTTCTAGACATTATTTTGACAAATGCATGAGAGCGATGGCATACTCTAACTGTTGGGGAGGGGATGCAATGAACGAAGTGCAACTGTGCATGAGTGAGATGCGTACATTCTTTGCAAGTGGGACAACGCTCCCAATTGCCTGGAGAAAGGAACAGCTGAAGTCTCTGAAAGCAGGAATTCAAGCTCATGAGCCGATGATCCTTGAGGCACTGTCTCTGGATCTGGGAAAATCTGACTTTGAGGGATATGCTACAGAGTTAGGTGTAATCTATGAACAAATAGACTATACACTCAAGCATATAGATCGCTTCAGTGACAAGAAAAGGATTCGCTCATCTCTGATCTCTTTTCCGAGCAAAGCTTACACTGTGGCCCAACCCCTTGGGGTTGTCTTGATTATGAGTCCATGGAACTACCCTTTCCACTTGAGCATTGCGCCTTTGGTCAGTGCTATGGCTGCAGGAAACTGCGCCATCGTCAAACCTTCACGCTACAGTGCATACACATCCAAGGTCTTGAAAACTCTCTTGGCCAAACTTTTCCCAAGCAACTATATTGCCACCTTCGAGGGTGGCAGTGAAATGAACCAAGAGCTATTGAGCCATCGTTTCGATCATATTTTCTTCACAGGCAGTCCTCATGTCGGAAAAATTGTGATGGAACAAGCCTCCAAGACCTTGACTCCTGTAACACTGGAACTTGGAGGAAAAAGCCCGGTCATAGTTGATGCACATTGCAATATCAGCCTTGCTGCAAGAAGGATAGTCTGGGGTAAATGCCTGAATGCAGGACAGACCTGCATTGCTCCCGACTATGTGTTGGTACACAAAAGCGTACAGAATTTACTTATAGAGGAGATGAAACAAGCCATTACAGCAATGTACGGATCAGACCCTCTGCACAACGAAGAACTGGGGCATATCATCAACGACAAGCATTTCTCACGACTTGTGACACTTATGGGGCAAGGGAAACTGGCATGGGGAGGACAACTCGACCCCAAGACAAGAAAAATAGCTCCGACTCTCCTCGTTGATGTTCCTTTACATTCAGATTTGATGCAGCAAGAAATATTTGGACCGCTTTTACCCATCATTGCCTACAATACCTTTTCCGAGGCTGTGGCGTTTGTCGCTCAGCGGCCGCACCCCCTTGCGCTGTATTTATTCAGCGAGAACAAAGAGCATCAGAACATTGTTGTTTCCTCATTGTTGTATGGAGGAGGTTGCATCAACGATACGGTGATGCACCTCTCCAATCCACGGTTGCCCTTCGGGGGAGTGGGAGAAAGCGGCATGGGCTGCTATCATGCAAAGAATGGATTTGATACATTCAGCCATACAAAAAGCATCTTACACAGCAAGACTTGGCTGGAAATTAAACTGCGATATGCACCGTATAAGGGAAAACTCACCCTATTAAAACGTTTTTTCTCATAGGAGGTTTCATGAAATCGATTGTAGCATTGTTGTTGGTTTCCGTACTGTGTCTTTCAGGAGCATTTGCATCCATAGAGCTTGACAAGGCCGATACAGCCTATGAAAGAGATGAGTTTGAACTATCTCATGCTCTTTTGCTTGAACAACTGGAAAAGGCTACGACCCAACAGGAAAAAGCAGAAGTCCTGTGGCGTCTGGCTCGGGTGATGGTCAGCCTTGGAGATGAGCTTGATGACAACGACAAGGATGGTAAATATGCAATATATGAGGAAGGAGAAGCGTATGCCCTAGCCTCCCTCGATGCATATCCTTCAGCCATGGCCTATCTTTGGAAATCGTCAAACGTTGGACGCTGGGGACAGACAAGAGGCCCTTTGAATGCATTGGGGAAAGCAAGGGGAATGCTGGAGGATCTTACTCAGGTGGTAAACACCTTCAACACCCTTGATTCAAGCGAAACTTGGTACGTCCTCTCAAGCCTCTATGATGAATTACCAGGAGGGTTCATCTCATTTGGCAACAAGGATTGGGCCGTCAGCTATATGCGTATGGCCCTTGATACAATTCCGTCCCATCTGTTATATCCCGGTCATTACAAAAAAATGGCAGAAGAACTATACGCTCGAAACTGGAGTGCCTCAAAACGAAGCAGAGAGATGAAAAAGATGGAAGACCAGTGGAAAAAAGCAAACAACAACCTGGAAAAATATCGCTATTATGAGGGCAAAGACGGAGGATCCACCAGACCGTTCTACTCCTCAGTCTCCCTCGATAGGATGAGCGACCGCCAGGAAGCAGTAATGGTTCTTTCCTACATCCTTGAAAAATACCGCGTATTCAGACCAATCAAGGAGAAGGACACGCAAGAAATCAAGGAGATTGAGGCATTGAGAAACTCCTGGGTATAAACCATCAAAGGTGGGAATGCTTGAAAGGATTCTCGCCTGGATAGAGATGCCCATCCTTCTGGTTGAATGAGATATCCTCAATCCCCAGATAAGAAAAGAGGTCGAATAAAGCCTTTCCCGCATGCATGAATGCAATAGCTGCATGATGAGGATAGGCTTTTTTTATCAACACATAACGATAAAACCGTGCCATCTCGTCAATTGCAATAATCCCGATACTTCCAAAGCTGTTTGTCGGAACATCCAACACCTCACCTTCGGCGATATAGGCTTTCAACTGGCCCCTCGCGTTCGATTGCAGCCGATACACGGTAACTGGACCTGCAAGCAAATCACCTTCCATGGTACCGCGAGTGATATCAGGTTGTTCAAGATCGGGTTCAAGCCCACGCTTCATAATCAATTGATAGCCCATATGGGGGTTTTTCAAAAGAGAACAAGCAGTGTTTCCGCAATGAAATCCCATGAACAAGTCATCATTGCGATACGATTTCTTAGTCCGAATATATTGCTCAAACACCTGTGCAGGCACAGTGTTGTTTATATCCAGCAGCGTCACCGGCTTCTCAGTGATGCAGATCCCCAGATACTCGCTCAGAGCGCCGTAAATATCAACCTCGCAACTGACAGGAATACCCCTTGCAGTAAGCCTGCTGTTCACATAACAGGGCACAAATTTGAACTCTGTCTGAAAGGCGGGCCAGCATTTGTTGGCAAACGCAACATATGACCGATCACCCTTGTGTTGTTCCGCCCAGTCAAGCAGAGTCAACTCATACTGTGCCAACCTCGTAAGAATACCTTGATAGGGAGAAGACCCAATTTCCTCGGACATTTGTGCAACCAAGGCAGGAATCCTTGGATCATCGGCATGCTTGTTGTACGATACCAGAAGATCCAATTCACTATTCTCCTCGATCTCTAGGCCAAGATCGAACAATCCCTGAATGGGAGCATTGCATGCCAAAAAATCCTGCGGCCTTGGTCCGAAGGAGATGATTTTCAAGGAGCGTAACGATAAGACCGCACGGCAAAGAGGAATGAACTGTTCAATCATTGCGGCAACTTCCCTAGCGCTTCCAACCGGATATTCCGGAATATAGGCCTGAATATTTCTCAAGCTCAGGTTGTAGGAGCAGTTAAGCATTCCACAAAACGCATCACCTCTTCCATCGTACAAATCACCATCACCCTCGGCGGCTGCTACAAACATGACAGGACCATCGAAATACTTTGCCAACAGAGTCTCAGCACTCTCCGGCCCAAAATTACCCAGGAAAACTACCATTGCATTGACATCATTGGTTTTCAGATCCTCTAAAGCCAACCGCATATCTTGTTCGTTTTCAACGACAATCGGACACTCGTAAAGCTCTTTGCCAAAGGCTATCTTCACAGCCCTTCTTCTCTTCTCTGAGAGCTGGGCAGGAAAGCAATCCCTGCTCACAGCCACCAGACCCAAGTTGACTGATGCATAGTTTTCCATAATTCGGCTCCTCCTTATTGGTTCTGTCCATAGTAGGCATTGACACCATGTTTCCTCAGATAGTGCTTATCCAGCAAGAATTGATCCATTTGTGATCGGCTTTGTTGGGAAATCAACAGCGTATGGTATGCCATCATGGCAACCTCTTCGAGGACTACCGCGTTTTCTACAGCCTTTTGGGGTGTGGTTGCCCAAGTAAAGGGACCATGACTGTGTACCAACACAGCAGGAATAGTGAGAGGATCTATACCTGTGAACCTTTCGACGATCACCTTGCCTGTCTCCTCTTCATAGTTGGAAGTCACCTCCCACTCTTTCATTGCACGAGTAAGGGGAACTCCACCGTAAAAGTAATCAGCATGGGTTGTTCCCAAAGGAGGGATTTCCCTTCCCGCCTGAGAAAAAATCGTTGCCCAGCGACTATGAGTATGAACAACTGAACAAACAGAAGGAAAGTGCTTGTAAAGATATAAATGAGTGGGGGTATCACTCGAAGGATTGTACGATCCCTCGATTTTTTTGCCAGTAGCAAGGTCAAGAACCACCATTACACTGGGGACCAACTCCTCATAGGCTACACCAGAGGGCTTGATTACCATGACTTCACGATTCTTATCCACACAGGAAACGTTGCCCCAGGTAAAGGTAATCAGGTTATATTCCTTGAGCTGCAAATTAGCTTCACAAACGGATTCTTTCAGTTCTGTATACATGATGACTCCTCGTACTGTTTGGAATTCTGTGCCAACACGAGTCTCTTGTCAAGGGAAAGCAGGGTTGACAGAGCAAGCTTGATTTATTAATGTATGATTATATAATCATATTTAAAATTATCAGGAGCTATTTGATGTCTTATAAACGTACGTGGAATGTTGAACACCTCAGTTGTGCTGTATGTGCGCAGAAAATAGAGGATGTACTCGCCGAAAAACCGAAAGTTTTGAAAGCTTTCGTTGATTACACAAACAGACAGATAACCATCCATACTCAAGAGCAGCAGAATCCAATCTTCTATGAAGACCTGATCAAAGCAGCTAAAAGTGTCGAACCTTCATTGACAATCCATACGCACAAACCGGAAGAAAAGAGCTTGAACTGGAACCTGATAAGGATTGTTGTTGCATCGGCTCTTTTTGTTGTGGGCTTGCTGCTCAAACACAACTGGCTCTTTATTTTCAGTTGGGCATTGGGAGGGTACGAAGTCCTCTACAGAGCACTGAAGAATATTGTTCATGGGAAGGTATTTGATGAATATTTCTTGATGAGCATCGCCACAATAGGCGCTGTTTTGATTGGCGAGTATGCTGAAGCAGCAGCGGTGATGCTATTCTACCTGATTGGTGAATTTTTCCAGGATGCTGCAGTGCAAAAAAGCAGGAAATCCATCCTCGATACCCTTGATCTGCAGGACAAGCAAGCCAGGCTTCTCAGTGAAGGGACATTGAAGATGGTTGACTGCATCGAGGTAAAGATAGGCAGCATTCTTCGTATATTGCCTGGAGAAAAAATTCCTCTTGATGGTACTATTGTAGAAGGTTCAACAGCCTTGGATCTCTCCTCCCTCACGGGGGAATCGCTTCCGTCTTCCAAAGAAAAAGGCGATGAAGTCCTCAGCGGGTCACTTAATCTCAGTGGGGCAATCGACATCCAAACTACCAAAACATATGAAGAGAGCACTGCAAAGAAAATCATTCAGCTGATAACCGAATCATCACAAAACAAAGCAAGGACTGAACGTTTCATCACCACTTTTGCCCGTTACTACACACCCTTGGTCGTATTTGCTGCCTTGGCAATCGCAATCATCCCCCCTCTTTTTACTGGTGACTGGTACTCATGGATCTACAAAAGTTTGGTGTTCTTGGTAGTCAGCTGTCCTTGTGCTCTGGTAATCAGCGTACCACTCACCTACTTCGGAGCCTTGGGCAGGAGTGCAAGAGAAGGTATTCTGATCAAAGGAGGCAACTTTCTTGATGCTGTGCATACTGCCGATACCCTTCTGTTTGACAAGACAGGAACGCTCACCACAGGGACCTTCCACTTGGATGGAGTTACCATCATCGGTTCACATGAGTACGAGAAAGAGTATCTCATTTCACTGGTTTCAGCATTGGAAAGACTGAGCACCCATCCACTTGCGAGAGCTTTCGATGAGTTTGCAACTCCCTATGAGGCAAGAGAGAGCAAGGAAATTGCAGGAAAAGGCCTTCTTGGTGTTGTTGACAACAAGAGGGTTGCAGTAGGAAATGTAAAATTGCTAAAAGAGCTGGGACTTGACAATGAAATCCTTTCTCATGAAGAAAAAGAGTTGTTTCTTGCCTTGGATGGGGAATTGGTTGCGGCATTCAGCCTTAGCGACACCATAAGAAGGGATGCTTTTACGACAATTCAAAAGCTTCGTTCTCGAGGTCTAAGGTATATGGCGATCATCAGTGGTGATAGGCAAAGTGCTGTTGAAAACGTCGCAAAAAATCTTGCCTTGGATGATTTTCATGCACAATTGCTTCCACAAGAAAAACATCAGATCGTCAAAGATCTTGCAAAGAAGCATCCAAACTTTATGTATGTAGGAGATGGAATCAATGACGCCCCGTCTTTGAAGTACAGCAAAGTGGGGATTGCTCTTGGCAGCAGTTCAACAGATGCAGCACGGCAAAGCAGTGATATCGTCATTGCATCTGACAATCTGGGCAGGCTCAACACATTGAAGGATATCAGTGATAAGACATCTCGCTTGGCAAAACAAAACATCGCCCTCGCTCTTGGTGTAAAGGCTGTGGTCATGCTGCTCACGCTATTTGGATTTGCCTCCATGTGGCTGGCTGTCATTGCTGATACCGGAGTTACCATCCTAGCCATTTTCAACGCATTGCGCATCTTGATTGCCAAAGTGGAACATTGATTAACCAAAGCATGTATGATATCGTTGCACAGATTGGTTGAAGGATTGAAATTATGAACGAAAAGACAACACGCAACATAGGTATCATGGCACATATTGATGCAGGTAAGACCACCACCACCGAACGCATCCTTTTTTATACTGGAGAAAATCATCGCATCGGAGAGGTCGATAACGGCGAAGCAACAATGGATTTTTTGGAGCAGGAACAAGACAGAGGTATCACAATTGCAAGTGCAGCAACCACCTGTTTTTGGAAAGATCATCAAATCAATATCATTGATACTCCCGGTCACGTTGATTTCACCGCTGAAGTAGAACGCTCGCTCAGGGTTCTTGATGGAGCTGTCATGGTTGTCTGTGCTGTCGGAGGGGTCGAGCCTCAAACGGAGACGGTATGGAGACAGGCGGACACCTACAGAGTCCCTCGCATTGCATTCATCAACAAGATGGATCGTCTTGGCGCCAACTTCAGTGACGCTGTCGACCAGCTGAAAGTCAAGCTCGGAGCAAACCCAGTGCCCCTGTTTCTTCCTGTAGGTTCAGAGAACGATTTCAAAGGAATCATCAATCTATTAAGCCGCAAGTTCATGGTTTTCAGCAGTGAAGACCAAGGCAAGACCTATACAGAAGAAGCCATCCCTGAATCTCTGCAGGAAGAAGTGGAAAACTGGTATGAAAAATTGATCGATAGCGTAGCCTCATTCAGTGATGAGATTACCGAGCTCTACTTTGAGGGTGAAGAGATCGGCGTTGACCTTATAAAAAAGGCGTTGAAACAAGCCACCATCGCCAGAAAAGCTCTCCCGGTGTTTGTCGGTTCATCTTTGAGAGACATCGGTGTTCAGGCCTTGCTTGACGGAATCATCGACTATCTACCTTCCCCTTCTGAAGTTCCACCGATCCAGGGCATTCAGCTCAAGGGGGAAAAGCAAGTTGAAATCCCGTATGCAAAAGACAAACCCCCGTTGGCTTTGATTTTCAAGATCCAAGTTGACCGTGAATCGGGTCCGCTTTCATTCGTTCGGGTATATAATGGGACGATCAAAAAAGGCACAGCACTGATGAATGTTTCCAAGAAAAAGCGTGAAAGGGTCAACCGCATCCTAAGAATGCATGCAAACCGCAGTGAGGAGCTCTCTGAGCTCACAGCGGGTGACATAGGGGTAATCGTTGGGTTCAAGGAAGGTCGTACCGGCGATACCATCGGCAGCGAAGGCGCGCAGATTCTCCTTGAGCAGATGCATTTCCCGGTACCGGTCATCTCCGTTGCCATTGAGCCTAATAGTCTCAGTGACTCTGACAAGCTCCGCAATGCTTTGTCGATTCTTGCGCAGGAAGATCCCACTTTCACCTACCGTGACGACGATGAGACTGGACAATTGGTCATCAGCGGCATGGGAGAACTGCATTTGGATGTATTGGTTACAAGACTTACCAAGGAGATGAAAATCCAAGCAAGAGTAGGAAAGCCGCAAGTCACCTACAGGGAGTCTGTCAAGACTGAAGCTGAAGGAACAGAGAGTTTCTCCAAAATTCTTGCCGGCAAAGAGAACTTTGCTGAACTTGCCTTGAAGGTACGCCCCCTCTCTCGAGGTAGTGGAAACCGGTATGTCTGCTCAACAAAGGTGCGGGGCATGCATGAGATGTACTACGATGCGATCAAACGGGGCATCACCAATGCATTCAAAGGCGGGATTCAATTCGGGTATGAGACTTGTGATCTGGAAGTAGAGGTCACCGGTATTACTTATAATGAACTGACCGCGAGTGAATTTGCATTTGAAGCTTGTGCAGCCATGGCGTTCGACAAGATTGCCCAGATGGCAAAACCCATCCTGATGGAGCCTGTGATGAAAGTCGTTGTGGCCGTTCCAAGCCAATATGTCGGGGAGGCAATCAGCAGCATCACCAGCAGATCTGGTTTGGTCAGCAGCATTGAAAGTCGTCCTGCTAGTGAATATATTCATGCACAAGCTCCTCTTTCGCAGCTGTTTGGGTACTCAACAGCTCTCAGATCAGCAACACAAGGAAGAGGCACATTTTCGATGGAATTTGACCATTATGAAGAAAAATTGCGCTAATGGCATAGAAAAAGTGAAAAGAGACGGTCTCAAGCCTTGCAGAATATCCCTTTCCATGCCTAAAATGTATCTGAAGAACGAGAAAAACTAGACTGAGAGAGAGAGAGAAAACCCCACACGTTCTCAATTAAAAGTCTATGGCATTGCAATATTTATAGAGGAGTACAACATGGCTAGAACTTACAATTTGCAAGACATTTTTGCAAGGAATCTAAAAGAACGAAGACGCAAGCTCTCCCTTACCCAGGCGCAGCTTGCTGAAAAGATCGGTGTATCCACGTCTTTTGTGACAGAGATTGAGACATCCCGCAAGGCCCCGTCATTCGCCACCATTGAAAAGATTAGTGCAGCATTGGATGTGCCTTGCTGGACATTTTTCTGCGAAGACGGAGATAAATTACCCAATGATGTTACCGTCATGGATCAATTTGCCTATAAATTGAAGCAGGACATCAGTCATATTATCGATGTCAACGTAAGCTTGACCCGCTGATTTATAACCAATCATCTTATACTTTTGCCCTAGGCAGATATCAACTTTCTTGATATCTGCCTATTTTATAACAGGCTCTTAGAAAAGAATTCTTTTGACATATGGGATTATGCGGTCTACCATACTACCATGCGTTTTTGGTCATCAATCCATTATCAAGATGACCGAAGGAGGAATTATGAGCGTTGTCAGCAAAGACTTGAGGAATGTCGCCATCATCGGCCACAACGAGACCGGGAAAACCACGTTGGTTGAGCAAATGTTGTTCTATGCCAATGTGATTTCCCGGGCTGAATCGGTAGGAAGTGGAAAAACCACCAGTGACTACACGGAAGAAGAAATTGCACAAAAGATTTCCATTCACGCTTCTCTTGCATCCCTGCAGTGGGAGGGAAAAACCCTTAACATCTTAGATACTCCGGGTACCGCAGGGTTCATCGGAGAGACGATTTGCGGATTCCGCAGCTGCGAATCTGCTCTTATGGTCGTCGACGGACGCGACGGAGCACAGATTGAAACCATCAAGCTCTGGCGCTATCTTGACCAAAGAAATAAACCGCGCGCAGTCTTCATAAATAAACTTGACCGCGATCGCGCTGATTATAATCAGACACTCGAAAATTTGAAAGAAACGTTTAATGCTACATTTGTTCCAGTATCAATAGCCATGGGATCGGGTAAAGATTTCCAAGGAATCATCAATCTCATCGAAAACAAAGCCTATCGGGTCAACACCAATGGAAAGGAAACCATTGAAGATATTCCAAGTGAATATGTTGATTTGGTAGAACAATTTCGCAATGACCTGATTGAGAACGCCGCAGAAGGTGCTGACGACCTGATTGAAACATTTTTTGAGGCAGGAACCTTGGACAGCGATGAAATCCGAAGAGGCCTCAGGGAAGGCATGAATGACAATCGTGTGGTTCCAGTCTTCTGTGGAGCATCAGAGCTGGGAAGCGGCATCACCAGCTTACTCAACTTTATCCGAAACAATTTCCCCAGTCCTGTTGGGAAATTCGATTATCTTAAAACAGACGATGGTTCAGAACAGGAGTTCCCAATTTCTGAGGAAGGCCCTGCAGCAGCTGTAGTATTCAAGACAACCATTGACCAATTCAGCGGCAAGCTCAGTTTTCTCAAGGTGTTGCGGGGTTCTGTGAAAGGTGATACAGAACTTTTCAACCCAATGATCAATAAAAAAGAGCGTTCAAACAAGGTTTACCGTATGATCGGCAAGAAGCTTGTCGAGACCGATATGCTAGTTGCGGGTGATATCGGGGTTATTGCGAAAAGCAATATCTCCAGTACAAATGCTACCTTGGTAGAGGGAAATGACCAAAAGATTACGTTCAGACCCTTGGCCTTTCCGCAGCCGATCTACAGTCTTGCAATTTCCTCTGATGATAAGAAAAGCGAAGTGAAGATGAATGAATCGCTGCACAAGGTAACAGAGGAAGATTTGACATTCCAAATCAAGTTCAATGAGGAAACCAAGGAAAATGTAGTTGCTGGAATGAGCGAATTGCATTTGAACATGATTTTGAACCGCGTCAAGGATAAACAGAAGATCAACATCAATACAAAGCTGCCTAAGGTTGCCTATCGAGAAACCATCACCAAGAAAAGTGGAATCGCTGAGTATTCTCACAAGAAGCAAAGTGGAGGGCATGGTCAGTATGCTCGAGTCCTCATTGAGATCGAGCCCATTGAACGGGGGCAATACTATTCATTTACCAATGCAATCAAGGGAGGCTCAGTCAGCAAGGGGTATATCCCGGGTATCGAGAAAGGCTTGCATGAACAGATGGAGGAAGGCTACTTAGCCGGCTATCCCATGATGGATATCGGCATTACCCTGATTGACGGCAAGGAACATCCGGTTGATTCTAGTGAAATGGCATTTAAACTAGCTGCAAAGGGAGCCATGAAAATGGCTTTGGAGAAGGCAGGGACCGTACTACTTGAACCATTCATGGCACTTAGTGTATATATAGATAACGATTATTTGGGCGATATTCTCTCTGACCTCTCTGGAAAACGTGGACGCGTACTAGGACAGGAAGATATGGGACACCTGCAAATGGTGAAGGCGCAGGTTCCTCAATCTGAACTGCTGAACTATGCTATAGATCTCAAGTCGATGACGAGCGGAACAGGTAGTTTTGAAATGGAGTTTGACCATTATGAACCCTTAAGCGGCAAATTGGCCGACGACGTCATTCGGAACTACAAGGAGTCCTTGAAGGAGATTCAGGAGTAGTGGTGGACAATCAGAAAATAAGCATAAGATTCTGATTGCTTGAGAGTGAATTTGTGGAACTTGGAAGGGGGCTTGCGGCGGCAGGCTCCCTTCCCTCTTGTCAGACTTTTTCCACCCAAACTTCATTGATGGGATGGGCCTTCGCCAAGCCTTTTTCCTCAAAACGAGTCGTATCCCTCCAAGCAACAGGTTCTGAAAACCCATGATTTGGGTTGTAAAGAGATTCGATGGAGTCAAAGACCTGCAACATCTGAAAAGCATACTCCTCCCAATCCGTCACCGCATAGATATATCCACCTCTTTGCAGTTTAGAAGAGAGAAGCCGAGCAAACGGTTCTTGTATCAATCTCCTTTTTTGCTGTCTTTTCTTTGGCCATGGGTCCGGAAAGAAAATATGAAAACCGGCAACAGATCCATCGGCAATCATATGGCGAAGAACCTCGACAGCATCAAAGCGCATCAATCTTACATTCTCAATCTGTTCAGAGCCCACCTTGTCCAAAAGCTTTGTAAAACCAGAGAGAAAAACTTCCAGACACAGATAGTTGTATTGGTCTCTTTCCTTTGCGATTCTTGCTGTCGCATGCCCCATACCAAATCCAATTTCCATGATCACCGGCTTATCGTTCTTGAAAACCTCTTTGAAATCCAATACTTCATGAGAAAATGGAATACCATAGTGATCATAGTAACGACGCACAGCTTGAAGTTGAAACTCCTTCAAATAAGAACCCCTGAGCACATAACTCTTGACTTCCCTCGGTGTTCCTTCTTCTCTGGTTTCCACCCATTTCAATTCAGGAATATCTTGAAATATCGTCTCTTGTCTTGTTTTCATATACAGATCCTACAATAATCGTTGAAGCTTTTCCATCAAAAAGAGGGCTTTGTCTTTCAAGGAGACAGCATCTGTCTTCATATACATGACATTCAGTGTCCGCATATCCAACCAAACCCGCTTATTGCTCAAAGCTATCAAATTCATCACCTTGTTCACATTCAAATCAGCTACTTTCCCAAATTCAATCTTAACCACACCTTTTTTATCTGTCAGATGAATGATTGATAGCTTTCGGCAGATTATCTTTATCTGTGCAATATACAACAAATTTGCAACCTCTTCAGGCAAAGGGCCGAAACGGTCGGAAAGTTCACTGGTGAGACCCTGTAATTGTTGCTCGTCCTTGATCGAGGAAATCTTGCGATAAATATCGAATTTAACAGAAGGAGCTTTTATATAAGTATCCGGGATAAAACCGGTATAATCCAATTCAAGGAAGACTTCCTTCTCTTCGTCCTTAAGACCTTCCTTCTGCAGATCCCGTATTGCCTCATCCAAAATTCTGATATACATATCCAGACCAACCGAAGCCAGCTGTCCACTCTGCTCTCTTCCAAGAAGATTCCCTGTGCCACGAATTTCCATATCCTTCATAGCAACCTTGAACCCTGAGCCGAGCTCGGTGTGCTCACTTATGATTTTCAAGCGCTTGACGGCAATTTCACTCAAGGCACTATCCTGAGGAAAGAAAAGATAAGCATGTGCTTGGCGGTCATTTCTGCCGACTCGGCCACGCAGCTGGTAAAGTTGGCTCAACCCATACCGGTCGGCACGATCGATGATGATTGTATTTACATTTGGAATATCGATTCCGTTCTCAATGATGGTGGTGGAAACCAGAACCTGGATGCCTTCGTGGATGAATCTCCTCATGGTGTCCTCGAGCGCTATACTGTCCATCTGCCCATGAGCGCTCTCTATGATTAAATCAGGGAGCAAATTCTGTAATTGTCGAACCACCTCATCAAGGCTCTCTACCCGGTTGTGAAGAAAAAAGACCTGCCCTCCCCTTTGCACTTCTTCTCTGATAGCCTTCACGATCAGGTACTCATCATACTCTCCAATGTAGGTATCTATCGGTCTGCGAGCTATGGGAGGAGTTGCAAGCAAGGACATATCCCGTATCTTCAGCAAAGACATATACAGGGTTCTTGGGATAGGAGTTGCACTGAGTGAGAGAGAATCGATGCTCGCACGCAATGTCTTGATTTTCTCCTTGTCCTTCACCCCGAATCGTTGCTCCTCGTCTACTACCAGAAGCCCTAGATCACGATATATAATATCCTTCTGTAAAATCCTATGGGTTCCAAACAGTACATCAACCTTGCCTTCAGCAACACTGAGCAATATTTCCTTCTGTGTCTTTTTGGGAACTATACGGGAAAGTTGTGCGCATCGAACGGGAAATGTTCCCAGCCGTTTGAGAAAATTCTGGTAATGCTGTTCTGAAAGAATGGTCGTAGGTGCAAGAAAGGCTACCTGTTTGCCCCCCATCACCGCCTTGAATGCAGCGCGGAAAGCAATTTCAGTTTTACCATAGCCCACATCCCCGCACACAAGCCTGTCCATTACCTGGGCTTTTTCCATATCAGCTTTGATGTCCTCGATGCAGGAGAGCTGGTCACTGGTTTCCTCATACGGAAAAGAGGCTTCAAACTGAAGTTGCCAATCTGTATCCTTGGGGAACGCAAACCCAGGACTGTTCTGTCGTTTCGCATACAACGCTATTAGGTGTTTTGCGAGATCTTCAGCTTTCTTGCGTGCCTTTGCCTTCTTGTTCTCCCAACTCTGCCCTCCGAGCTTATCCTTTTTAGGAGCGCCGCTGTCGCTACCGATATATCGTTGTACAAGATTAGCTTGTTCGATCGGCACATAGAGCATCTCACCATCGGCATATGCAATCTTGATAAAATCCCGTTCCCGATCGAAACTGGAAACTCGATCTATCTTGACAAACTGCCCCACTCCATAATTTACGTGTACTACGTAGTCTCCTTCATTCAAGTCAACAAAGGAGTCGAGGGGAGAGGATTGAGTATGCTGCAGTGTCTTGACAACCTGTCGGCGACGGCCGAAAATCTCATGTTCACATATAGCAATTACCTTTAAAGAAGGAATTGAGAAGCCACCGCTGAGTTCTTGGATTTGCCAATCTATAAAATCAAACATCTGCAACATCTGGCTCAGTCGTTGTTTTTGCAGTAGGTTTTCAGTACATATTGTCACTTTCCAACCCTGGGCTTCAAAACTCTTCAAATCTTCTTTGAGCAATGTAAAATTGCCAAAATAGGAGCGAGGACCTTCCAAATCAAAGTGATAGGCTTCGCTCTTTTGTTGTGCAATATCCAAAACTGTGATGCTTGAAACACAGCTATTTTGGAAATGAGGGAAATCGAGCAAGAGTTGATCGGGCTTGATTGCGTTGCGGTCTTGCAAGAAAGCCTGCCTATAAAAAGATTTTGCTTCCAGCTGAAGGCTATGAAAACTGGTTTCCAGACGCTTGTCCCCAATGAAGCAAAAAAGGTCTGCATCGTTCAGATACGCAGCTACGGAGCTGCCCCCTAGAGCGGTTGTGCCATCTATCAAGAACAGGCTCAATTGATCTACAAGATGTTTTGTCTCCTGGGTTATAGGATCAAATACACTGATTTTTGCAATTGTATCCCAGTCAGCATAGATACGATAGGGAAACTCGCTTTCAAAAGGAAAAATGTCCAATACTTCTCCGCGTAAGGAGAACTGCCCGACTTGTGTGGTCGATACGGTGGGAATGTACCCGGCACCAGCTAATTTCTCGGCGATCAACGAGCTGTCGAACGCCCCCCCCTTTCTGATTTTCAATGAAGCATTTTCCAAAGCAGAAGGGCTGACCAAAGGAGCAACAAAGACTCGAAGATGGGTAACAACCAAACCACGTTTCAAGCTGCTGATTTGATCAAGATGGCTTATCTGTTCATATTCAACACTATCACCGATAAAAGGAGAGTATAGCTTTCTGCCGTTTCCAGGCAGGTAGATGCATCTCATCTCGGGAATTCCCAATTGCGTCTGCATAGGGTTGTTTTCATTTTTCAGCAGATTGCTGTCCTTGAGCAATGATAGTGCGCTATCCTCTGTAGGACAGATGACCCAGACGCGGCCGTTGTGTTTTCGAGCAATCAGACGAAGAAACTGTGCAAGGGGATAGCCATCCAAGCCCTGGACCCTTAGATGGCGGGTACTGGCTTGATATGCCTTGTAAGCACTACTGGTTTTGATATACGATTGGACATGGGTTTCTAGCGGCGTTTGCATAAGCGCTGTTACCCTATCATGAGCAAGAAGGTTATGCAAGAGAATGAATCAATTACTTGACGACAAGTCCTTAGATACTTTGGCAAAAGCAGTTCGAGATGCAGGACGCTGGGCATCGGAACAACAAAGTCTCATCCATCGCTCCTATAAAGATGATGGCACGGTAATTACCGAGACCGATCTGGCAATATCACAGCAAATTCTTGGTGTAGTCGGCAGCCTTTTTCCCACTATGAACATCATCAGCGAAGAAACCTTGACATCCTTTGATGAAAATGCCCCCTATACGTTCATTCTCGATCCCATTGATGGCACCGATGTGTATTCACAAGGTCTGCCCTGCTGGGCTGTTGCGCTTGGCATTCTTGATAAGAATCGCAAACCTGTCGGGGCCTACATAAGCGCACCTCGCTGGGGGCTGGGTGAAACAGAGCTCTTTGTCCGTCTGGACCCAGGAAAAGAGCTCTTGGTCAACGAGAAGGCATTTGCCATCACTACAGCAAAAGATGACCCCAAGCAGATTACCATGGGATCAAGCGGACAGAAATTGATGGATTTTTCTCATTATGAAGGGAAAATTCGCATTTTTGGCTCATCAATTTTGCATATGCTCAGTCCTGTACTGTACAATCACATTCAAGGATGCATCAATCAAAGTTGTTATGTATGGGATATTGCTGCAGCTCATGCAGTATTGCTCAATCAAGGTATGGACATCGAGTATGTAGATGGCAGAGCATTCTTCTATGATGATGATTTCTTGCTGCACAGAAAGCCGTTCTCACCCTCTTTTTATGCAGGAACGGCTCAGTGCATACGCAATCTCAGAACTGTGCTCCCCCCTAAATAGAAGGACTTGGAATCTTCTTTTTATCGTACCAATATCGGGCAAGATACATAAATGGGGTATCGAGCATTGCAACAACCCATTTGAGCAGGTATGTGCTGATCATTATGTCCAAGAGCACCATTGGAGGGTAGACACCCCAAAAGGCTATCAAGGTAAAAATCAGAGTATCGATGAGCTGACTGACAATCGTGCTCAGGTTGTTGCGAAACCATAACGTCTTCAAACCAGGACGTTTTCGCTTCCAGTAATCAAAAGACCAAATATCATGAAAATTACTCAACACGTACGCAACCAATGAACCAAGAGCAATGCGAGGCATCAAGGAAAAGATAGTGCTCAAAGAATCATGGGCTATATCTGATGATGATGGAGCAAAGAGAAGCGCCACTTGCATGAGAATTGTCATGGCAAGCAAACTGAAAAACCCTATGGCAACAGCCTTCAAAGATTCTTTCTTTCCATAGAGCTCAGAGAGAATATCAGTTGCAAGGAATCCTGTGGCATATACTATATTCCCCAGAGTGGCTTCAAAGCCGAAAAGCATTACATTCTTGGTGACCTGAATGTTTGCCAGGATGACACTGATGGGAATCCAGATGAAAAGACCGAGTTTCCCCCAAACGCGTAGAGCGATCATGATCATGAGAAAATTCAAGATCAACATGAGCAGCCAGAATAATTCGTTCATTGGTGTTTAGCCCCTTATTGCTTTCCGACGTACAGGATTTCCACATTCGCTATGCCAACGGCAAAGGTATTGAGGACCTCATCTACAAACGGAAGGCGCACCGCTGCCACCACTGCAACCTTCGGATACTGAAATGCCTTTTTGAATGATTGGGAAAAGCCTCCCCCACCTAGCTCAAGTCTACCGATTTCATCAAATACGGCAACCTCCGCTGTAGCAAGATCGTTGATCACCTGCTCATTCGCCCAAGCAAAGACCTGTTGATCGACAAAGAAACGTCCAAGACGAACATCAGAACCCGACATTTCGAGCGCCAACGCTGTCCGTACTTCTCCTGTACGCACGTTCTTGAGTCTATACACTGTTTTTTCAGGATTTGCAAGAGCCACAAAGCCACAACAAGAGCTATGTACATAAGGATCCTTTGCAAGCATCGCCTGCAAGGCTGTTGTTTTCCCGCTGTCCCGCTCGGCAGTGAGAATTGTGAGCTTAGCTGACACGCAAAAATCCTTGCAGTACGTCAAAAGCCTTCATGGAATCCTCTCGCTTGATGACAAAAGTAAGCTCGTTCATCGTGGAAACAATTTCTATGACGTTGATCTGTTCCCAGGCAAGATGGCGAACCGCCTCATAGACAACCCCAGGGGTCTGCAGAAAGTCGCCGGTAAACACCAAGGAAAGAGCAACAAGATCATCCATCTGGTTCAGTACATCTTCTCCTTTGGTCAACTCATTCACCAAACTACGGTATTTCTCGCTTACAGCAAGAGATACCTCATGACTACCCAAGGTGATATTCAGAAAATCTCCCTTTTCTGTTGAAATTTGATCATACAATACGCCAAGCTTACTGATAAAACTATCTCGTTTCACAAGATTGACATCAAAGATATTGGTCTTCATGACAATGCCGTATTCAACATTGCCTCGACTGGTCTTCGCACTTTCCCGCTTCAGCTCTTCTCCGTACCGACGCAGGGCCATGACAATCGCACTGTTTTTCACATCTTTGCCATACGCCTTCTCAACCTCTGTCTGGATGGAGGCAGCATAGTTGCTGAAAGAGAGTATCCCATTAATCAACATTTCGTGAATGAAAGGTGACCTATCTACTATCCGTTTGACACAACTGCTTACTGAATCTGCCATAGATCCTCCAATATGTTATTATTATCACAATTTGATATATATTACAACAAATTTGACATCGATTTGCACACAGCTCCTTGAATAATAGAAATCTACATATAGTGCTTAATTGTAAGATTCGTTCCATACAGAAACACTATTTCATTGATTTATACACTATTATATTGTATGCTTTACGTATAAAGGAGTTCGCCTATGCGTTGCCCACATTGCTCAGAAATGGATGACAAGGTCCTCGAATCAAGACAGAACAGCAGCGGATCGACTATCAGAAGACGAAGGGAATGCAATGTCTGTGGTTATCGGTTCACCAGTTATGAACGGATTGAGGATAAGCCTTTGATGGTCATTAAAAGAGACGGAAGAAGAGAACCATTCGACCTAAGCAAGCTGGGGAGAGGAATCAGAAGTTGTACCGAAAAGTTGAAAATCAGCGAGAACCAAATCGATACCCTGCTCCAGAATATTGAGGATGCTATCATGCTCAAAGCTGGCAGCAAGCGGGAAATTGCATCCAGTGACATCGGCGATGAGGCACTGAAGCAACTGAGACAACTTGATCTGGTTGCCTATGTACGCTTTGCAGCTGTTTATAAAGCCTTCAATGATTTGGGACAATTCGTTGCAGAAATACAAAGGATGGGAAAGGAGCTGTCCTAGCGTGCGTCAAACCACTTGCCTGTAAGCGAGTGCTCAATACAATCATTCAGATGCTCGGGCTTGAGTATCTCATTGGCGCAATCCAGGCAAAAAGTATCGCTCATTCCGGCTACATAATCATAGATGATCCTATCAAGACTTCCATCATGCGCAAGATACGCCTCTTTCATGTCCGAGATATGATGAAAAAAGCCCATGGCAAGCATATTTTTTTCCTGGGCGTAGAGTTTTTCCTCCAACCCATACTCTGTGAGCAAAAAACGTAAATAACTGAGCACAAGGTTGAAAAGACGAGTATAGTATCGTTCATATCCCTCAAGCATCGGGCTTTTATAGATAGCTTGATAATTAAAGTTGATCATAGCTTGTACATACACAAAAACATCATCGCTGAAACTGATTCCTGTTACCTCGTTGGAGTGTTCTATGACATCCAACACCAAGGTATCAATAATTTTAGCATTACTGTCGCCGAGGTTTTGCACAATGCTTCGGTCAAGATCCTGCCTGTTGATTATCCCCAGCCTGCAAGCATCTTCAAAATCTCTGCCAAGATAGGCGATGGTATCACTGAAGCGAACCACAGCAGCTTCATATGTTGCAGGAATCAACCCTTTTCTGCTCACTATACTGTCAAGATCCCTTACTTTGAAGGTGGGCTGTATGGATTTGACCAACTGTTCTCCATTATGACATACGATACCATCTCTAACTGCATAGGTAAGATTCAGTCCTTTGCCGTGTCCCGAGAGAAAATCAACCACACGCAGACTATTGATTTCATGTTCAAAAGGAGGAAAACCTTCCTTCTGCATCAAGGATGAGAGAATTTTTTCCCCTGTATGTCCAAACGGGGTATGCCCAAGATCATGAGCCATCCCTATTGCCCAGGCAAGCTCGCCATCAAGGCCAAGCCCTCTGCAAATGGTGGAGGCGATGGAGGCTACATGCAGGCAATGCTCCATCCTGGTGCAAATATGATCGTTGCTTGGAGCAAAGAACACCTGAGTCTTATGCTTCAGTCGCCTGAATGGGGAGGAATGAATGATAGCCGTGGTATCTCGATAATACGGACCACGAACATCTTGCGGTTTTTCAACCTTTCTAGCTTTGAGAGATGAATCACAGATTCTGTTTTCTAATTTCATACTTATTCCCCAAAGAGTTGGCCTATGGTATCATAGGAGAAGAGCTTTGGATAGCGGAGGTTCCATGGTTGAGATATATGCATTACCCTTACTCTGCTTGCTGTTGAATTTTCTTGCCTTTGCAGCCTGCTTGCGGTTTCTTTTTTCACGCCAAGGTCTTTATTGGATTGTGCCTTTGGCTCTCAGTTGCTTCATTCTCTGGCCGAATGCCCTGCATTTATACCAGGTTGCCAGCAATCCCTCTGCGGTGGAACTCCCCTATACGTTTTTTGACCTGCAACCGTTGTTGCTCTCGCTTTTTTGGTATGCAATGATTGTAACGTTCCACTTTGCTTTGAAAAAAACCATCAGGATAAACCATTATGAGGAACAAGTAAGAAAAAATCTGCATGAAGCAAGATACCAAAAATCCGTTGAAACGCAGATTCTTCAGAAAAAAGAACAGAGACGTAAAAATTATTTCAAGAGAAATCCGGCTGCCATGCCGCAGCTTGATGCATACAGCCTTCAGTGGGCAGAATTGTTCGACCAAAACTAGTATGAATACACACCTTTTTTTTTGTGGAATAAAACATAGTGGGAAATCCACCCTAGGCAGACTGGTTGCCCGGAATCTGCTTTGTCCATGGGTAGATTCTGATGACCTCATCCTCTCCTTGCACGAGGAGGGGACAACAATCCGCTCCTTGTATCAGAAGGAAGGGAAACAGTCTTTCATGGATTGGGAATGCAAAGCTGTCAGTACGTTTCTCAAATCAGCTGAAGAACCTTCTATTGTAAGTCTTGGAGGAGGAGCCTGTGACAACCAGGCTCTGATGTCGCTGATACAGAAACATGGAAAAATCATTTATCTTATGGTAGAAGAAAAAGTTCTTCTGAATCGAATTCTTACCACCGGCTTGCCCCCTTTCCTTGATCCTGAGAACATCGAGGATTCTTTTAGTGGTTTGTACGCTCACAGACATGCGCTCTATAGCACCATGGCTGATTTTTTGGTATGCTTACCAGATTACCCTGACGTACATGACACGGCTGACTTTCTCTTACAAAAACTTGCAAAAGAGGTACTATAATGGCACATAACAGCTTTGGCTCTTCCTTTACTGTCACCACTTTTGGAGAATCCCATGGAGAGGCTTTGGGAGTGATTGTTGACGGCGTTGAACCAGGATTCAAGGTTGACATACAGGCTCTGCAACGGGAGATGGACCGCCGTCGCCCCGGTGCAAACCCTACGGGAACCGAACGCAATGAAATAGACAAACTTTCCATTCTTTCCGGCTTGTATGAAGGGTATACGACAGGAACACCTATAGCAATGATTCTCTACAGTACCAACCAAAGATCCTCAGACTATTCTCATCTTGAGCAGGTCTTTCGTCCCGGACATGCAGATTGGACTTACTACAAGAAATATGGAATACGGGATATCCGAGGAGGGGGTCGCTCATCTGGAAGAGAGACCAGCTCTCGTGTTGCCGCCGGAGCCTTGGCCAAGCAATTGTTGGCAAAGCGAGGAATCCTGATCAAGGCAGGAACTGTCCAGGTAGGTCATATTTGTACCAGTAAACGGAACTGGAATGAAACTGACAATGCTCTTAATTGTCCGGACAAGGAAGCTGCACAACAGATGGTTGCCCTGATCGACCAAGTCAGAGAGGAGCATGACTCTATAGGAGGAGTCATTGAGTGCAGGGTTGAAAACCTTCCTCCAGGAATTGGAGAGCCGGTGTTTGGAAAACTTGATGCACTTTTGAGCCAAGCGGTAATGAGCATCGGTGCTGTCAAGGGCATCCAATTCGGGTCGGGTTTTGCCTGTGCCTCAATGCGCGGCAGCCAATGCAATGACCAACGCACCAAGGACGGCTTTCTATCTAATCATGCAGGTGGTATTCTGGGAGGAATTTCATCGGGGCAGGAAATCGTCCTGCAAGCTGCAGTTAAACCAACAGCGTCAATTGCAAGAACTCAGACCACCGTCAATAAACAGAACGAAACAGTAAGCTTGGAGATTGAAGGGAGGCATGATCCCTGTATTTGCAGCAGGGCCGTCGTCGTTGTGGAAGCTATGGTTGCCATTACCTTGCTCGATCTATATTACACTGCATTCGGGAAGGCGTGATGAAAGACACCCCTTTGATAGTCCAAAGCGACAAGACACTCATGCTCGATGTACACCATACAAACTGTGAGCTTTGCCGTAATGATCTAATCCGTTTTTGTGAACTGATCAAGAGTCCTGAACATATGCATACGTATGCCTTGAGTGCCATCAGCCTTTGGAATGCTGCATCAAGTGGAATTGATTGGCAATTCATCATAGAAAGGCTGCATTATTGGTCACGATTCCCTGTACCGCAGACGGTGCTCTTTTATATAGAGGATATGGCATCCCGTTGGGGAAAGGTCCTTCTCGTTGAGGATGCAGACCCTCGTTACTACCAAATCCAGATTCACAGCGAAAAAATCAAGGCAGAAATACTAGCAAGAAAGAATCTTTCAAAACTTCTGATTGTAAAAGATAAACAAACCTTCCTCATCGAGTCTTATAACCGAGGTGAAATCAAACTGCAACTGATCAAAATAGGCTACCCAGTAGAGGATCGAATACCGTTGAAAAAAGGGGTGCATCTTCCCATCTTTTTGAGAGAAACAACATTGGGCGGTAAGGATTTTGGTATCCGATCCTACCAGAGGCAAGCTGGAGATGCCCTGTTGGGCGATCAAGGACCCGGCACCGGTTTTGGAACCATTGTTCTTCCCTGCGGTTCCGGAAAGACTGTGGTAGGGATGCATATTATGAGTCGATTGCAAACCAGAACCCTGATTGTCACTACAAATGTTGCAGCGGTACATCAATGGATGGCAGAAATCATCGACAAGACAACCCTTACCAAAGATGAGGTAGGTGAATATACAGGAGAGCGTAAAGAAGACAAGCAAGTGATGGTCTGTACGTATCAGGTACTCACCTATCGACCTGATAAAGAGGGACCTTTTCCTCATCTTGAGCTCTTGACAAAGGGACAATGGGGTCTGATCATCTATGACGAGGTACATATGCTTCCCGCCCCTGTTTTCAAGATAACTGCTGAGCTGCAAGCTGTATATCGTCTTGGGCTTACCGCAACCTTGGTCAGAGAGGATGGAAGAGAAGACGAAGTCTTTTCCCTCGTTGGCCCGAAGCGATTTGATGTCCCTTGGAACGAACTACAACAGCAAGGCTTCATAGCCCAAGCATATTGTCACGAGATACGGGTCGACCTTCCAAAGGACCTTGAAATCCCGTATGCACTGGCAAACAAACGGGAAAAATACCGGATGGCTAGTGAAAACCCTCTCAAGCTTGAGGTGGTGCAAGCATTGGTTGAGCGACATCCGGATGACTATATCCTGATCATCGGACAATACATTGAACAGCTGAAACAGATAGCAGGTCATTTCAATCTTCCAATCATCACCGGTTCTACCGCAAACCCTAAACGAGAAGCATTGTATCAGGCTTTCAAGGAAGGGGAAAACCGTATATTGGTAGTAAGCAAGGTCGCCAATTTTGCAATCGACCTTCCTGATGCATCGGTGGCCATCCAGGTTTCCGGTTCTTTTGGGTCAAGGAGCGAGGAAGCTCAGAGGCTCGGTCGTATATTAAGACCTAAAAATCGCTCCAGTTTCTTTTATACCGTGGTTACACGGTATTCCAATGAGGAAGAATTTGCGGCGAATCGTCAGAAATTCCTTGCCGAGCAAGGATACTCTTATGATATCGAGGTGTGGGAAAATTGACAGAACAAGCACAAGAAAGGTTCAAGACATTACTGGGCAGATATTCTGAGGATAACTACTTTCATCTTGCACGAAACTATCTTGGTTTAATTAAGACACCCTTCCACAAACCCCAACTGACAGCAAGACTTTGCGCATTTTTCTCCCAAAAGGAGATACAAAGTCAAATGATTGACCTTCTTGATGAGTTTGATTTGGTCATCCTGAGCTTGCTTGAACTCGGAGGGCCGATGAACAGTGAGCAGATTACCCAGTTGCTCAGAGTCCATTACAGTTACGGTACATTGCTCAGAAGAGTCTCCAACCTTCAGGAAAGACTGATTTTACTCAATGATGATGGCCTTTTGGTGTTTAATCCTCTGATAGAATCAGAACTCTCGAGCCTTTGTACCCTCAAGCCATTGCTCGGCACGTATGGGGGAAATTTTGTCTCCACTTCCTTTTGTGATACTGAATTCGTTCGTGCCTATTTTTCTTTGGTACAGGAAGAACAGAAGGCCGTTTTTTCTGATGAGTATGCATCAAGATTTCCCACCTATGAACTCCAACGCCTCAAACAGCTCTTTGAGACGCTGACGGAAATCTTCACTTCGCTGGGAATTATTCAAGGCCAAAAAAGAGTTGAGATCAATTATCACAAAGCATCACAATTACTTTTGCTTGATACCCACCGCCTGTTGTGTTTCTTGCTTGCAGCTTCACTTTCTGAAGAGGTCGGTCAAAACAGCCTCTCATACTGCTCTGAATTGATACGTATCTTGAAGACCATAAAATGCTGCGACACCACATCTTTAAAAATGCTGATCAAAATTCTGGGCATCAAGTACAACATGCCATATTATCCAAATCTGCTCACGACACTTTCAACATTCTCCATCATCACTTTGGATGAGTTGTGGCATGTAAGTGATCTTGACTATGCAAACGATCGTTCGGTTTTGCTGGTGGACAGCGACCAAAGCATAAGCTATACGGGCAATGCCAAGGCAGACGATATATTGTACCGTTTTGCGGTACTCGAAGTACTCGATCAGCAAAAACGTTATAGAGTAACGAAGGACAGTATCATCTCTGCCTTCGACAGTTGTTTGGATTACGCACAAATTGAAGACTTCCTTCTACACAACACAAGACCAGAGATGGCCGCTACACTGCTCAAGCAGATTGCAATGCTGGAAGAGCGTTACAATATGCTCAGTATCTATGATGGTATAGTAATTTGTACAGATGAGCGGTTGTCGAATCTGGTATTGAACCTTCCTGCCTTGTCTGAGCATGTAGTCAAACAACTCGCCCCAACGGTTTTTTTGATACACAGAGATAGTGAACCCCTCTTTCGGGAAACGCTTAAGAGTTCTGGGCAACTGGTAGGCAAAACCAAACGATATGAGCAAATAGAAATCCTTCAGAAACAGATATTTGTGCGTTTCGACAAACTTTGGGACGCCGCAAGAGGATGTAAAGAGGTGCCTGCGTTACTAGAAGTAGGAAAAGCCAAGATTGCACGATTCAATAACTCAGTCAAGAAAGCCATTGAAAATGCAACTCTCAGCTGTGCACAAAAACAAGATCATGAGCATCGGTATCAAGCAAAAATGATCTTGCATGAATCGCAGATTGCCCCACACATCATCAACAATGTAATTGAGGCGGGAGGGTTTGACTATCAAGGAAAAGTCAGTCTCTGCAAACAAGCTGTTGGAAAAAAGAACATCGCTTTACAGTTGCAGCTAACCGACCAAGAGCTGGTGGTACAGGCCTTGGAACTGGCCTTTACGGCCCAAAAAGAAGCCTTGCTCAAGGCAGCGGTCATGCCGCAGATGGAAATCAAAATCCTTCCTGTGAGCAAGATTTTTTTAGTGAGGCTTGTTCGGTATCATCTCTCTTAGATGTCGGCCTGTATCCAATGGGGATAGTGATACCCTGTGAATGCTTCGAACTGCAACTTCCCCTGCTCCATCAACATCTGAACTCCAGTCACTATCTGGCAACCGGCATTCTGGGCTCTTTTGAGCATCAGCGTCTCTCTGGGTTTGTAAATCAATTCATAGAACACTTCCCTGCCGCTGAATGCAAGGGAGGCACAGGGATCTTCCTGTTGAGAATCTTTCATGCCCACACTGGTTGTCTGTACCACCAGATCAGCACAATTGCTGTACTTATGGCCGTTCTCAAGAGAGTCAAAAGTACTCATAGTCTCTTCAGCCAAGGTTTTTGCATGATCAAGACTCCGGTTAAGTATGGTGACCCTTACCCCATGATTGTGCAAAGCCCATACAACAGCCCTCGCCGCTCCCCCGGCCCCTATGACCACGGCAGTCTTTATTTTCCCTTCAGCTATGAACGTAGATATTGGAGCGAGAAAACCATAATAATCAGTATTGATTCCTTTCCACATGTTCTGGATTCGAATAACGGTGTTGCAAGAACCTATCTGCTTCACTTCCCTGGTGATCTTTCCTAAATATGGCTGAACATTCCTTTTATGGGGAACTGTTACAGAAAATCCATGAATCTGCAACATTTCCGCAAGCTTGAAGAAAGCACGTACAGAATCCACAAGGAAGGGAACATATACCGCATTGTACCTGATAGCTTCAAATCCAGGATTATGAATGTTGGGACTGGCTGTATGGTAGACAGGATTGCCGATGATCCCAAATATATGAGTTCTGCCATCAAGCTTGTCAGCACGATACAGCTCACTCATTGTCTTTGCACTCAGATGCCCTGGAGCTGCTTGGTCGTCGGAACAAAAGCTGAGCAGAGAGCCGCACCTTTTATAGAGAATTCTGGTACAAACACCCCACTGTCCCATTCCAATAACTATCTTCTCTGAAATTGAGGAGAGTTCGCTCTGAATCCTGAACAAGGTAATTACATCCATCATGTTGTTTGGATGTACAGCAATCTTTGGGATGTCCCCTTTCGCAGCCAACTTCGAAATTCTTCCGAAAATATCAGCGGGAACACACTCAAAATTATGGTAAGATCTGATAATCTTGATGTTTCGTTGCCTGAGACTTTGTTCAAGATCGACACGCTGCTCAAAAAGAGGGTCCTTGAATTTAAGATCGCTCTTTTTGACATCCTCCTCGATATCGACATAAGAAAAATCACCTTTACTGACCTCGTACAGCAACTCAAGTCGTTGCTTCTCCATCAGCGTACAAAGACCACCGTCACTCTTTCTTCGCACGGTAAGAATGACAGGGATATCAACAGTTTGTGGAAAACTGGCAGCTATTTTTTGTTCTTCGGGTGTAAGGTAGTCGACCCGCAGCTCTGAGAGTGATATCCATTCTCGGTTGCGTTCCACCAATGTCCGGTTCTCCTCCAACGTTGATCCGGTTAACGTAAGGCAAAGCACTATAGACCTCCTGAGATTTAGGTGGATTGTCACCGAACACATGCTTGTGTTAAGGTAATCATAACGTCAAATAACGGGCATTTCAACACCCGTTTCAAGAAAGGGGAAGAAGGGTGGCCACCTTACAAGTCCAATCAGTACATCTAGCATTCGCCGATCGGGACATTCTTGATGATGTCAGCTTCACCCTTACAGAAAAAAGCCGTAGCGCACTAGCCGGGGGTAATGGGTGCGGGAAATCGACCCTCATGAAGATAATCAGCGGACTGCAGGGTGCCGATGAGCTCAAAATGTCTCTTACCAAGGATATGCGTATTTCCTATCTTCCACAGAGCGATATTGTATTTGAGAACGGCACTATCTATGAGGAGGTCGAGAAAGCATATGTACGTTTTACTCCCCTTCTCCAGGAGATGAGAGACCTTGAAAACAGGTTAGCTGGTTCTGACGAATCCGACCCGACAAATGCTCTGCTGCTCCGTCTTCATGAGATTCAGGAGTATCTTCTTGCAGCTAATTATTTTTCAAGAAAAGAGAAAATTGGAAGAATATTACTCGGCCTTGGATTCAAGACATCTGATTTTGATCGCTTATGCTGTGAGTTCAGCGGCGGCTGGCAGATGCGTATCGCACTGGCAAAAATTTTGGTTGAGAATCCGACAATCATGCTGTTGGACGAACCAACAAACTATCTCGATATTGAGGCCCGCTATTGGCTTAAGAATTATCTGAAAGTCTATAACGGAGGCTTGATGCTGGTAAGCCATGACCAACAATTTTTGGATGAAACGGTCAATGAGGTCTATGAGCTGTTCAACGGCAAGCTGCAGAGATACAGTGGAAATTACACACAGTATCTGCTGCAAAGAGAGCTTGAAATCGCCCAACTTGAAGCAGCATACAGGCAACAAACCTTGCAATTAGAGAAAACAGAACAGTTCATCGAACGCTTCAGGTACAAGGCCACCAAGAGCAAGCAAGTACAGAGCAGAATAAAGATGATGGAAAAGATTGAGTTGGTGCAGGTGCCGAGCCATCTCAAACAACTATCATTCTCTTTTCCCCCTGCCCCTCACAGTCCAAATGAAGTATTGGTGATTGAGTCATTGACCAAGCGCTACGACCAGCAAGTGATCTTTGACAATTTCTCCTTGTTGGTGAACAAGCGTGACCGATTGGCGGTGACGGGGAAAAACGGTTCGGGAAAATCAACTCTTCTGAGAATTATCAGCTCCATGGACCAAGAGTTCGAAGGGGTTGTCCGCCTAGGCAACGGGGTACGCGTTGGATATTTCGCCCAAGATACGGAAAAGACGCTCAACCCATCCAATACGGTGCTTGAAGAAGTCTCTGCAATTGCAGAGACGGATGACCTTCCAAAACTGCGGAATTATCTTGGATCCTTCCTCTTCATCGGTGATGATGTGTTCAAACCAGTCTCCGTTCTCAGTGGTGGGGAACGCAGTCGTCTTGCTCTGCTGAAAATCTTGCTCCATCCAGTCAATCTCCTGATTCTGGATGAGCCAACCAATCACTTGGATATCAATGCAAAAAAAATGCTACTTCAAGCATTGGAACACTATGACGGTACGATGATCTTTGTAAGTCATGATGCATACTTCATTGAACATATAGCAAATAAAATCCTCTATCTAACTGAAGAAGACCCTCCTCAACTCTTTTTGGGTGACTACTCTTATTTTTCGTACAAGCTTGATCAGAAACAGATGTTCGAGGAGAAAGAAGAACAGCAAGAGGTTGAAAAAACACTCTCTGAGAGCGCGCTCTCTTACAAGGAAATGAATCGGATGAAAAACCGGCTCGCTTCCCTGAAAAAACAGAGCGAACAGATGTTGCATTCTCATCAGGAAAGGGAAGAGGCAATCAAGCAGGTCGAGCTGGCAATGTCCCTTGTTGAAAACTATAGTGATGCTCAAAAGATAAAGTCATTGATTGACCAAAAAAATGCCCATGAGCTGAAGCTTATGAAACAGGAAGAGCAATGGCTTGAGTTGACGATGGAAATCGAAGAAATGGAGGCACAACTTGCAGGACATTAGATTTTTGCTGCCTAAAATCATTCTTGCCAGCGGATCACCGGCTAGAAAGGCCTTGCTTGAAGAGCTTGGCATAGAAGTCCAGGTATTTGCAACCAACTGTGATGAATCATGCCAACTTACTGAAGCAGCTCAAGTGGTACGTTCGCTGGCTATCAGAAAACTGGAAAACTACCGGATGATTCACCCGAAATATCATCTTCCTGTCCTTGCCTGTGATACCCTCATCGCCTTGGATGGCAATCTGATAGGCAAACCGCAGAGCAGAGAGGATGCATTCAAGCAACTCTCTTTTTTCAGCATGAAAGTGCAAGAAGTGCACTCAGGCTGGGCGTTGTGGTATAACGACAAGCAGATTTCTGGCTGCGACTGCGCTCTTGTTCATTTCAAATCATTAGATAAGAAAACTATAGAGGCATATCTTGATACCAATCAATGGCAAGGAGCCGCCGGTTCTTACAGGATTCAGGGTTCGGCTCGTTCATTGATTGATCACATTGAGGGTGATGCAGCTACTGTAATAGGCTTGCCATTGTTACAAATTTCTGAAATACTGAGCAAACCTGTGCACCAATGATGCATAGGAATCTCCACCTTTTAGGTGAGTAATAGTAGTAGGGTGACGCACAAGAAAAATCCATCTGATGATGGATGTGTAGTCAGACAGGAGGATTATGTCCGTAGTAACCATGAAGAGCCTGCTTGAGTCAGGCGTGCATTTCGGCCACCAGACAAAACGGTGGAACCCCAAAATGGCCCGTTTCATTTTCAGCCAGAGAAACGGAATTCATATCATTGACTTGCAGAAGACCTCTGCATGCATTGTTGAAGCCTATGATGCAGTACGTGCTGTAGTCAAACAAGGCAAGCCAGTTCTTTTTGTAGGAACCAAAAAACAAGCTCAGCAAGCGATTGAGAGCGAAGCAAAACGCTGTGGTATGCCATACATCAACAATCGTTGGCTCGGTGGTATGCTTACCAATTTCTCCACCATCAAGAAGTCTATATCGACCTTGAAAAAAATTGAGAAAATGGAAATTGATGGAACTTTCAACTCTCTTACCAAAAAAGAAGTTTCCTTGCTTACCAAGCAGAAAATCAAGCTCGAGAAGAACCTTGGCGGTATCAAGGACATGAAAGAACTTCCTGGTGCCTTGTTCGTCATCGATACCAAAAAAGAAGCAATTGCAGTTGCCGAAGCCAAGCGCTTGGGCATTCCGGTTATCGCTGTTGTTGATACCAACTGCGATCCTTCCGATATCACCTACCCTATCCCTGGAAATGATGATGCCATCAGAGCCATCAGTCTTTTCGTTGAAATCATCGCCAATGCTGTCGTCGATGCCGATAATGAAGCTGGCATCCAGATTATTGAAACCTTGGGTGACGAAGAAGAGACAACCGAAGTAGAAGTAAAAGAAGAAGAGGAAGAGGAGATTGTCTTCTCCACCGATGAAGGTGCTGATTACTCCAAGTTCGAAGAGAAGGAGGAGGTCGCCGCTGTCGTTGAAGAGGAAGAAGAATCCGAAGACCTTCTCGTCGACGAAGAGACCCTGTACAAAGACTAAGGAGAATAAGCATGGCAATTACCGCTGAAGTAGTAAAAAAACTGCGTGATATCACCGGCGCAGGCATGATGGATTGCAAAAAGGCCCTCATTGAAGCTAATGGAGATTTTGAGGCTGCTGAAAAGATTCTCAAGAAAATGGGACTTGCAGCTATTGCAAAGAGGCAGGACCGTGCTACCGACAATGGTCGAGTATTCGTAAAAGTACAGAAAGACAAGGCTGTTATGGCTGAAATTTCCTGTGAAACCGACTTTGTTGCCAGCAATGAACAGTTTGCCCAGCTCGGTGCAAACATTTGTTCTGTAGCACTTGAGAAGGGATACAACGAAATCAATGACGAACTTGTCGGCATGGTCAATGAACTCATTTCCGTCATCAAGGAAAACATGGCACTGAAGCAACTTTGTGTGTATGACTTGAATGAGAATGAATTTGCATCGAGCTATGTCCATGGAAATGGTGCACTTGCTGTTCTTGTCATGTTCAAGGCTGATAATGCACAGATTTTTGCTGACCCTGCCGTTTTGGAGCTCACCAACGATTGTGCCTTGCACGTCGCTGCCTTCACTCCTTCCTACCTGAATGCAGAAGCTGTTGATGAAGCCTACATCAATGAACAGACTGAAATCTTCACTGTCCAGGCTGAAAAGCTTGGCAAACCTGCAAAAGTTGTTGAAGGCATTGTCAAAGGCAAGCTGAGCAAGCACCTTTCAGAAATTTGTTTCCTCGAACAGCCCTTCGTCAAGGACGACTCTATGTCTGTAGCAAAGAAAGTACAGGAAGTGGGCAAGGCTGCCGGCGGAAAGCTTGAGATTACCAATTACGCATTCCTTCGCGCTGGTGCAGCTTCCTGCCAGGCTTGAGGAATATCGATGTACACACACCGCTCACCCTGTGAGCGGTGGTTTTATTGGAGATTTGTATGCAACAGGTACTTGATACATGTGAAAGCAAGATGCAAAAAAGTCTTGAGAGTCTGTCCAAAGAGTTCTCTTCCTTACGTACCGGCAGGGCTTCTGCCTCTCTCTTGGACAAGATCCGTGTCGACTATTATGGTTCAGAAACCCCGATAAACCAAGTTGCCACTATTAGTGTTCCTGAAGCAAGGATGATTGTTATCCAACCTTGGGACAAAAGTGTCCTCAGCGCAATTGAAAAAGCTATTTTAAAGAGTGATCTTGGTCTTCCCCCGAACAATGACGGCAAACTCATTCGTCTGAATTTTCCCCCATTGAATGAGGAAAGACGCAAACAGTTGGTCAAAAGTGCAAAAGCCACAGCTGAACAAAGCCGTGTAGCTATGCGCAATATTCGCCGTGAGGCAATTGATGAACTGAAGAAGCTTCAGAAAAACAGTGAGATCAGTGAAGACGAACTGAAGGATGCTGAAAACAAGATCCAAAAAATGACTGATTCCCATATTTCCCAAATCAATTCCCTCTCTGATGAGAAGGAAAAGGAAATCATGGAGATTTAAATGGAAAACAAACCTGTTGTTCCTCTTCACCTTGGAATCATCATGGATGGAAACGGTAGATGGGCACAAAAACGTGCCCTTCCCCGTACAGCTGGTCATCTTGAGGGCTTGAAGGCTCTGAAGCGAGTCATTATACAAGCCATCGAGCAGGGCATCAGGTTTGTTACTTTTTATGTTTTCTCTACAGAGAATTGGAAACGAAGCGAACAAGAGGTACACTATCTTATGCACCTATTCGTTTCCAAAATTCATGGTGAACTCTCTTTCTATAATAAAAATGGCATACGCATTCTTGCTCGTGGAGATATTGAAGGTTTACCGCCCGAGGTCAGAGATGCAATTGAAAAAACAGTCGAAGCAACGAAGAACAATAGTGCCATCACTGCTGTTGTAGCAATCAACTATGGTGGACGTGATGAGATTTGCAGAGCTGCGAATCGGTTTCTTGCATCCCACCCCAACGAAAAACTCACAGAAACTGCAATAGAATCCAGTTTGGACTTGCCGCAGGTTCCTGCAGTGGATATGATAATCAGAAGTGCCAACGAAAAGCGCTTGAGCAATTTTTTATTATGGGACAGTGCCTATGCTGAATTAGCATTTTATGAGAAGCTCTGGCCTGACTTTAATGGCGATGATATCCGTCAAGTGTGTATGGATTACAGTCAGCGTGTAAGAAAATTTGGAGGGGTACAATGAAAGCGATGACAAAACGGATTCTAACCACGGTAGTTACCCTTCCCTTGATGTTCTTTATAATAGTATTCCTTCCTCATTTTTCCTATATTGCGCTCTCGCTCTTGGCAGTAGCTACAGCAATATTTGCTACCTCTGAATTAAAAACGCTGTATAAGAAAACTGAGAAAATCAATATGCATTTCCCCTCCTTTGTCGTAGGTATTTTACCCCTTGCACAATGGCTTCAGATTGCATACTATCCTCACCTCCCGTTGGTTGATTTGGCAGTTGTCACCATGGCTCTCGCCTTTTTCTCTACAGAGATCTTTTACGGGGTTCGGGATGATTTCTCCAAGACCTTTTCCCGGATAGGAGGGGAAAGCCTTCTTCTTCTGTATCCTGGATTGCTCATTACATTCATTCAACGTCTTACGGCTGTTCAGCATCCCAGTCAAAGCCTGTTGCTCTTTTTCCTGCTCGTTTTCGGCAATGATGTCTTTGCTTTTTTGTTCGGCATGTCTTTTGGCCGAAACAACAAGGGATTATTCCAAGTCAGTCCGAACAAGAGTCTTGCTGGTTTTCTCGGTGGTACGATCAGCACCATAGTACTGGCAGTCCTTTTTTGTGTATTCGTACCAGGTATCAAAGAAGATGTTTCAATACTTCAAGCTATCGTACTCGGACTGCTGACTTCCGTTGCTGCTAATATCGGAGACTTGATCGAGAGTGCTTTCAAGCGTTGTGCCGATGTCAAGGACAGCGGATATCTCATTCCGGGCAGAGGCGGGCTCCTCGATTCCATCGATTCCATGCTTGCAGCCGCTCCAGTTTTCTGGGTAGTGTTGTCACTCTTTTGATGGTGTATGAAACGGATCATTATACTTGGCTGTACCGGCAGCATCGGTAGCACAGCCCTACAGGCTATCAGAGATAAGAACCTGCCTCTAGAGGTGGTTGGTCTCAGTGCCCATACCAATGCCACAGCTCTGAAATCTCTTGCTCAGGAATTCTCTGTAGAAGCAGTGTGTCTTACTTCTGCTTCTCTTGGAGAATTGGACAATTGCAAGACATTCAGTTTCAGTTCCGGTTTAAAACAGATGATCAATCATCTCGATGCTGATATCGTTCTCAATGGCATAGCAGGTTTTGAAGGTCTTTATGCTTCCTTGGTAGTATTGGAAAGAGGCTTCGACCTTGCCTTGGCAAACAAGGAAAGCATCGTATGCAGTGGTTCCTATCTTTTTTCATTGGCACGTGAACGGGGAGCAAAGATAATTCCCGTAGACAGTGAACATGCAGCAATCAGTGAATTGCTCTATAATCGAGACCTTCGAGATATACAATCTTTGATAATAACCGCAAGCGGTGGACCTTTCAGAACATTGGAACGTTCAAGATTCTCATCAATTACTGTTGAACAGGCCTTGGCTCATCCCACTTGGAAGATGGGTAAAAAAATCTCCATCGATAGTGCAACAATGGCAAACAAAGCATTGGAAGTTATTGAAGCCTCTCGTCTTTTTGGTTTCAACAAGAACCAGATCGAGGTGGTCATCCATCCACAGTCCATTGTACACTCCATGATCAGAACCATCGATGGGGCTGTCTATGCTCAGTTGGGATATCCTGATATGACCCTGCCCATCATCAATGCCCTTGATAGAGGCCATCATTCTTTGGTGAAAGCCTTGGACTTTACTTCCCTCACCCTGCAATTTGAGAAACCTGATTTTGATCGATTCCCATTGCTGGCCCTCGCCTTTTCAATCCTGGAAAGGAAAGGCTCAAGTGCCTTGGCTTTCAATGCTGCAGATGAGATTGCGGTTGCCGCTTTTCTTGCAAAGAAAATATCCTATCCAAAGCTTATTGAGGTGGTGGAAAGAACTCTTGATCAGGACTGGTCAAGAGAAGCTTCCTCCTTTGAAGAGACCCTTGTCTTGGATCATAAGGCAAGAGAGATAGCCCGAAGCCTTTTATGAGTAATATAACCTCCATCCTGCTGAAATATGTTATAGGATTGGTGGGTATTACCATTGTAGTCATAGTGCATGAAATTGGACATTTGGTGGCAGCACGGTGCAACCACATAGAGGTCGAGGTTTTTTCTTTTGGAATCGGGCCAAGCATCTGGAAAAAAGAGTACAAGGGATGTGAATACCGACTCAGTCTTCTACCCTTTGGAGGATATTGCAGGCTCAAAGGCTCGGATGATCTCAGTCAAGCCTTATTACATGATCAAAACAAGTTCATGCATACAGAAGATGGTTCCTTGTTTTCCGCCTCCCCTCTCGGGAGAATCCTCACCTATCTCGCAGGCCCCGCATTCAATATCATATTCGCCATAATAATCTATGCCTTGTTGTCCTTGGTTCCTATACAAAGAATAAGCATAGAACCCAGAATTGCAACTGTCAACGATTACCCTTCTCTGTTTGATGGGAACACAAGCCCCTCTTTTGATCAGGGACTGAGGACCGGCGATCTTGTCTTATCGCTTGACAACCACAAGGTCGAAGATTGGGAAGAACTGCAAAAGTTGCTTGATGGCGCCGATGGTTCAGCTCTGTTTGAAGTACAAAGGAATGAGCAAGAACTGTTGTTCGTTGTACATGCAGAAAAACGAGAGGATGGGTCATATTTTTGGGGCTTATCATTAATTCAAGACTTGGTTGTCGACAATGTACGACCGCATAGCCCTGAGTACCGTGCAGGATTACAAACCGGTGATCGTATTCTTGAAGCCCAATCAAGACAGGTTGAGAATCAACTCGATCTCATGTCTGTCCTGAATGGACAGAAAGAGATGCTCTCATTTCTTGTACTTTCTGGACAAGAAGAAAAAATCATCAGCTTTATGCCCAATCTTACAGAGCGGAAAGAAATTGATTTGAATTTTTCCTTGAAAGTGCAAACCAAACCTGCTGACAGGGGACAAATCGGTATTGCTGAGGGTTTTTTGAAAACCAAAGAGCTCTTTGTACAAACCTTTGGAGAACTTCAGAGGCTGGTTACAAGAGAAGAGCATGACATACGTTCTTCAGTAACAGGAATGGCTCGTTCCGCTCTGATGATTGGTGACATCACTACCTTGGGATTGGAGCATGCAATCCCAAGTGGACTGTATGCCTTGTTGTATTTGATGGGTGTTGTGTCTATCTCATTGGCGTTGGCAAATCTCTTGCCATTACCTGCTTTTGATGGGGGACAGATACTCATAGCGCTCATTGAGTGGTGTACAAAAAAGCAGATTGCTCCGAAAACATATTACCGATTACAGCTGATTGGAATCGGAATTGTCATAGTATTGTTTATGCTTTTACTCTATGTTGATGTACGGCATTTTTTATCTATCAGGCGTTAGGATTATTCCCTGCAACGTACTTATGACTGAATTCAAGCTCTTCAAACCGTACAATATTGCTCACGAAGGCGAGTGTAAAGGTTCCCGTCTCGCCGTTTCTGTTTTTCGCCATGATAATCTTCGTCTCCTGAAGATTGTTTTTCTCACGCTCTTCTGGATCATCAGTACGGTTCTTGGTCACATCCCTATGCAACAATACAACCACATCGGCGTCTTGCTCGATAGATCCGCTGTCTCGAAGGTCACTCAATTTTGGCTCAACACCATCAGCCTGACGCCCAACCTGTGAAAGACAAACGACAGGGACATCAAGCTCACGGGCAAGTTGCTTGAGCGATCTACTGATAATCGAGATTTGTTCATGTCTCGGAACACGTGCATCTGCTTCAGCATCTATCAATCCGATATAATCAATGAAGATGATTTGTATATCGTGCTCAAGCTTCATACGTCTTGCCTGAGCCCTCAGCTCCATCAATTTCATATTAGGAGTATCTTGAATATACAACTCAGCTTCATACAGGGAACTGGAGGCATCAATGATGGCACTCATTTCACTGTTTCTCAAGGTAGCTTTTCTGATATGGGAGAAATCAACCCGACTATGCCCGGTAAGCAGACGCTCCATCAAGCTGGAGGCGCTCATCTCAAGGGAAAAAAAGCCAACCCGGTATTTCTTTTTGACAATCATGTTCAGGGTCAAAGAGAGTGCAAAAGCTGTCTTTCCTATGGAAGGACGAGCTCCAACAATAATGAATTCCTGTTTCTTCAGCCCTCCGGTGATCGAATCAAGAGAGGTATATCCTGTCTCAAAACCATTTTTAACACCGCTGGTGCTTCGCAATTCAATGTCTGATATCGTCGAAGTGATGAGATCCTTGATGCTGTAATAATTATCACTACCGGCAGTCTCATTGCTCAGCTTACTGAGCTCCTGCTCCCCTTCATCGATTACTTTCTGGATATCATGCGATTCATCATAAGCCTTGTCCTTGAGTTTCGAAGAAAACAGCAGTAACTTTCGTCTTTGGCTGAGGGCTTTGAGAATTTTCGCATAATACGCCGCGTTGGTTGTTGTAGGAACATCACTGGTGAGCGTAGAAATATAGGAGAGACCTCCACACTGATCAACCAGATCTTTTCGCTTGAGATATGAACTCAGCGTGATCAGGTCAAGGGTTTCGGCACTCTCCTGTCTAAAAGATACAATAGCCCCGAATAATTGCTGATGAGCAACCTTATAAAAATCATCCTTACCCAAAAAGTCAGTCACTTCCACCAAGACTTTCTCATTGAGCAAGATTGCGCCTAGGACGGCACGTTCAGCCTCTTCATTCTGAGGCGGAATACGCCCAAGCATATCATTCGGTGCCACAGCTTTACTCGGTGACTTTAGCAGCCTCAGCGGCAGCCTTGAGTGCTTCAGCCTCTGCTTTCTGAGCAGCCTTTGCAGCCTCTGCGGCAGCCTTGGCTTCTTCAGCCTTGCGGGCCTTCACCTGAGCTTCGCTTTCTACAATGAGTTTAATCTCAGCGCTCTCATCTTCATACAGACGAATGCGCACAGAATAAGTTCCTACCATCTTGATCGCATGAGTAGCAACTTCAATCTTCTTTTTCTCCACTTCAAGACCCTGCTTTGCAAGAGCGTCCTGAACCATGGAGGAAGTAACTGAGCCAAAAAGCTTTCCACTTTCACCAGCGCTGACAACCATTGTCAGAACTACCTTCTCAAGCTTTTCCTTGAGCGTTGAGCTCGCCGCACGCTTTTCCACCTTTCTCTTTTCGATCAAGGCAGCGCGGGAAGCAAAGATTGCCTCATTGGTTCTGTTGAACCGAACTGCAATATTGTTCGGAAGCAAATAGTTACGGGCATACCCGTCCTTCACAACTACAACGTCTCCCTCTTCTCCGAGGTTGACGACATCCTGATTAAGAATAATTTTCATAGGGAATACTCCTTACTCAATACGTCTATATACAATCCAAGTCTCTGTTACCCCCAGCAAAGGGAGAGCAAAGACAACCAGCAAGTTCACCCCTGGAATCAAAAAAACCAACAAAAATATCGTTGTCAGAAATCTGGTGGTATTGATCGGTATCCCTTTTCGAAGTGCAAAATGCAACACGATGGATATTCCTTGCACAGCATATATTACGCTACTGCCCAAGGCAACCTGAAGAGCCATAGCCCTAGGCAGGTAACCAGATCTACCAATGAGAAGCAACAGAACTATCGTCCATCCTCCCAGAAATACCCAAAGAGTCTCCTCCGGTACTTTCCAACGAGAAACACGATAGCTGAACGTGCTGTCATACCGTCCTTGAAAGCTCAACGCAAGAAACGTGTTGAACCCTATCAAGATCATACACAGCGGGCTTAAAAGAGCTCCCATCGCCATCAAAGATACACGATACAGACTCTCAAAATCTCCTACAGAGGTTCCTTGAGCGCCTTGTGTTGTTTGACCGAGGACCACCTGAAACGTCCTGAGCATTGCTGCATCAACACGCAAGAGAGCCTCGCTCGGTTTTGAAAAATAGATAACCACCGCCAACGATGCCACAACACCAAAGATGCATGAGGCAAGATACCGGTGCACTGTACGCCAGTCATCCAATGCGATCCACACCGCAGCAGCAACCAACAATACAGTTGGGATGAACATTCCGATCAGCAGCAACAATCGCCCTTCTGTACTACTTAAGGCTCCTTTTGAACGGATCAACTCGGTACTCAGTACCAATAAAGCGACCAATCCAACACTAAACAAGGAAACCTTTCGATCGGAAAACTTTGGAGCCTGAACCATCAAAGGAATAATGAAGAAGAGATTGCCGACCATCAGGCGGGACAGAACAAAACTGATTCCCACCGTCAGAAGCATCTGCTTCATCAACTTATCTTCAATAAGGTTCATAGCATCCTACCTAGATTACTTCTTCTCAAAAGGAAGATAGGCAAGCACACGAGCTTTCTTTATCTCATTGGTTACAGCTCTCTGATGCTTTGCACAGCAACCGGTGATCCGGGCGGGAAGAATCTTTCCACGCTCGGTGATATAGCGTCGAAGCATATCAGGATTCTTATAGTCAGGGGTCAGGTTTTGGGTGCAGAACTTACACACCTTTTTTCGGAAGCTGGGCTTGCGACCACCCATTCTTCTATCTCTTGAGCCCCTACCATCCATATCATCTCTCATGGAATCGTTATCGTCATCACGCATGAATTTATTCTCCTTGCAACATCATCTGCTCTCAGGCAGGTCTTAGAATGGGATCTGATCGTCATCAAACTGTTCAGGGCCACCCATGTCCATAACAGGAGGAGTGTCTTGATAGGTTTGACGAGGACCATAGGATGATCCTTGATTTCTCGCCGGTTCTTGTTCTTTACGGCGGTTGTCACTTCTTCCATCACTCGAGGAAGAAGGGCTGGAAAGGAGCTGAAGGGAGTTGACGGCAATCTCGACCTTGCTTCGGCTCTGGCCATCCTGTTCCCAGCGGCTTTGCCTCAGCTCTCCGATGATAGAGACCTGCCTTCCCTTCTCCAAATACTGGTTAATGGATTCGGCACTCTTCCCAAACATCGTGCAGTCAAAAAAATTGGCCTCGTCTTCCCATCGATTGTCAGCCGTCCTCTTTCTACGGTTGACTGCAAGGGAAAAACGACAGATAGCCATTCCCCCATTGGAATAACGAAGCTCGCTCTCCCGGGTAAGTCGGCCGACCAACGCGACTACATTCAAGTCATTTGCCATGCTTCTGCTCCATATCTTTGTAAATTAGTTTTCGGGATTGACGAACAAGAACTTCAGTATTTCAACATTCAGAAGGAAAGCCTTCTCAAAGCCAATAATACTTGCAGGATCTGCCTTCATCTCAAAGTAGACATAATGACCCTTGTCTTGTTTCTTGATTTCATAGGCCAAGAATTTTACGCCCATGTCTTCTTGCTTGGTAATTTCTACCCCGGCATTTGCGAAAGTGCTGGTTACAAACTCTAGACCAGCTTTAGAACTATCTTCATTTGCTTTGAAGATAACGGTGAACTCATAATTTCTCATGGTTCCTCCTTACGGACTTAATGATCCGCCCCCAAGAGCGGATAAAGAGGTGTCTGAACACACTACCATACTTTTACAAGAATGGTCAACGACATCAACAACGCAAAAAACCGCCGGAGCGACCGACGGTTTTGCTTTGGTACCAAGCTAAAGATTACCAGAAAAAACTATTTGTTCTTATGTCTATTCTTTCTGAGCTTTTTCTTTCTCTTATGAGTAGCAATCTTATGCTTCTTTCTTTTTCTTCCACAAGGCACTGTAGAGCTCCTTACCAACCGTTTCAATTTTCGGAAAGCGCCGAATACGACTGGTTTTGTAATTACCGCCCTATTATGCGGGTATGTCAGAGTAACGTCAATAGGGTCGTACAGGAAAATTATCCTGCATCACCATCATGATTTCTTGCACTTCATCTTGCACTTTTCGCGCTTTATTTACTACTATAGAGCTAGGTAGGGGGTTTCTTTTTATGAAGGTGCTGATCTTTGGATTAGGGATGCATGGAGGAGGCTTTTGTGCCGCTTCCTATTTTCTTGACCATGGTGATGAGGTGCGAGTCACAGACCTCAAGGGTACGTGTGACCTTGGCTCAGAAATGGAAGCTCTTACCTTGCGAGGAGCCCAATGTATTTCAGGACCCCATCGGGCAGAGGACTTCCTATGGGCAGACATAGTAGTGAAGAATCCTGCCATACCATTGACGCACCCCTTGCTCGACCATGCCCGCATGGTAGTCAATGATTTTGCCTGGCTTTTTTCATCTCCATGGTGTGAACAAGTCAAGATTATTGGAATAACAGGAACAAAGGGAAAAACCACAACAAGCGCTGCTGTTGCGCATACTCTGCAAACCCTCGGCTACGAAGCCATGGAATGCGGCAACATGGGCATCAGCGCCTTCAATGTACTCAGAGAATGGGAACGCAGACAGGAGAGTGGTCGTTCATTACCTGATTATCTCGTTTGCGAATTCTCCTCTTGGCAGATTCGTGATACCGTGATGGCCATGCATGGACAGTTACCTATCATGCAAGTTTGCGCCCTCACAAATTTTTATCCGGACCATCTGAACACCTATGCATCAATCGAACGTTATCTTGAGGACAAGCTTCAGCTTTTCACTGCGAGAATCGAGACTGCTGTTATTCCCGATGTCATGTTCAAACGGGTTAAAGAACAGACAAACTTGGATTCACGTCATATAATCCGCATCGACAAATTCACTGCCAAGGTACTACAACAACAACCACACCTGAAGAGCGCATATGCAATCCTTCTTGCTCTTGGATTTAAATACAAGAGCATCATTAAAGCTTTGGAAAGCTTTGCAGGAGTTCCCCACCGAATAGAACAAATAGGGAACCTGAATTCCATCCTCTTTGTAAACGACAGTGCCGCCACCATCCCTGAAGCGGTTCATTTCACATATGCAAAATTCAATACTATGGCTGTACACCTCATCTGTGGAGGAACAGATAAAAACCTCAAGGCTGATTCAATGTTGGCTGAACTGAAAAATGCTTCTAGCCTATCCCTGCTCAATGGTTCATTTACCCAGAACAAATTGATACCCATGCTCGAAGAACACGACATACGCTACATGGGGCCCTTCAGCACCATGGGGCAGGCCCTGCAAGCAAGCTTTGAGGTTGCTGAGAAGAAAGCGAAGGATGTACCAAACCTGATGCAAGTCATCCTTCTTTCCCCTGGTGCAGCCTCTTTTGAGCTCTTTGCCAATGAGTTCGATCGTGGAAACCAATTCAAGAATTTGGTTGGTCTCCTTCTTGAAGCTTGACCCGTCTTTTAAACCGATATCGCATCTTTTCCGAGATACTGTAAGCGTGCCAAACCAAGGGATGATATACATAATCGGTTGAAGGAGTCCGATAATACGGCTGCCCCCCAAAAGCGAGCTTGAAGACTTCCAAGCCCTTGAGGTGGGATCCTCTTTCTTTCGGCCCGCAGATTCCGTATAAGTCGTAGTAGGAACAACCACGCTCACAGGCCATCCTGATTGCATAATCCTGCAATACATAGGAACAGGAAACGCCATCTAGGCGCTTCGAAGCCCCATAGAGGTACACTGCCTCATACGGAGAGAACAGGACGATGATACCTCCTACAATTTTCCTTTTCATTGTGGCTAGCAACAGTTTACAATACACCGCACTGTCTTCTCCCTGGCCTATCTCCAACAAGGAACGCAAATAGGAAGCTGACCGGGCAGAAAAGCCATCACGGCGGGCTGTCTCAAGATAGATTGCATACCAGCGCTTGAAGGAAGCGGCATCTTTGGATGCCTGTCCGACTTCAAAATCCTGTGAAGTTTTTCGGAGGGCTCGTTTTGCCCTATCTCTATAACCGATCGTAACAGCCTTGTAGCCCCATTTCAAGTCTATACGTACCGTAGCTTCAGGTTGAACACTCTCCTTGCACATCCTGAACTTGGATGATCGCAACTCCAATACATTCTCATCATTGATCTCCTCAAAAGGCAGATCAAGGCGCAGGGTAAAAGCAGTCCTGGGAAGTACATGTCTCAACTGCTTGCAGAACTCCTTCAAAAAAGACTCAGTGTGTACAAGAGACAAACTGTTGATTCTTGGAGCAAATGGAATATAAGCCAAAGAAAAGAGATACAGCATGGATTTAACCAACACAAGAACAGTAAACGATTCTTCTTGCAGTTGCACTTTGAAAGCATAAGGCTTCCACCCCATGTTTTGCTTGACCTGTGCCCAATAACAGGTCTGAAGCGCAGAGCCACTGAGAGAAAGTTCGGTTACTTCAATGCGTTGGATTTCCATAACCCTCCTAAATCAAAACAGGGGACCTTATGGCCCCCAAAATTCGTTGAATAAAACCAATCAACCTACCGAGCCATTGAGGTACTGCTTGGCAGTCAAAAATACACCATCCTTACCGATTGGCTTGCCATCGAGCATGACAGTACCGTCTTGTGTTGTAAGAGGCATGCTGAAAAAGTGATCGGCCTTGACATAGGGAGGCAGCTGCTCAGGAGCTGCATACCCATCAGGGGTCAAAAGACTTCCAACCTCGAACTCATCAGCAAACAAAACCTCGCAGGTTTCATGCTGCTCATCACCGTTTTCACTCGCGGCCAGCAACATCCCTCGGCTCTTGACCCCTCTGAAATTGGCTGGTTTCAGATTGCTTACCAAGACAATATGCCTACCAAGGAGTTGCTCTTCGGTATAAAAGGGGACTATAGAACTGACAATCGTGCGTTCTTCCTCTTCCTTCACATCCAGTGAAAGTATATAAAGCTTATCACCATTGGGATGTCTCTCAACCTTTACAATTTTTGCCACTTTTAGAATGACTCGCTGAGAAAACTCCTGGGCGATACCTACCTGTTGATCTTCTGTATCCATCTCTTGCTCCAATTCCTGTGTAGTATCATTTTCCTTTTGCTTGCGTTGCTCTTGAGAACCCGAAAAACGTTCTCTGAGACTTTCGATCTGGCTATCCTCGAGTTTTGCAAAGAGCAATTCAATATCACCGATTGCATGAATGCCCTCATACGTTCCAAGATCCGTCCAGCGAGCATTCTCTGACCCAAGGAATGAAAGAATACGAGCGCTGGTGGTGGGCATATAGGGTTCGATCATGATGGCCAGATCCCTGATGAGGTAGACCAAGGTCTTGAGCAGGCTTGCTGCTTTTTCAGGATCCTCCTTACGCAACTTCCAAGGTTCTCCATCTTGGAAAGCCTTGTTTCCCATCGAGGAAAGTATGAGAATCTGACGCAGTGCATCTCGTTCTTCAGCTCTTTCAAGCAACGCATCAATTTCACGTTCCTTGATTTGCACCTGTTGTACAAATGCTTGATCGATATCAGCTTCAAAAAGAGAGCCATCAGCATAAAATCGTTTCACAAATGTCAAGGTACGGTTCACCAGATTGGAAAGATTTCCGATCAGCTCCCCATTCACCTTCTCTTGAAAGTCAGCCCAAGTGAAGGTCACGTCACTCTTCTCGGGTCGGTTATAGAACATATAAAACCGCCACACATCTGCGCTGATTCCGGTATCCTGGACATCATTGCCAAAAATACCAACGCCAAGACTCTTGCTGAACTTGCCTCCCTCGTAATTGAGATACTCAGTACTGCTCATATGGTGCAGCATCGTCCAGTTTTCATTGGTGGCCAACTGACAGGATGGGAATATTACTGTATGGAAAGGAATATTGTCCTTGCCTATAAATTGAAAGAGTTCGGTTCCTTCCGGGTCAAACCACCACCGCTTCCAATCCTTGGTGGCATTTGCAGAGATTGAGACATAGCCTATCGGTGCATCAAACCAGACATAAAAAACCTTGTCTTCATATCCACTCTTGGGAACGGGAATACCCCATTTCAAATCTCTGGTGATGCAACGTTCCTTCAGGCCATCCCTAATCCAGGACTTGGTCATCTGGATGGCATTGTTAGCCCAGAATCCTTTGCTGCTTGCCTCAATCATCCAGTTCTGAAGCAGAGGCAGTGCCTTCGGAAGATCTATATATAAATGCTTGGTTTTTTTCAGAACCGGCGTGGTGTTGCACACTCCACAGCGCGGATTGATCAGCTCAACAGGATCAAGCAGCGTTTGGCAGCTGTCACACTGATCCCCCCTCGCTCGGTCATAATGACAATGTGGACAGGTCCCTTCAACGAAACGGTCAGCAAGAAACCGTTCGCAGGAGGGGCAGTACAGCTGTTCAAGCTCATGCTCGCTCACATATCCAGCTTGATCAACTTTGTTGAAAATATCCTGCACGATGGTTGTTTGCTCATCCGTACTGGTTCTTCCAAAATAATCAAATGCAATATTGAACCATGCATAAATATCACGATGGATTGCATGATAATGATCGCAAAGCTGCCGGGGCGTGACACCCTCTTTCAAGGCTCTGGTCTCTGTGGCAGTACCATACTCATCGGTACCACATATATAGAGTGTCTCATATCCTTTTGAACGACAGAATCGGGCAAATACGTCGGCGCTCAGCACCTGGGTAAGGTTCCCTAAATGTGGAATATTGTTTACATAGGGAAGTGCAGAAGTTACAAGTCTCTTTTTCATAGGGCTTATCATAAAGCGCTGAGGAGTTTATTTCAATGGCAAAGAGTGCATTGAAGAGAAGATTACAAGCTTGACGCTAGGCAATTGAGTAGGTACATTGAAAGAGTGCTGTGGCACAACGAGGAGAAAACATGGAGAACATGCAGCAACCACCGAGGCCTGCGCGAAAAGTGAAGAATATCAGTCCGAAGCTGGTTATCTGGATAATCGTCGCCGTAGTCCTTATTATGTTGGTTCTCAGCAGTTTCTTTGTAGTAGACCAGACAGAGCAAGCGGTAGTGTTGCGATTAGGCAGATACAACCGTACGGTCGGACCTGGATTACAGACAAAAATACCGCTGGGAATAGAAACGAGTTACAACGTGCCGACTCAGGTCGTACAGACAATGACCTTCGGCTATCGATCGAACAGCGCTACCTCCCCTTTGTTTGGAAACACCAATTTTGCAAATGAAAGCATAATGCTTACTGGAGATTTGAACATCATCGATGTACAGTGGATTGTACAATACAAGATTGAAAACCCAGTCTTTTGGATGTTCAATGTTGAATCCAGGGAAACAACCATCAGGGATATCAGCCAGAGTGTCATGAATAAATTGGTAGGTGATCTTCCCATTCTCTCGGTCATGACCAGCCAGAGAACAAGAATTGAGGTAGAAGCCCAGGACAACATGCAGAAGATTTTTGATGCTTATGGTTTGGGAGTCCGAGTGGTAACGGTAAAGCTTCAGAATATCGTGCCACCTGTGGGAGAAGTACAGGACGCTTTTGAGGATGTCAACAAAGCCATCCAAGACATGAACCGACTGATCAATGAAGGAAAACAGAATTACAACAGAGTCATTCCTTCAGCCCGCGGTGAAGCAAACCAGATCATCCAGGTTGCTGAAGGCTATGCGGCTGAGCGTGTCAACCAGGCAACCGGAGATGTAGCACGATTCAACAGTGTCAGAGAAGCTTATGAACGAAGCAAGGATGTCACGAGAACCCGTCTCTACATCGAAGCCATGGAAGCCATCATCAAATCCACTGACGATAGTTCAGTGACCTTGATTGATAAGAACTTGGCCAACTTCCTGCCGGTCAAGATGCTTGAAGGGGGTGCCAAATGAGTACTAACAGCAATAAGAAATTACTTACCACCCTCGTTGTGATAGTTGTCTTTTTGATTATTTTTGTCATGCTCGGACCCTTCTATATTTTATATGAAGGACAGCAATCGGTAGTTACCAGATTTGGAAGAATCGTTAATGCCGAACAAGAGTCAGGATTGAAATTCAAGATGCCTCTGATTGACAATGTGGTTGTTTATCCAAAGAAAATCCTCAGTTGGGATGGTGCAGCACAGCGTATTCCGACCAAGGAAAACCAATTCATCTGGGTTGACACCACTGCGCGTTGGAAAATTGCAGATCCTGCAAAATTCTATGAGACAGTCAATACGGTGAACAACGGTATCTTCAGGCTCAATGATGTTTTGGATTCTACCATTCGAACCATCATCAGTGAAAACTTCCTCAATGAAGCGGTAAGAAATTCAAACCAAATCAACAACATAACGGTGGAAGAACAAGTACAGAGTGTTGATGTGGAAAGCACGGAAGATGCTGAAACCCTGAGAAACCTGACAGTAACCCAATCAAGACAAGAGACCATCTTCATAGGGCGCGACGGACTGAGCAATATGATGTTTGCGCAAGCGGAGCGATTTACTGATGCATTCGGGATTGAGTTGATTGATATCGTCGTACGACAGATTCGTTACAGTGATGACCTTACCGAGAGCGTCTACCAAAGGATGATCAAGGAACGTAATCAAATTGCTGAGGCATATCGCTCGTATGGACGAGGGCAATTGGCCCAGTGGCAAGGAAAAACAGAGAGTGAGCAGAGACAGATTCTCAGTGCTGCCTATGCTAGAGCCGAAAGCATCAAGGGTGTTGCCGACGCAAGAGCCGCTGACATATATGCAAGCTCATATGAGGCTGACATTGAGTTCTTCGAGCTATGGAGAACCTTGGAGTCATATCGAAGGACGATTCCTTCCTTGGATAAGATTCTTAGTACTGACATGCAGTACTTTGATACTCTATATGGATATCCAAAGAGTCTATAAACCTTGTGCAGAGCAACTTGGAGGAAGGGTGAAAGCCCTTCCTCTTTTGTATCTTGCCTGCTACACTCTCACAGTATGAATACTAGAAATTTGATTGCCTTTGATTTTGACGGAACGCTCTATCCCCTAGCTCCGTATGACAGTGAGCAAATGCTTTTGCGCTCAATAGCCAAGACACAAGGTACGCTTTGGGCTAAACGCACCAAACATTTGATTATTCAAGACCAAAAAGGCGCCTTGCTCGGCACCAGCTGGCATACTCGATATGAACGTTTCATCCGGAAAGCCAAAGAAGAAATGATATCTGAGGTGGCCATGAAGCTCATCCATCACATGGATGAGCAAACAAGACAGGCGTTGCTTGCCCTGAGTGAGCAAGCTGACCTTGCCATCATCAGCTGCGGTACAGAAAATCTTATAAAAGAGTTTCTCAGCGCCCTTGATCTCTTGGATTGCTTTTCTCTTATCAAAGGCAAGAGAATTATTTTTGATCCAAGCAGACCTCCTCGCCTTTCCGTTGACATCGGCAGTCCTCAAGATAAAAGCCACCTCATCGCACAGCTGAGACAATCATATACGCATATTGTTGCAATAGGTGACGGCCCGACCGATATTCCCATGCTGCAAAGCGCTGATTTGGGCTTAATTGTAGACTGGACAAATAAAAATCCTTCCTATCCCTACCCTGTTCACAACACATTGCTCAGCGCAATAAAAAGCGCCCGAGACTACCTCGAGAGAGCCAGTTTAGCCTGATGAACAGCAACCTTGTAGGATAATGGCGAGACAACAATAAGGATAAGCCCAGCACTGAGAGGTCCTACAAAGGACGGCAGGCCTAAAAGGGAGGAGCCTATAAGTACAAGAGCAAGGACCACTTCCAAAACCAAGGAAGAGAGCATCCCCAACAGCCCATTTATATTGCTCTTCATTGCCTGTTGGGGCAATGTCCACTGCAGATTCGGCATCTTGTAATCAATAGCGAGATGCATATTTGCACAGCTGAAAATAGCACACAAAGAGAGCGGCAAGTAATATAGCAACATCCTCATATCCTGCTTCATGAAATACAGAGCTGCACTCATATAAAGAATATTGGGAATGAACACCAGGATAAGATGCAAAATTACTTTGCTTTGCACAAAAGTTTTCGGATCGATTGGATACAGCCTATCAAGCACAAACAAGGAGCCTTGCCTTGAAACACTGGTACTGCTGAGCATGCAAAAATTTGCAACAAGCAAGAACAGAAGGAAAATCAGCTGGGGAAGATACTCAAGATCTTGCACAGTATCGAGTAGTACAGCTATTTCATCCATGACTCCAGTGGCAAGATAAATCACTATCAATAAAAGAGGAATCAGCAGCTCTCCTACCAGCTCAAACGTAAACACAGAATAGGTCCTGATAATCACTATCTCCCGCTTAAGCAAGGCTTTGATACTACTACTTCTTTTTAAAACCTCTTTCTTTGCAGATGTCGTATGACGTTGTTGGTTGCTCAGTAAGAATGAAAGATGAGTAGTGTACTTTTTGGGAATATACCAAACTATGAAGCATAATACCGCTGTGCTGATGATGAGGTACCAAATAAGGGAGGAGAGTGAAAAAAGCATAGTTGCTTGCATGACAAACAGCGGAAACAGGGCCTCAATCCATCCTACCAGCGGACTTATAGAAGCTATCATGGCCTCATAATTAAAATCCAACAATGAAGAATCACCCATATTGCGTGTCATGAAAGCACTCATTGCAACGATAAGCACGACAAAAAGAATCATGGAGGACATCTCTTGCATGGTCTTGAAACGTCTTCCCTTGCAAAGATGTATCAGAAGCATGCTCAGAATAGCGGAGACTCCCAATGGCAGAATGGGACCAAGCAATATAAAGAGGAGGCAGCCAACTCCATAGAGCAATGAAAATCCGTCAATCCAGAGGGCAACCACCAGTGCTGGGAGTGTGATCAGATAATATACAGGAGCGTGCAAGAGATAGACGAGAACAAGGCGGCTGAGAACCAAGCTTTTTTCGTCCAGGGCCAAGGGACGCAACATGTTAAGATCTTTGCTCTGATACAGCGTCGTACTTACAGAACTGAGACTAAAAAACAGTACGAGAAAAAAACCAGCAATTGAGGCAAAAAGAACCCCCAAATAGGGAATTCCCATGAGCAACCCCACCAGCTGATAGCTGTAGTAATTCACACCAAGCAGGAGAATGAAGTATCCAAGAACAACAACCAGCATAAGCAGTACTACAGCTTTAAGCAACTTTGATGAGGTGCTTTTTGTTTTGAAGCTAAGCCGCTGAAGCAGTTGCGAAAAAGGTTTTGTACCTATAAAAAACGCCTTGACCAAGAGACACAGCGTTTTAGAATCCATCGTGCGTCTCCTCTTGGGTGAGCTGCAAAAAGAGCTGTTCCAAATTCTGATTAGACTCTTTGTTCCTGGCCTGGAGCTCTGAGAACGAACCATTGAAGAGCAATTTCCCTTCATGGATTATCCCCAAAGTTGTACAGAGCTGCTGAGCTACTTCCAACACATGGGTGGAGAAGAAAACAGTGTTGCCTTTGCTTGCATATTCTACAAGCATTTGCTTGAGAATATAGGACGCTTTTGGGTCAAGTCCTACCATGGGCTCATCTAGGATGAAGAGCCTTGGCTCCGTCAAAAGAGCGGAAATGACTGATAGCTTTTGTTTCATGCCATGTGAAAAACTGGAAATCTCATCAGAGAGTGCATGACTGAGCATCAAGCGTTCTGCTAATGAATGAATACGCTCTTTACGCTGCTTGTCATCAATTTCGTAGAGATCAGCTATAAAAGATAGGTGTTCGAATGCTGTCATTCGATCGTAGAAATGCGAAACATCAGGAACATAGGAAATCAACCGCTTATAAGCTTTTGGATTATCACTGAGTGAATAGTCATCAAAGCTGATTTTCCCCTTGTCCGGGCTAAGCAGACCGACAATCATCCGAATGGTGGTGCTCTTGCCGGCACCATTGGGACCAAGAAATCCAAATATCTGTCCGCTTTCTATAGAGAGGGACAAATCATCAACGGCATTCTTGGTCTTTGCATTGTATCGTTTTGTAAGGTTTGAGCATAACAACATGAAAGAAGTATACAGGAGAAGAGCAGCGTTTGGCAATATCTATTTCGATATTTTTCGAATTAGATTATACGAATATTAATTCATTGTTTTTCCCGATTATTCTCTTTTTTAATGCATATTTTTCCAATTTATTGAATATTTATGCATAAACTACTTGTCATTTTTGAGACTCTTCACTACACTGACCCCAGCAATATATACCGTGCAGGGAGTAACAATATGAACAAGGAAAAAATCATTCTCGCATACAGCGGAGGACTCGACACTTCAGTAATCCTCAAATGGCTTGCCAACAAAGGCTTTGATGTGATCGCCTACGTGGCCAATGTAGGACAAAACGAGGATTTTGAAGCAATCAAGCAAAAAGCTCTTGCCACCGGAGCTTCGAAAGTGTATGTCGAGGACCTTCGCAAAGAATTGGTCACCGATTATGTATTCCCGGCTCTCCAGGCAAACACCATATATGAAGGCACTTACATGCTCGGAACCTCCCTCGCACGTCCGATCATCGCAAAACGTCAAATTGAGATAGCCCAAAAAGAAGGGACTGTCTATGTTTCCCATGGTGCTACAGGCAAGGGAAATGACCAGGTACGCTTTGAATTCGGCTACTATATGCACATGCCACAGGTCAAGATAATCGCCCCGTGGAAAGATCCCGAATGGCTGAGTCAATTCGAGGGCAGAAGCGATATGATTGCGTACGCCCAAAAATATGGAATTCCAGTAAAAGCCTCTACTAAAAAGCCTTACAGTGAAGATGAAAACCTGATACACATCAGCCACGAAGCAGGTATTCTTGAAGACCCGTCTAAACGCTGTGAAGAGGATGTATTCAGCTTGACTTTGAGCCCGAAAGAAGCAACCGACGAGGAAACATTGCTTACATTCGAGTTTGTTGATGGCATTCCTGTTTCTGTCAAGAATGAGAAAGACCAATATGTTGTCACCGACCCCTTGGAAATGATTCTTTACCTGAACAAAATTGGCCATGACAACGCCATTGGCCGGGTGGACATGGTTGAAAACCGTTATGTAGGGATCAAGAGCAGAGGAGTATACGAAACCCCAGGTTGTGAAATCCTCTGGAAAGCCCACCACAATCTGGAAGGTATCACAATGGATAAGGAAGTCATGCATCTGCGCGACAGCCTGATCCCCAAATATGCCCAATTGATTTATAACGGATACTGGGGTGCTCCCGAATTTGAGATGCTGAGAGCTGCATTCACGCAAAGCCAGAAGCACGTAACAGGAACTTCTACAGTTGCTTTATACAAAGGGAATGTGATTTTTGCAGGAGTAAGCAGCGAGCATTCACTGTACAATGAAGAATTGGGGAGTATGGATAAAGCAGGGGGGTATCAGCCTATCGACTGCAAAGGCTTCATCAATATCAATGCAATCCGCCTGATCGCTAGTTCCTTACGCAAATAATAGGGAGTAAACCGCCCTAGCTTGTAGCAAAGGCGGTTTTGAATTGCTTCATAGACTACTTTGCGCTACCATCTTGATGAGGAGCAAATGCCTATGGATACCAAATCTTTCATGGTCAGAGCTATACAAGCAGCCCGATCAACAATGCAATCTGGCATGGGAGGCCCTTTCGGGGCTGTGGTGATAGATGAATCAGGAAAACTGTTTGAGGCCTCGAATACGGTACTCGCAAGCAATGACCCGACCGCCCATGCCGAGATCAACGCCATAAGAAAGGCCTGTGCCAGCAAGAAAACCCATGACTTGCATTCCTGCATTCTCTTTACTACCTGTTATCCTTGTCCCATGTGTTTAAGTGCATGCATCTGGGCCAATATCAAGAAGGTATACTACGGGTGCACAGCAGAAGATGCAGAGGAAATCGGGTTTCGAGACGATTATATCTATCGCTTTATCCAGCAAGGGTGTCAAGATCATTCTGTATTGGAACTCCATGACAGCAATCGTCTTTTATGTCTTGAGCTTTTTAAGGAGTATGCATCAAATAAAGGAACATTATACTGAATCAAAGAAGCTCTTGGTAATGCTCTTTCCCCAAAGCGAGAATATCATGGATGTGTTCGTCGTTGAGCCGATACAGAACATTTCTACCATCCTTTCTGTAACGCACCAAACGTCTTGCCCTGAGCAATTTGAGCTGCTGACTAATAGTACTCTGTTGCATGCCAAGTTCTTCACTGATTGCATTCACCCCTTTTTCTCCCATTTCCAGCAGAAACAAGATCTTCAAGCGAGTAGCATCCCCGAAGACTTTGAAAAAATCTGCAATATCTACAATTTCCTCTTCCAACGGCAAAGCTGTATCATCCATAGCCATCTCCCTTTCATATCTTACAAGTATACTCATTCATCCATATAATGAAAAGCAATCCGATGAGTATGTTCATATTTTCAAAGTCCGAATTTTGCGATACATTGCTTGTATCGACAAACCTTTATACGGTGCTGCTCCCCGTTTTCCCACAACCCCCATAAGGAGGCTTATTATGGAAATAAACAAGAATGCGGCAAAATTGCTGCTAGGCGACAAGGAAGTGGACCTCACGGTCGTCACTGACAACATGGGTAACAAGTCGATAGACATCACTGCCCTACGAAAACAAACCGGATTCATTACCTATGACCCCGGATTTGTGAATACTGGGTCTTGTATGAGCTCCATCTGTTTTGTCGATGGCGAAAAGGGCATCCTTCGTTATCGTGGGTATGACATTGAAGACCTTGTAGAGAATTGTGACTTTGTTGAGGTGGCATATCTCTTGATCAAAGGAGAGCTGCCCAATCTTGCCCAACGACACACATATGCGGAGATGCTCAACAGGCACTCACTCTTGCATGTGGACATGAGAAACTTTTTCCGTGACTATCCTCAGGAAGCTCATCCCATGTCAATCCTTTCAGCCATGGTGGCATCTCTTTCAGCATTCTATCCAGAGTTGGAAGACGTCGATCCTGAAGAGAATGTCGACTTAACCGTCAGTAGGCTTTTGTCGAAAATGAGAACAATAGCAGCATTCAGCTACCGGCAGATGAATGGACTCGATTTCGTAGATCCAACCTATAAGTATTCATATTGTGAAAACTTCCTGAATATGTTGTTCCACACCCCGGTCAATGCCTATGTTCCGGACCCCCTGCACGTCAAAGCCTTGAACATCCTCTTGATTCTGCATGCAGACCATGAACAGAACTGTTCCACAAGTGCCGTTCGTCTCGTAGGAAGCAGTGAGGCAAATCTGTATGCATCAGTGGCAGCAGGGTGTTGTGCTCTTTGGGGCAGCAAGCATGGTGGAGCAAACCAAGCTGTGATGCAGATGCTTCTTAAAATTCACAATGAAGGTTTGAGCATTGAGAAAGTCGTTGAAATGGCAAAAGACAAGGAATCCTCATTCAGACTCTCAGGATTTGGACACCGTATCTATAAAACTTACGACCCAAGGGCAAAAATAGCAAAACGTTTATGCCAACAAATCCTGGAAGCAGACAACAAGAGCGACCCACTGCTCCAAATTGCCATGGATTTGGAAGAGGTAGCCTTGAACGACCCCTATTTCATTGAACGAAATCTATACCCCAATGTTGATTTTTATACAGGAATCATCTTCCACGCCATCGGTATTCCAGAATCGATGTTCACCGTATTGTTTGCGATGGGCAGGTTGCCGGGATGGATTGCACATTGGCTTGAATGGAGGCATGACCCATATCAGAAAATCGGTAGGCCTCGACAGGTATATTCCGGTCCCCATGTACGGAAAGTTGTACCACTTGAGGACCGCTGAGCGTAGAAAAACACCCTGGTTGCCAGGGTGTTTTTCTTTAAGGTACGCGCTGGATTCTACAAAAGAGAGAGCAAGCAATCTCCAAATTCCTTTGTTCCCAATTCAGTACAGCTCCTGCCTTCCTCTCTCATGAGAGAAGCAAAATCACGGGTAACCATCCCTTTCTGGATTGCATTCTGGACAGCTTTCGTAATCAAGACAGCGGCTTCTTCCCATCCAAGATAACTGAGCATCATTTGTGCGGAAAGCACAAGAGAAAGAGGATTTACCAAATTCTTTTGAGCAATATCCGGTGCAGTTCCATGAGTCGCTTCAAATATCGCATAGCCACTGTCATAGTTGATGTTGGCTCCTGGAGCTATTCCAATTCCTCCAACCTCAGCTGCAAGCGCATCTGAAACATAGTCGCCGTTGAGGTTCAACGTTGCAATGACATCATAGGCTTGGGGTTTTATCAAGATATTTTGCAAGAATGCATCACAAATGCAATCTTGGATTACAAGACCGGCATTCCCTTTCCGAGGGATTACAACGCGATTTCGATCATCAAGAACAGCATTAAATTCACGTTTGGCAAGTTCATAGCCCCAATTCAGAAAACCGCCTTCAGTAAATTTCATGATGTTTCCTTTATGCACCAAGGTCACGCTCTTGCGCCCGTGTTCAAGTGCATACAGGATGGCACTTCGTATCAAACGCTCACTACCTTCCTTGGAAACAGGCTTGATGCCCAAAGCACTGGTTTTCGGAAACCGAATCTTGTTCACCTGCATCTCTTGAGAGAGGAAATCAATAACCTTCTTGACCTCATCGCTACCTGCATCCCATTCGATACCCGCATAAATATCTTCGGTGTTCTCGCGAAAAACGACCATGTCCACCAATTCAGGCCTTCTGATAGGAGAAGGAACTCCTTGATAATAGGTGACCGGCCTCAAACATACAAACAGATCAAGACGTTGACGAAGCGTAACATTCAAAGACCGCATGCCTTTTCCCACCGGGGTGGTCAAGGGACCCTTGATGGCAACCTTGTAGGTTTCAATCGACTCAAGTGTCTGATCAGGAAGATAGGTGCCTACCATATCTTTTGCTTTCTGGCCTGCCAGAACCTCCGTCCATTGTATGGACCTCTTATCACCGTACGCCTTCTTCAGTGCAGCATCCACCACCGATCTCATGACTGCAGTAATCTCCGGCCCTACCCCATCTCCCTCAATAAAAGGGATGATCGGATGATCAGGAACAACAAGAGCGCCTTTTTCCATGGTTATTGTGTCTTTCATTTTGCACCTTCCTTGAGAACATTCAACAACCCACCACTGACGAGCATCCTCTGCTGTGCATCAGTGACATCACACACAAGGGTAATCTCAAGGCCCTTGGTCTTGTTCTTCACCACCACCAACCTGTTTTCAATCTGCTTATCTACTTGTTCGATAACCAACTCATCATCTTGTGAAATTTTGTGATAGTCCTCTTCCTCTTTGAAGGTCAGAGGGATGATGCCAAAATTGCAAAGATTGTTCTGATGGATGCGCTCAATAGAGATTGCCATAACAGCTTTCACCCCGAGATACATCGGACATATGGCAGCATGCTCCCTGCTCGAACCTTGACCATAGGAGGCTCCCGCAACAATGAAATTATCCTTGCCTTGCTTTTGATTTTCCATACAGCGAGCGCTAAAGTTTTCATCCACCGGCTCAAATACATATTTGGCATACGCGGGAATGTTTGAACGATATTTCAACCTTGCTCCTGCGGGCATGATATGGTCTGTCGTTATCTTATCTCCGACTTTGATGGTTACACTACCCTGTAGTTGTGCCTGCAAAGGAGCATTCTTTGGAGGATCCCCGATGTTCGGACCGCGGAAAATCTTCACTTTTGATCCATCATCAGGAGGGAAGATCAACAAAGAATCATCAAGAAAGAACTGACTTGGCTGCTTCACCATTGGATAGGGTATGCCATGATCACGTAAAGGATCAGTGAATACACCCCGTATCGCTGCAAGAGCGGCAGTCTCAGGACTGACTAGATAGACCTGCGCACTCTTTGTTCCACTTCGTCCTTCGAAATTTCGATTGCTGGTACGAAGTGATATCGCATCAGTGCCCGGACTTTGGTGATTTCCTATACAGAACCCACAGGCGCTCTCCAAAATTCTGGCTCCGCTTTGAATCAGCTTTGCAAGAGAACCATCCTGACTGAGCATGAGTAGTACCTCTCTGCTGCCCGGGGCGATACCCAGGCTGACATGATCGGCAATCGTATGACCGTCAAGAATATCGGCAACCTTCTTCATATCTGCATAGCTTGAGTTGGTACAAGATCCGATGAGCACCTGATCAACCTTCTTTCCTTCCAAGGAAGCGACCTTTGCAATATTACCCGGAGAGTGAGGACAAGCCATCTTGGGCTCCACTGTTGCCAGATCAATTTCAAGCAAGCCATCATAGACAGCATCCGAATCTGCACCAATTTCCATCCAATCTTCTTCTCTGCCCTGGGCCTTCAAGAATTCCCTTGTCTTTGCATCTGAGGGAAAAATGCTGGTCGTAACCCCGCATTCAGCACCCATATTGCAGATGGTAGCCCGCTCAGGCACCTCGAGATGCTGTATCCCATCTCCTGTGTACTCAAAGACACAATTAACATTTCCTTTGACACCAAAATGCTCTAGTACAGTGAGTATGACATCCTTTGCAGAAACCCAGGGACGGAGCTTGCCCTTCAGACGAATTTCTATAACCTTTGGATGGATCAGATGGAAAGGACCTCCCGCCATGGCAACAGCAACATCCAAACCGCCGGCACCGATAGCTATCATGCCAAGCCCCCCTGAGGTAGGCGTATGACTGTCGCTTCCTAGCAATGTTTTGCCTGGCTTGCCAAACCGTTCCAGATGGACCTGATGACAGATTCCGTTGCCAGGTCGGGAGAAGACCACTCCCTTCGCTGCTGCAACAGTCTCTAGATAATGGTGATCGTCTGCATTTTCGAACCCTACTTGGATGGTATTATGATCTACATAGCTTACAGCCAACTCATTCTGTACCCTCTTCAGGCCCATAGCCTCAAACTGAAGGTACGCCATGGTTCCTGTGGCATCCTGGGTGAGGGTCTGGTCGATGTGAATCCCAATCGGATTCCCACACTTGAGAGCCCCTTCTTTGAGATGCGCAGCAAGGATTTTTTCTGTCAATGTCTTTCCCATAGCTAACTCCTTATGACGGATTTCCTAACTATTGTATACGAATCATGCCCTTTGTGTAAAACCACCGACAGCATGCTTGGCTTTTATAGATACCCACAGTGCTGCTGAAAGTTCAACAGCCAAGAGGACCAAGGTCGACACTCCTATGATCATAAGAACAAAAGAGAATGAAATGTGCTCATAAAAGAATCCACCAAAAATGGCACCCAAGATGGTACCGACTGTCAACAGTACTTCATGGATGATCATCCTCATGGATCTGTTCACACTACCGCTAGCCCCATGAAACATACTCTGATCATAGGCAAAAGCAAAAAGAAAGCCGAACAATAAGAAAAAGAGCGCGAACAAAATTGGTGCGGAAAAAGACATTGCAACCAACACGGAAAGGGAAAAAAGCAATTGCACCCCAAAAATATACCGTTTCTTAAAATGCCAGAAATCCAATTTTCCCAAAAGAAGGAAGCTGAGACAGGTAGAGATGCCCCGTATCAGCAAAAGCAGTCCTGTCTGGCTTTCAGTGATGAGAAGCACATCTTGGGCATAGAGAGGGAATATGGTAAGAATTACACTCATCCCTGTATACAGGGCGATTATCCCGGCCCATGCATAGAACCTCAACACAGTACTGGTATCAACTCGGTTGTTTTCGCGAATATCGGTATGCTCACTCGCAACTGCACGAATGCCGGGAACCAGTGCACTGGAAATGAAAATTAAAAGAAACACGAGGGCAAAGAGCACCAAGGCTACATAAAAAGGAAGGGTCGTAGAAATTTCAACCAACAAGCCTGCCAGATAGGATGACAAGCCAACACCAATCGACCAAGAGAAATTGAAAGCATTGGCAGCACGATTCAGGCTCGCACCTTCCTTGCCGCGGCTGAACCATGCCTCAATCTGCGGCCAGAGCAGACTCATGAATGTCCCATACAAAGCCAATGCTCCATATGCAACCCATAACACATCGCTCTTGACAAAAAGGGCTACGGAAAAGCCCATTCCTGCAAGGGAAAGCTGGACCAGATGCCTTGGACGATAGTGCACTGTATACCGTGATCCAACAAGACAGAACACCAAATAAGCAGCGGTACTTATGGAAGCTGCGATACCGATCTGATCGGCTCCCAACTGAAACTTGCTTCTCAGATGATAGACCAATGATAGATTGACCATTGCTATGGTCAACTGAGCAATGAATGAAGAGATGTTCAGGACCCAAAACTGAATTGCATCAGTCTTCTTCTGTGAAACGTACATAGAGGCTCCAGATTAGTAGTGATTGCACTGTAGAGCAAAGAGTCATTCTTGCGCAAGCAGGGGAAAAAGGATAGTCTAGGGACATGAATCAGAATGTAATGGGTAATGCACCATTTATTGCAGCCGCACTCTCCTTTTTCATTGCCCAGCTGCTTAAACCGGTGATAAATGTCATTTTTGAGAGAAAATGGGTTTGGCACCTTTTGATAAGTACCGGAGGCATGCCTTCAAGCCATACAGCCGGGGTAATAGCCTTGGTTACAAGCATAGCGCTTACCGAGGGTCTGGGCACTGTTTACTTTGCTATTGCGGCCACATTCGCAGCAATAGTAATCCACGATGCCATGGGCATTCGTAGGGCAGCGGGAAAGCAGGCCGAGGTTATCAATGAATGGAGCCGCATTCTCAGTGACATCCACCGTGAAGGCCAGTTTACCCCCGAAAACCTGAAAACCATGCTCGGACACTCTTTCAGCCAAATATTGGGAGGAACCCTTCTCGGGTTGCTCATTGGTTTGTACACAACAAGCATGATAGCTGGGTTCTGACAATCCTTGACTTTTCAGTCTTTGCATATCATCATGCTTTTCAGAAGACAACCTAGGAGATAAGATATGAAAAAATGCAGTGTAATTATGTTGGTACTTATACTCAGTACCGCATGTTTGTTCGCAACAGGCCAGAGAGAGAGTGCAAAAACCGGCTATGTCTTTGCAACTGATGCAACCTGGCCTCCTATGCAATTCATTGAAAACGGTCAATTAACCGGTTTCGAAGTGGAGCTCATTCCCCTCATCGGAGAGAAGGTCGGCGTTCAAATGAGCGTCAGAAACATTCCGTGGGATACTATTTTCGCAGGACTTGCAAACGGGGCTTATGATGGGGTCGCCAGTGGTGTCACCGTAACAGAAGAGCGTAAGGAGAGCATGGATTTCTCCACCCCGATCATCCAGGCTGGACAGGTCGTCATTATCCGCAGCTCTGATGCTTCAACGATCGGAGGTATTGAGGACCTTGAGGGGAAACGCATCGGTGTACAGATTGGAACCACCGGAGACTTTGCATTGGAGAACTATCGGGTGCGTAGAAGGGCATATGATGATATCGGTCTTGCCATCGAAGACTTGCTCAACGCAAATGTTGATGCTGCAGTTTGTGACTCCCTTATTGCCAGCGATTTCGTTTTGGCCAATGAGAATTACAGACAAAGGTTGACAATAGCCGGAGAACCCTTCACAGAAGAAGATATCGCCATCGCGGTACGTAAAGGCAACAAAGAGTTGCTCGACCTTGTGAATAAAGGGCTGGCTCTTGCCAAGGAGGATGGATCCTTCGATGCATTAAAGAAGAAGTGGAATATTCTTTAGAACTATTTATATTCACTTGAGGGGAGAGTTTTTCTCCCCTTTTTTTACACTCTCCTTGTATATTTATTCGTTTTTAGTTGACTAAGCATGCATATATATGCATTATTTATATAATTAATGTAGGAGATTGTGTATGAAAAAAATTGGAATCATTGCTCTTGCCATGCTTGTGCTTGCAAGCGGCATGCTTTTTTCCCAGGCTCAGAAAGAAACAGAGAAAACGTATGTATTTGCAGCAAACTGTGCTTGGCCACCACTGGAGTTCGTCGATGAGAATGGGGACATCGTCGGTTTCGAAATCGATCTGGTACACGAAATAGCCAAGGTCAACAATGTCAAGATTACTATTAGGAATGTCGCATGGGAAGGCATTTTTGCAGGACTTGCCAATGGTGCGTATGATGCAGTTGCAAGCGGCGTCTCGGTTACTGAGGAACGCAAGGCCACTATGGACTTCTCCACTCCCATCATGATAATCACCCAATCAATCCTTACTCCCATCTCAAATAGAACCATCACCAATACCGCCAGCCTCAACAACAAGAAAGTGGGAGTGCAGCTGGGTACAACAGGACACATTTTCCTTGAAGACTTCAGCAAGAACAGCTCTTCTTTCTCTGTAAATATCAGGGCATACGACGAAGTCGGATTCGCCATAGAGGACATGCTCAATGGAAACCTCGATGCGGTGGTAACCGATTCGGTGATTGCCAGTGACTATGTTCTTTCCAATCCTAATTACGCCAGCAAGCTCAAGGTTGCAGGCAGTGCAAGCGACCTTGGTGATCCTGAACCAATTGCCATCGCAACACTGAAAGGAAACAAGGAAGTGCTCGACTTGGTGAACAACGGACTGAGAGAGATCCAAGCCAGCGGAAAAATGGATGAACTGAAAAAGAAGTGGAATATTCTCTAAGAGATAATGAGCAAGCCGTCATCAAAGGCGGCTTGTGTTATTCTTTATATTCTTTGAATAAATATGCACCATCACTTGACTTTACATGTATAATTATGTAGTACTTTTCTTAAACTAAACTTATTGTGAGAATATATGGAACAACAATCAAATGATTTTGATGAACTGAAAATACAAGCAATCCGTAAAAAAGTCATCTCAGTCGATCCTCATGAGCCAAAGAAAAAGCCAGTAACCATCCATATGACTGACGGGGTGCTCATCCCGAACAGGGATAATGGCCATATCTTCAATTCATGGCGCATCACCTTCTTCAGCGCCATAGCACTTTTAGGATCCTTGATTCTCCTCAAGCCGAAACCGTATAGAGATATCTTTTTGGTAACCATCAAAGGAGCCCCGGTAACATTCCAAGCAACCATATTTGCAATTCTTGGAGCACTTGTCATCGGAACCTTGACCGGGCTCGGTTCGGTGTCTAAACGCAGATGGGTCAATATGATCAGCGGCGTCTATGTTGAATTGATCAGAGGAATACCTCTATTGGTCCAGCTTATCTTCATCTATTATGCCATGGGTCGTTTCTTCAAGATTGAGGGAATGGTGGCTGCTGTTGTGGCTCTCTCCATCTGTTTCGGAGCCTACATGGGAGAAATAGTTCGCGCTGGGATCCAGGCAATACCCAAGGGGCAGATGGAAGCTGCCATTGCCTTGGGCTTGAGCAGATCGCAAGCATTTCGGCATGTCATCCTTCCCCAGACCATCAAGGTGATACTTCCAGCAATTGGAAATGAATTCATCTCCATGCTCAAGGATTCCTCTTTGGTTTCTACCATTGCATTGAGTGATATTCTCAGAAAAGGAAGAGAGTATATTTCACGTACCTTCCTCTCTTTGGAAACCATGTTGGTCGTAGCACTCATATACCTCATCATCACCCTCCTGCTCTCCCGTCTGGTTGGCATATTGGAGGAAAGGTTGCATCAGAATGGCTAGAATTCGAATTGAAGATTTATGCAAAGACTATATCACCGCCAACAATGTTGTTGTCCAAGCAGTGCAACAGGCAAACCTTACCGTCGAGGTCGGGGAAGTTGTAGTAATCATCGGACCATCGGGAAGTGGAAAATCAACCCTGCTCAGAAGCGTCAACAAACTAGAGAACCCTACATGCGGTCGTATTTTCATTGACGAGGACGAGGTCACCGATCCTCATTCCGACCTCAGAAAAATCCGTGAGGAAGTGGGGATGGTTTTCCAATCCTTCAATCTGTTTCCACATCTTACTGTGATGCAGAACATCACCCTCGCTCCTCTGAAAGTAAAAAAGATGTCCAAAAAAGAAGCCGAGAACAAGGCGATGGACTTACTGAAGATGGTTGGATTGGAAGAGAAGGCTCAAGTGCATCCTCCTCAGCTTTCCGGAGGGCAACAACAGAGAGTGGCCATCGCCAGAGCTCTTGCAATGGAGCCCAAGGTGATGTTGTTTGACGAACCAACGAGCGCCCTTGATCCTGAAATGATCAAGGAAGTACTGGATGTCATGCTCAAGCTTGCAAAGAGCGGAATGACCATGCTTTTGGTTACACACGAGATGGGATTTGCAAAAGCCGCTGCCGATAAGGTCGTATTCATGGACGAAGGGAAAATTGTTGAAGTAGGATCGCCTGAACAACTGTTTACCAATCCCAAGAACCAAAGAACAAAGTTATTTCTTGAGCACATACTATAAGCTTATAAAAGGGGGCCTTTGGCCCTTTTTTTGTACTGATACATATTCACTAGTAGGATAAAAGCTATAATATACCATTGTCTCTTTTACTCAAGCTCGCTACCTTGTAGTGATAGTTGGGAGGCTTTTTTATGCATGTAAAGAATCATCTTGTCAATTGGCTTGAAAACCATATCACCCTGCATAGCTATGATGACCCGAAAGCGGAATACGAAAATGCAGTTACACACGTAGTTGGTGTTGGACTGGCCATTCTTGCATTGTTGATGATTCTGTCCAAGCTCGGGCAGATGCAAAGCACTTCTTTGCAAATCGGGATGATCATTTGGGGTCTGACAATGATTTTGCTCTATGGGGCATCTGCCTTGTACCATGCCTTGCCGCACTCAAATGCAAAACGTATTTGCAGAATCCTAGACCACAGCAACATCTATTTCTTGATAGCAGGGACATACACCCCGCTCTTGTTGTACGTCGGCAGTACACAAGCCATGAACATCTTAATCTTGGTGTGGGGCATTGCTTTAGCCGGCATCGTCTTTACCTTGGTCTTTTGGAACCGATTGAAAGCTTTACATGTAGCACTCTATCTTCTGATGGGTTGGTTGATCATCTTTTTTTACAAGGATGTCATCCCTTTTCTTCCAGCTAGCTTGTTGGCCTGGGTCATAGCAGCAGGTCTTACGTACAGTTTAGGGGTCCTGTTCTATGCAAATAAACGCATCCCCCACTATCATGCAATCTGGCATCTCTTCTGCATTGGGGGAAGTGCACTGTTTTTCTTCGGGTACATGCGCAATCTTATCTAAGCAACAGCTCGATATTTTGCTGAAGAACTGACTCACTGATATAGCCGAGATACCCGCTTGCGAGAGTTCCGTCCGCATGGATGAACACCGTGGTGGGAAGGCTGTTTGTCTGGAAGATATAGGAAAATAGCCCTTCATCAGTATAGACAGGACCGGTGAACCCAAAATCTTTTATGAACTTGGTGACAGTCTGGATTGTCTCCCTTTGCCCATCGAGTGCATTGAGAAAGATGAAACTTATCTGCTCACCATAGGTGTCATATGCTTTTTGGAAATGAGGAAGCTCCTCTTTGCAGGGAGGACACCAGGAAGCCCAGTAATTGATCACCACTGCCCTGCCTTTCCGAATCTGCTCAAAAGAAGTTTCTGTCCCATCCAATGTATAGAAAGGAATATCCGGCATTTTGGGCTCTTGGGTTTCTTGAATCGATTGCTGAGGAGCCTGAACCTCTGCCTCAGTCGCAACTTCAGTGCCGCTTTCAATCATCTGTGGGATGAATGACATTGGTTGGGCCGTCTCTCGAAGTGCATTATACGCAACCAAGGCAATAATGATTATCGCGACAAAGGCGATAAGAACAAGTATCAATGATGTTACATTTTTTTTCATCGAGAACTCCTAGATAAACAGCGCGGCTGGATTGAATCCCAGAGCCAAGGCAATACCGAAGACCAACAGGAATATTCCGCTTATAAGGGTAATGAGTTTTGCGTGCTTCTTGATTGCATTGAATACATCTTCAAGCTGGTCAAGCAGAATTGCAGAGAAGAGAAAAGGAATGGCCAAACCCATTGCATAGAAGAACAAGGTAAGCATTCCTTTGTGCAGCATCTGAGCATTGGCGGCCATCATCAAGGCCGATCCAAGCAAAGGTCCTACACAAGGAGTCCAACCAATGGCAAAAATAAAACCAAACAGCAAGGATTTGGGAATGTTCATATTCTTCAGGCCCTTCATCTCAAGCTTATGATTGTTGTTCAATGCTGGAATAAGAACAAAACCAAGATTATTCAGGGCAAATAGGATCACCAACACCCCACCGATTCGGTTGAGAACACCCAGATGATCTTGAAGGAACTTTCCGATGGTTGTGGACGCCGCACCAAGAGCAACAAACAAAACGGTAAAGCCGACTACAAATGCAATACTGTTCTTCAGCAGTACACCCTTTCGCTCATCCCTGTCGGCAACCCCTCCTGCCAGATACGAAAAGTATAAGGGAAGGATGGGTAGGATGCAGGGGCTGATAAAGCTAATGATTCCTTCTAGGAACGCTGTCGCATATGCCATGGCTGAGCATAGCACAAGAATGAACTGTTCACAAGAGCTAAAAAAGTTGATACAGTCATCCCATGGCAAAACGAAAGGACAAAGTAGAGGGAGCAGTGCTCTTTGACACATATTATCAATCCATCTATCAGGATCGATGGCCAACGTTGCGCCAAGCTCTTGAGCAAAATCGTGAGAGTATTGCTTTTTCTGAGGGTCTGCTCAAGAACTATTTTATGGATGAGGCCTCCATCATGGCAGCCAAAGCACTTGCAGTGCAGAGTGGAGACGCTGTACTGGACATGTGCGCCGCCCCTGGAGGGAAGACACTTGTCCTTGCCGGCGCTTTGCAAGGAACAGGGAAACTCGTTTGCAACGACCGCTCCTCTGCAAGAAGAGCCCGGTTGCACCAAGTCATTTCAGACCATCTTGACGAATCCTGGAGAAAGAATATCGTCGTCACCGGTCATGATGCCTCCCGCTGGTCTTTGTATGAGCAGCAAGCCTACGACAAGGTTCTTCTTGATGCTCCTTGTTCGAGTGAACGCCACGTGCTTGCAGACAGCAAAGCCCTCTCTCTTTGGTCGGCATCGAGGCCCAAGCATCTGGCCATCATGCAATTTGCCATGCTTGCCTCTGCTTTGGAAGCAGTAAAAATCGGGGGACAGATAGTATATAGTACCTGTTCGATCAATCCGATGGAAAACCAGATGGTGTTGGAGAAACTGGAAAAAAAACGAGCTGGGCGCTTCATCGTCCTGCCAGTAGTGCTTCCCGGCGCAGAGGCTTTGGAGTATGGATACATTACTCTTCCCGACAGGGCAGGAGGTACCGGTCCTTTATATGTATGCCTTATTAGGAGAATTTCATGAGCAAGGTTGCAATCGTTCGATGCGACAGCTATGACCAGTCATTGGTTGACCAAGCTGTAAAAACCATCTGTAAAGAGGCGGACATGCCCTCGGTTCGGGGCAAGCGTGTACTCTTGAAACCCAATATTCTCAGTGATGCAAAACCAGATGCATGCATCACGACACATCCCCAGGTTGTACGATCCCTTGTTCGCCTACTTAAACAGGAAGGAGTCCAAACACTGTATATCGGTGATTCACCAGGTCTGCAAAAACCCAATTTCCAAGCGAGGGCGAGCGGAATACAAGCAATCTGTGAAGAGGAAAATATCCAGTGGGTCGATTTCACCAAGCATCCCAAGCTGTACACCATTCCTTTTTCCAGATCAAAGCAACTTCCCCTTGCTTCCATCCTGGAGGAGGTCGACATGGTCTTCTCGCTGCCTAAGTTCAAGACGCATCAATTGATGTATACAACCGGCGCAATAAAGAATTTATTCGGGTTGGTCCCCAATCTTTACAAGAGTCCCTGTCACGTTCAATTCCCAACCAGAGAGCAGTTTGCATCCCTGATGGTCGGCATTTGTTCACTTGTCAAGCCATCCTTTTCGTTAATGGATGGAATCATAGCAATGGAAGGCCCCGGACCTGCGAATGGGATACCAAAGCATCTGGGTTTGCTTTTGGCAAGTTGCGATGCTTTGAGCCTTGACTATGTCCAAGCCCAGATCATGGGATACAATCCTTTGGATATCCCTATCATCAGAGAAGGCATACATCGCGGCCTAGGGTCCATACAGATATCCTTTCCTCTTTTGGATGCTAAAGACCTCGTGGTTGAAAAATACCAGAGGATTGCAGTACACAAGAAGACCAGTTTCCTGCAGTCTCTGATCATCCCTTTCTTCTTCAGCCGGTATATCCGTTGGAAGGTGAAAAGAGACAGGAACGCACCTGTTTTTCTGGATGATCTTTGCATCGGATGCAAGAAATGCATGGATATCTGTCCAGCACAAGCATGTAGCCCGTAAATGATTTTTTCCTCCCTCTAGAATCTGTGATTGGCAGCCCTG
>CAZJMG010000014.1:0-64534 GCA_964547185.1 uncultured Sphaerochaeta sp.
TTCAAATCGGTGCATTGATTCTATGATATTATTGCGAGTATAGACAACTTTATCAAATACCGGCATAGAGAATGTCGAAATTTGTGAGATGATGTCACTTGCTTCCTGGTCCTTTCTAGTATAAAAAGCACCTCTCTCGGTATGTTGACCAAGGTCATGAAAACGGCTGGTAGTAATGAGCAGTACGCCAACTTTAGGCATGGGTGCTGATTGCATTTTGCGTCTCCTCTCTATTTAGATCCAGCATGTTTGCGTTGAGCCAACATGCGAGTCTTGTCAAGATATGGTTTTACCTGGTCGTACATCCGGCTTGAAACTGCAGTATACAGAATATCTACCATAGTTAGTTGGCCTATTCTCGATCCCATAGGACCGCTTCTGATCATTGCCTCGGATGAAGAAGTGAATAACCTGATATCAGCCATCTCACTCAGGGATGTTTTACCAAATTTTGTTATGGTAATAAGTGTAGCTCCGGAACTCTTGACTATCTGGGCTGTTTCAAGCGTGTCACGAGTTTCTCCAGAATATGAAAAGAGTATAGACACATCTCCGCATTTTAAACTTGTTGCCGAAAGAATCTGGTCATGCGGGTCTGTATTGGAAATTGTTAGCTTATTGATTCTTGAAAACTTGTTGCTTGCATCTTTTGCTACCAAGCCAGAGGATCCAACTCCATAGAAGTCAATACGATTGGCCTTGCACAGAGCCCCGACTGCATGCTCAAGTTGTTCAAGATCTAGGAGGGAGTAGGTGCTTTCAATAGCTTTCATATTACTCATGCTTACATTCTTGACGATAGCTTGAAGGCTGTCACCTGGACGGATTTCTTCGTAAACGATAGGGCTTTGCTGTTTTAGCTCTTCAGACAGCACTTTGCCTAGTTCCTTGAATCCCGAGTATCCGACGCTTTTACAGAGTCGGACAACTGAGGCATTGCTGGTGGCACAACTCTGGGCTAAATCATTAATTGACATGTTGACTGCATCCTCAGGAAAATCAAGAATGAACTGAGCAACTTTTTGTTCTTTGGGTGCAAGAAATTGTAATGATTCTTTGATTCGTATATAGCAACCAGCCATTAAAAAACCTCCCTAAGTGATTGTGCAACTCCCAACAACGGTGCATCATCGATAGTTTGAGCTTTCGTAACAAAACAATCAATGCCAATTGTAAGTAGTGTTTTTTGAATTGGATCAACTAACAGATCATCTGCTTTTGAAATCTGTCCTCCCATAATAACACAGTCAATCTCATAAGAACCAATCAAAGGGGCAAGAATATGTGCTACATGCCAACCGGTTCTAGTAAAAACCCCTTTACATAATGCATCACCTTTTTTTGCGCATATGTCAATTTCTTTAACAGTCCGGCATACATTTCCCCCAAATTCATTGTAGAGGGACATGATTCCACGTTTTGAAAGATAATCTTCAGCAGTGGCCTCTCTGTAAGCTTTCTTAAAAATACTCACAGAAGGCCCTCCTCTCTCGTTCTCTAAAAGTCTTCTCTCTTTCATTAGAGCAAATCCTAACCCTGTTCCCAACATCAGTGCACAAGGATTGTGTACTTGCTTATACTTTTCATTTTGTATTTCTCCTAGGAGGAATGCATGAGAGTCGTGCATGAATCGGATGGGTTTATTTGGAAAATACTCCTCGATGATAGTTTTTACTGACTTCCCATACATGGCAGCATACTTATGCTTCATGAGATATGTACCATTTGGGTAATCAAAAGGACCTGGAGTGCTTACACCTACGCCAACGATTTCCAGTCGATATTCTTGAGCAAGAGCAAGGCCGCACCGAATTGCTTGATGAAAACTTTCTACTATTGAGTCTGCATCAGCTGAAGAATTAACGGGAACTTCACAGAATGTAATTATATTCTCTGCGACTAATGCAATCTTGATGGAAGTGCCTCCTGCATCTATTGCAAGAATAACTTTAGAGTTCGATATGCTCATAGCCATCCCTCAACTGAGTTTTATGTATGATGATTTTTCCGACACCTAGGTTGATTAGCTCATAAGGTCCGAATGAAGCGGGGACTACAATCATATCCAAATACTCTTGAATAAAGTATTTTTTCGGATTGAGACTAGAACGTACCATTATTTTTTCACCTTCTACCAATACCAATACATGAAATCGATCAATGGTCTCATCGGTAAACCTATTGTCGAATACAAGGTTTCTCAATGAGAAATATAGTAGATCATGTTCTCCAACAAGGATCTCTTTTCCTTCATTTGTTTCACGAACTAAACAAGGGTCTTGAATAAGGTTCTTACGAACCCAATCGCGTTTTCGCTCTCTTTTTAGTACAGCATTGCCGTGAAATGTATGAATAGGTCTTCGGTTTCCATCAAGATCTTTACGTACATAGTCATACATCTTGTACGTATACGAGCCGACGGTGAGGCTTCCGATTTCCAGTATTACTTGATTTCTTCCAGAAGCGTGAATAGTCCCTCCTGGAATGAGGAACTGCATCCCGGGTTTTGATTGCTCTGCATGGATATAGCGCTCATAGTCTATCATCTGTCCAGTTTTTTCTGATTCTCTACATAAGTCAATGAATGTTTCTACATCCTCATCCTGGGTAAATCCGCAATATGTTTTGGCATCTTGCCCTGCTACAACAATATAATAGCTTTCATCTTGACGACCTAGCTCATTGTTGTGATGCTTGATATAGCTACTGTCTGGATGACATTGAATTGACATGTTTCCGCTTGCATGGAAAGTGTCGTCATAGTTGAATCGGATAGGGAAGTATCCTCCGAATTTCTCTACACATACAGAACCCATAAGTTGATCGCCTACAGTCTGTACAAAACCGTAGAAAGGGAATTCCAAGCTAAGATTGTTTGTTTGAAGAACGATGGAGACTTCAAGAGGAATGAGGTCAAACACCCAAGCACAGTTTTTCATGCTTTGAGGAAGATTGCGTAGATGCTTTACGTAAAAGCCACCCCAAACTCCTTCAAGATATACTGGTCTGCATCGAAAGGGGTAGGAGACCAATTCCTCGCAGAGAGCAAGATACGTACAAAATGGAAGAAGCTGCATCTGCTGCTCAGAATCTGCACAGACATAAAAATCCAACGCATGCTCTTTTATCAAGGTGCCGCGAAGGGAGGAAGCGACTTCAAAGTCAATATAATATGCTTGCCTAAGGGTTGGTTTATATGGTTTAGGCGTAGTGAAACCTAGGTTTCCGGTTTTAGCCTGCTTTATATTCAATACGGTTCGTTTTTGTGTAACATCAAGGAAAACTGCAATGTCAACGCAAGGTCGAATTAAATCACTAAGTGAGCCGTTTCCTGATATGATTAATGCTCCTGTACCTTCTTTTTTAAATATAGACAATTGATTTTTGAAGTCTTTCACTATCTTTGCGTCAAATAAATCTTCATAGTTACCATCAAAGAGTTTTCCGTAGAGAAGCGGTGGATCTGTTGCTCGATCTGCAGGCAGATTTTTGGCAAGTTTCTTTGTCAGTTCTGCTTCTGTACAGTATAAGGTATTACTAGAGGCATAAGAAACAGGCAGGTTTATTTGTGCCAATGCCCTGCCAAGCTGGCAACTAAGAACGCTGAAGGGTGCACTAATATAACCATCCAAAGCAACTATGCACTGTTTCTTTTCTTTTAGCTTTTCAATGACAGCAGAAGCTAAGGCTTCAGTCACTTCTGACAGACCTTCTTTTATAAAGTCGGTTATGTCTGAGTTCATTACAATCTTATTAACAGCGCGAGGATCATCGTATTCGAAAGGGTTATACATAAAACTCATTTATTTGCCTCTTTTATCGTCGTCTTGTGTGTATGTTGATAGTAGAATTGAATTTCCAGTTTGTCAATAAAAATTTCCAATAATGTATAAATAATATGAAAATTAAAATAAAATATTATGCTATAAAATAGCAGTATTGTTATAAATATGAATTAAAAATCAAAGATATTCTAATAAATTGAATAATTAAATTTACAATAAAGTTCAAAATTATTGAAAATATAAGTTGACAAGTGGGGAGACTAAAGTATAATCGAACATAATAAAGGGAGTATAAGCAATGCAAAGGTTCAACAAGAACAATTTAATTATAGAGCCATTGAACAAAAAGCGATGGAGGTCAGATGTTCGAAGAGATGCCCTGTTGTATGTCATGTTGATTCCTGGACTAACCTATGTGTTGATGTTTAAATATGCACCAATGTATGGAGTTACTATTGCATTTCGCGACTACAGCATATTCCGCGGATTCGGCAATGCTCCTTTTGTCGGTTTGGATAACTTTATCAAACTGTTTTCTAGATCAGCTTTTCTAAGGGCTTTGAAGAATAATATCATCATTAGTGTCTTGAAACTCATTTTAGGATTTCCATTTCCCATTCTACTCTCCTTGATGATAAGTGAACTTATCCGGCCAGAGGTGAAGAAATTTGTCCAGACCGCAGTGATTCTTCCCAATTTTGTTTCTTGGATTGTCATCAATGGTATTCTCTATGCGATGTTCAATACTTCCAGTGGTGCTATCCCTGGAATTCTCAAAAGTATTGGATACGCAGGAGAAATCACCAATATCATGAACCAGAAAGAGACCTTTGTATGGGTTATCGTATTCTCTCATATCTGGAAAGGAGCGGGGATGGGTACGATTGTATATCTTGCTTCAATAGCTGGGATTGATCGAAACCTTTACGAGGCAGCATCCATAGATGGAGCTGGAAGACTAAGAAAGATGTGGCATATAACGCTTAGTTCAATCCGGCCAACAATCGTTGTGCTCCTAATTTTCAGAGTAGGAGAAATGATGTATGCAGGTTTTGACCAGATATTCGCCATTTCAAACTACCTTGTGGTTTCCCATGCAGATATCATAGATACCTTTGTTTATCGCTTGGGTTTGGAGCAGCAAAGATTTTCTGAAGCTGCCGCTGCAGGGCTGTTTCAATCAGGAATTGGTCTCTTTTTAGTGCTGATTACCAACACTATTGCAAAGCGAATTGATGCCGATAGTGGCATTATGTGAGAGAGGATTCATCAATGAAAACTAATGAAGTAAAACGAATGCATGAATCTCTCAATGATCGTGTGGTATATTTTGTAATTTGTGCTCTCCTTGCATTGTTCTGTTTTTCCACTGTTTACCCTTTCTGGCATGTACTTATGTATTCACTGAGTAATTCAAAGGAAGCAATGTCCGGTGGATTGTTCTTCAAACCGAGAGACTTTGATCTCTTGGCATACCGAATGATCTTCAAAACAAACCAGATTTTTATTGCCTATCGAAATACTATTTTACGAACGGTAATTGGAACAACCTTGAGCATGATTCTCAGTGTAATGACTGCATATCCCTTATCGAGAAGGAGATTACGAGGAAGAGGTTGTCTTTCAATGGTGTTCTTTTTCACCATGCTGTTCAACGGAGGCATGATTCCGACCTATCTAATAGTGCAAGCCTACGGACTTATTGATACATTTGGAGCATTGATATTCCCTCTGGCTATGAATGCTTACAATATGTTTATTCTTCGAAACTATTTTAAAACAGTTCCAGAATCCTTAGAAGAGAGTGCATTCATTGATGGAGCTAACTCTTTCACAATTCTTTGGAAGATTATAATACCTGTTTCTACACCAGCTCTTGCTGCAGTAACTATGTTTTATGGTGTAGCAAACTGGAACAACTATCTTGATGGTGTGTTGTATATTAACTCTACTAGATTGGAAATCCTTCAAGTATACCTAAGGAAATTACTTGCCTCTACGGGGACATTGAATGCTCTTTCTGGTATCGACGGATTATCGCAAGCTGCTTCTTTGTCTGAAGAGAGCATGAAGATGGCAACTATTGCTGTTTCAATTCTTCCTGTGCTAGTAGTTTATCCTTTCATTCAGCGCTACTACACCAGCGGCATTACCGCAGGTGCTGTTAAAGAATAAAAAAGGTTTTAAAAAGGAGTCAAAGTATGAAAAAAGGAGTAATCGCATTGACCATATTGGTCATTCTGGTTTCTTTTCCGCTGGCATCAGCAGGAAAAAGTGAAGTCGTAAAGGAAGATGCCCCTGCAAAAATCACTTGGATGCTTTATGGAGATAATACGCCGACTGAGAACAACGCCGTATTGCGTGCACTACAAGAAAAACTGAATATTGAGCTTTCTGTAATCTATGTACCAGAGTCGGATTATATGGCGAAGCTCAATACCTTGATTGCGGCACGCAACCTTCCAGATGTGTTCTGGATGGATGGGAACAAGCTGGATGCCATTGAATTTAGGGATCAAGGTATGTTGAAGAAGCTTGATGCTTTACTTGCTTCTGATGGGCAAAATGTACTGAGAGAAGTGGGGAGTTCCCTCTCCAAAGCCCCTGTAAATCAGAAAGATGGCATATATGCTTTGATACCAGGTTCAATAAATTATACCTCAAATCTGGCAATCCGTACTGATTGGTTGGAAAACTTAGGAATGGATATGCCTACTAATCTTGATGAGTTCTATGATGTCCTCTACGCGTTTGTTCACAAGGATCCTAATGGGAGTGGTAAAAATGACACAATAGGATACGTAGGGACTATGGCAGGTTTGAGAACATTTGAGCATATATTTGGGGCTTATGGTATTTGTATCGATAAGCCATATCTTCTCGCTGATGGTACCGTAACTACCTACATGAAGGCTCCCCTCTATCTTGATGCAATAAAGTACCTGCGTAAACTGTATCAAGAAGGATTAATGGATCCAGATTTTGCTACAATGCCGTTGATGAGCGCTTTTGAAAAGCTCTGGACTGGACGAACTGGTGTTTTTGATTTCCAAAATGTGGGAACAACCAACAACTGGATGCCAGGGCGGTATACAGAACCTACTCCTCCAACATTTGGATTTACAGTACTTGCAGGGCCGGGTGGTTCAGGAGGGGCTATTAAGCAGTATCCACGATACAAGTATTACAATGCTATCGCAACGACGAGTAAACATCCTGAAAAAGCGATGCAGTTGATTGATTATCTGTATAGCCAGGAAGGAGATGAGTTGACATATCTTGGGGTTGAAGGTTTGCATTATGAATGGATTGATGAGCCAAATGGAAAATTTGCTCTTCTGGATAAATTTAAGGATCCAGCTACATACCGATCTGATGGAGCCTTTGTTTATAACCATATGTGGCCACTAGTAAATACAGAAGTACGTACTTTAAACAAACAGACACAGGAAGGACAAGCGTTTGCGCGAATGAACAGTGTTGAATATCCCAACATAATTGCCTCTCTTGACAGCATTGGTGAATATGGGTCCACACTTTCTGATATTACCAAAGAAGCCTTTGCACAGCTGATTGTCACAAGAGGAAACCTAGAAGCTGAGTATAGGAATTTTGTCAGACGCTGGGAGCAAGAAGGTGGCCTAGCCTTTGAAAGAGAAGCAACTGCTGCCTATCAAGCCCAATTGGCTGCAGAGAAAGCTGCGAACTAATCAAATGTGCATGTATAGGATGGTACTTTTTTATCATCCTTTACATGCCAAGGAGTCTAGTGGTGATCAGCAAATTGGACATTTCGAGTCTATCGTTGGTATCTGGTTCGATAGAGACAAAAAAAGAAGCGCTAAGAATCTTTGTTGATGAGGAAAATTCCTTCTCTCTTTCCTGTAAGGATTTTGCATTGTATAAAACGAGGTCTGCTTCTGAGTATCTTTGTTTAGATCTCAGCATCAAGACAGACCGAATGCCTACAGTATACGTAGAATTTATAAAACATCAGGAGTCTGAAGAAAAAGTCCTGCGTATCAGATACTTTATGATTCCGAACGTGAGAGCAAAGATGGTAATCCAGCTTTCAGAATTGGATTCTCATAGGTATTTTCTTCCTGCTTATCCAGGTTCTTTCAAGGGTCATGTAGAAGGAGAGCCAACCGATATTTCTTGTATAGACGAAATTCGAATTCGTATGATACATCAAACGCAGATAGCGTGGATGGACCTTTTTTCTATAGAGGTTAGATCTGATTTTCCTGACATGACAGTATCTGGCCCCGTTATGGTCGATGAACTTGGTCAGCGAATAGGAAAGACTTGGCCACAAAAAATGGAGGATTCTCAACAACTCTGTACGTATCTACATGCTCTGTACGCTGAAGCACAAAAAAACAATCAATATCCACAGCATTGGAGCAAATATGGTGGATATAAAAAGTTGAGATTTAATGCCACAGGATTCTTTCATACTCATTACGATAAAAATCGATGGTATCTTGTAGATCCTGATGGGTATGCTTTCATTAGTAATGGTGTGTGCTATGGGGCTAGAATGGGCGTGCATGGGTTTGTTGATTGCATGCAAGACCTTTTTGCTTGGTTGCCTGAATTAGAAGACTCACGCTATAAGGATTGCTGGACTGAAGCCTCTGCAATTGCTGAATTCGTCAAGCGCAACTCCGCCGAAACTGGTAAAGGGCGGTTGATGTTCAATTTTGCTCGAGCAAATATGATACGTGCCTTTGGCCCGGATCATTGGTGGGATGCTTGGTTGAAGATTACAACAGCCCGGTTCAAGTATTGGGGTATCAATACTATCGGGGTCGGTGTAAACACCTACACTGACGAACGTGTTCATGATTTTCTTGCACAGGCAAAAATTCCTTTTGTCGTTACGTTGCAAGAGTTCCCACGTACCAAGCAGGCGATTTTTAGAGATTTTCCCGATGTGTTCAGTAAAGAGTATGAAGACGCATGTGAGCAGTATGCAAAAGAGCAGGTTGCCCCTTATGTAGGAAATCCGTATTGCATCGGTTTCTTTCTTACAAACGAACCGGAATGGCTTTTTCAGGATTCAGTCAATCCTGCCCAACAGATTCTTGCCTATAAGGGATCGCTTGCAAGTAAAGATGCTTTGCTGGCATTTCTTTGTGAACGGTATAAAACAATCGAAGCCTTGAATCAATCGTGGCATACTGAGTTTTCGGCATTTTCTGATTTACAAAAACCGATTATGAATGCAGATTTTTTGACGAGCAACAGTAATAAGGATCTTGCATTATTTAGAAAGATTCTCATCAAAAAGTATTGTGAGGTTCCTTCAAAAGCACTTTCTGCGGCTGCTCCTCAGCATTTGAATCTTGGTATGCGATACAACAGACTTTCAAAGAATGAGCTGGCTGGCAATGAATACGTTTCTGTCTGTTCTTTCAATTGTTACCGAAGTGATCCCAATGAGATGCTCGATATACTTACAGAGCAGGCTCAAATTCCTGGACTAATCGGAGAATGGCATGTTGCGGCGAATGAAGCAAGAAATTTTGCTTCTGGTTTGGTTAGTACTCCAAACCAAGAAGAACGAGTGAAAGCTTGGCGATTCTATATACACCAAGCGATCAGCCATCCTATGTGTATAGGGTTGCATTATTTCGAACTGAATGACCAACCTTTGTTGGGACGGTTTGATGGCGAGTGTATGCAACACGGACTAATTAGCGTCTGCAATGTTGCATATCCAGAACTTTCTGAAGCAATGCACGAATTTTCACAGCAAATGTATGAATTGGCGAATCAAACAATACAGCCAACAACAGTAAAGGGAGAAATACATGGATACCATGCATGATCAATCAGTTGCCGCATATCGGATAGAAAACGAATACCTAATCGTTGAAGTGAATGAACAGGGGTGTCTGACTCATCTTGAACGTAAAGCAAGCAAGCAAGGTAATATTATTGTCAATGACGGTGCGAGTATATTCCGGGCGGTTCTCAAAGAAGAAGAGAACTGGGAGATGTGTACGGTTCCTGAACAGCAACGCTATTCTGTAGAATGTACTGATTCCTCGTTGGTCCTCACTGCTTCCTTCCTTGTGTGTGACACAAGGACTGCTTCTGTAATTGTAAAGCTTGTTATCCGGCTTGATGGTGATTTTCTTCAGTTCTCAGGAAGTATTGCCAATCATGATACGTGCATGATTACCGATGTTTTTTATCCCTGTATCGGTGCGATCAAGAGTCTTTCAGGAGGCAACCCGGATTTGTTATGGCCGGATTGTACTGGTCAGCGTATTGTTAATATAAATGGACATCTGGCGAAAGGAGATGATTTCAAGCAAGGGAAGGTATTAAGTGCTACATACCCAGGACCTCTGAGTATGCAGTGGATGAGTTTGATTGAAGGTCAGGAGGTTCTGTATTACAGTGGCCATGATCACCTCTTTCATACCAGTAGTCTGAGGGTTGTGAGTAAGGAATATGAGCAGGGTAGAGCTCTGACATTGGAGACAGATAAACTTGCCTTCGTACGACCAGGTGAAACTTGGCAGCAACCGCAGAGTGTTATTTGTCTGTATTATGGGTCATGGCGAAAAGGTGCTGATGAATATGTCGCTTGGACCCAGACCTGGAGAAATCCTGTCAAGAAAGTAGACTGGATACGTTCTATGCAAGGATATTTCCTTGTAATCATGAAACAGCAATATGGTGATGAGATTTGGCCCTATGATAGTATTCCTGCCCTGTATGAACAAGCAAAATCATTTGGTTGCGATACTGTAGGGCTTTTTGGATGGTATGACTCTGGACATGACAACCAATATCCAGATCTTTCAGTTTCTGATTCTCTTGGAGGAGAGGACGCTCTGAAGGAGGGCATCAAAGCAGTACAAGAAGAAGGAGGACGCGTGACTCTGTATTATCAGGGGCACTTGATGGATGTAGGTTCTCCCTATTACCAAAAGCACGGTAAGGATCTTGAGGGAAGGACAATCTGGAATACTCCCTACTATGAGGACTATTCCAAAGCTGATGCAAGTGATTTTCTCAAATACTTTTCCAAGAAAAAATTCTCCACTGTATGTCCTTCTTGCCCCGAATGGCATGATTTAATGACAAAGAAAGCAAAATGGGTAGCTTCCTTTGGTCCCGATGGTATTCTATATGATCAAATTGGGGGTATGCCGTCGTATCCTTGTTTTAATGAGAATCATCCTCACATGCAAAATCGGCCTTCTCTATCCTATACACAGGGGAGATTGCTGCTTCTTAAAAAGATTCATGAAAAAGTAAGGGCCCTTTCTCCTACTTATGTTTTTATGACTGAACATGAGACAGATGTTTATTCACAATTTCTTGATGCTTTGCATGGGATAGGAGTATGTCCTATGCCAAAAAAAGGAAAGATACCAGGCTCTTCTTGGACTTCTCTTAGTAGTACAGCCCCTCAGATGTTCCGCTATTGTTTTCCTGAAACAATAGTAACACTACGTAATCCGAATCCATTTCTTTCCCCTCGCTATGTAAATTATGCAATGTTGTACGGCTTCCGTTATGAACTTGAGATACGGTACGCGTCGGATAAAAAATTTTTAATGAATAATGAAAAGCAACAATGGAGAGACTACGCTCGAGATGTAGCTCAGCTTCGATCCCATTATGCTGATGCTCTTCTTTGCGGAACGTATCGTGAGCAAGAAGGCATAACATTGGATAATAAAACTATTGGATGTTCTCTTTTTGAAAGCGAAACCATGTCTTGTATCGTGTTGTGGAATGATACAGAGGAGGTTCAACAATTTTCTCTCTGTCATGAGAGCAAGCAAATTGTTGGTTGGGAAACTATCAATGATAAAGGGAGTACCGCAATAAATATTATTGAGGCTAATTCTGTTATGGTTTTACTTCTCTCATAATTTAAGATCCATGGCCTTATCTGATGGATTTCTTTCAGATTAGGTCATACGCAAGTGCAAATGCAACGCAAATAGCAAGGAGAACGGTATCAGTTCTCCTTGTATAGTTGTGACGTACCAATACAGCCTAAAGGGATACATTGCACTCAAGTTGGAAATCTCCTAAGTATGAATTTTCTTCTAGCTAAGTACTTTCCTACGCCTAGCACCTGTTCCTCTTTCATACATTTATTACAGAACATAAAAACTTTGCTCATGAATCTGAGTTCTACTAAGGCTGCTTATGCTTCAAAAACTTTTGTTGACAGCAGCTGATAGCTAGAATATATTATAAATAATAAGAATATATTCTAATTAAGGAGTGTATATTCATCAGTTTGATGAATGGGAATATATTCTTTACAGGATGAATATCCTGAAAAGGGGGACAACATGAAAAAGCGGCTTATCGTAACACTGTCAGTATTTTTAATACTGATTAGTAGCGTTGTATGGGCGGGGGGCGGTTCAGAAGCCCAATCTTCGGCAAAAGGAATGGTGATTTCCTATAATACTCCCAATGAGTGGGCCAACTGGGGCGCGGTGCTGCGCGCTTTCAATGCGAAGACAGGCATTACGGCACCTTCCGATCCGAAAAACTCAGGACAGACAATGGCAGCATTGGAAGCAGAGGCTCGTGCTCCTCAGGCAGACACTGCTTACTTTGGCATAGTCTTTGGGATTGAAGCAGGGAGAAAGGGCTTGTTGGAAGCGTATCAACCTCCCCATTTCGATGAGATTCCTGCAAATCTGAAGGCTCCTGATGGCCAGTGGTTCACCATTCACCAAGGATCAATAGCTTTCATCGTGAATACAGCAGAATTAAGAGGTCTTCCGATTCCTCAGAGCTGGAATGACCTGCTGGATCCCAAGTATGCAGGCAAGGTCGGCTTCCTCGATCCAACCCAGGCAGCTGTTGGGTACTCCGTATATGTTGCAGGAAATCTGGCCATGGGAGGAACGTTGGACAACTGGAATCCTGGAGTTGCATATTTCAAGAAACTCTATGCCAATGGTTTGATCCTTCCCGCACAGACGGCAACAGCCATGGTGCAACAAGGCGAAATTCCCATCCTCATCGATGCCGATTTCAACGGGTATAAGTTGAAATACATTGACAATGCTCCAGTGGAAGTTGTCATTCCTCGTGAAGGTTCCATCTCCATTCCCTATGTAATTTCCTTGGTGAAAGGTGCTCCCAACGCGGCAAATGGAAAGGCTTTGTTAGATTTTACTCTTAGTGATGAAGGACAGAGACTCTTCACGGAAAGCTATCTCAGGCCTGTAAGAAATATTGCTGTCGATCCGGCCATCTCTGAAAAAATGTTGCCGCAAAGCGACTACGAACGGGTTGTATATCCTGATTTTGCCAAGATGAGAGATGTCCAAAGTGACGCAATCTCCCGCTGGAGAAGTGAAATCAGATAGAAATGCAGTGATAGGGAGAACTGAGGAGGCCTATGAATGAAACAAGAGACTATGAAACAGATACGCGTAGGTCTGTTGGCTTTGATATTCCCGGTAATGCTGACAGGATTTCTCTTTTGGCCATTACTGTCACTTGGGTTGCAAAGTCTGCTACCTGAACAAGGAGGATCCATCAGTTTATCGCTCTACAAAGAAGTACTGATGAGCAAACATTATCTTTCATCTTTTTGGAATACATTCTTGCTTTCTCTACTCTCTACACTCATAGCTCTACTGATCTGTATACCTGCTGGTATTTATATAGAAGGTGATGAGGGGAAGGACCGGAAACTATTAGCCGTAGCCCTGACGATACCCTTGAGCTTGCCTGGAATCGTCATTGGATTCTTTGTCATCATCACCTTCGGATTGACCGGAGTGGTTCCAAAGCTGTTTGAAATTTTCACTGGTACAAGACACCTAGCCTTTGCCTACACTTTTTATGGAATGTTGCTCGGGTATGTCTACTTTCAGATTCCTCGTGTTGTACTGACGATCAGGGGAGCTGTATCAAACATATCACAGGATGTTCTGGATTCTGCTCGCACGCTGGGGGCTTCGACAATGCAAAGCTATTGGCATGTCATACTCCCTACACTCAAGCCGTCGATAATCAGTGCCGCTAGTTTGAGCATGGCTACCGGCTTTGGAGCGTTTGGCACAGCAGCAACGTTGAGTAGAGGGTATCGAGTGGTGCCGTTGGAAATTGCAACAGCATTCACAGAAAACTTTCAGCCAAAACTTGCAGGTGCGATGAGCATCATTTTGGTACTGATCACTACTCTAATGCTCTTCGGAGTTAATAAGCTTGCAGACTTGGATAAAAAAACAAGAGGAGAGGGATCCCAATGAGCAAAAAATCTACTGTCAAGCAACCGAAAGACCAAATCAGAGGGATAGGAAGACTTTTTGCCTGGGTGTCTGCCACGATGTGTCTCCTTCCTTTGGTGCTTGTATTTGCCGTATCTACGTCCGAGGTATGGCAACGAGGTCCTTGGGCAGGCGGCTTTACCCTAAAGTATTTAGCGCAAGGATGGCAGACCATCAGCCCTTATGCGTGGTTCAGCATTAAGCTTGCCTTATTGGTACTTCTGTTGAATTTCATAATCGGTATTCCTACTTCATGGGTGCTTGCACGGCACAGGTTTCCTGGAAGGGATCTGCTTTTCTCCCTTACCAATGTTCCCATCGCCGTTCCTGGAATTGCTATGGGGCTTGCGTTGATCATCACCTATCCTCTATTAAGGCGAAATGGTTCCTTACTGGTGGCAGGTCATCTACTGTATACGTTGCCGTATTTCATTGGATCTCTTACCCCTCAACTGAACCAGCGTTCAGTAAGGGATGTGGAATGGGTGGCTGCTACACTAGGTGCAAACTTTCCCAAACGAGTTATGTATGTGATTTTTCCGAAAATCCGAACCAGCTTGCTCGCAGCCACTATCATGGTTGTCACTCTTTCAATGGGTGAGTTCAATGTATCGTTCTTTTTATTCAACCCGCAAAACAAACCACTGCCTGTCGAGCTCTACTCTGCCTATATAACAGGAAGAATAGAGGTGGCAGCAGCAATAACACTCTGTTTTCTCTGCTTTGTAGTCCCTGCTGCGATTCTGCTTGAGAGACTTGGTGGAGCAAAGGTAGGTAATGTATGAAAACTAGTAAAAATGCAGCTTCACTGCAATTCAACCGAATCCAGTTTACCTATTCTGATGGAAAGCAGGCGGCGATCAAGGATGTGTTCATCGATGTAGAACCTGGTGAGATTGTCGTCTTCGTCGGTCCTTCCGGATGTGGTAAATCCACACTCCTTCGCATAGCTGCCGGTCTATTGATTCCACAACAAGGAAGCCTCGTCATTGATGGAGAAGATGCCTTAGCCTTGGCTCCTGAGAAGCGAAGAATTGGATGGGTGCCGCAAAGCTATGCCCTGTTTGAACATCTAAACATTGCTGAGAACGTCGGATTTGGATTGAAGATGCAGAAGGTACCTAAAGCTCAGCGAGAAAAGCAAGTGCAGGACATGCTCAAGCTCTGTAGAATCGAAGAATATGCAAAACGATCAGTTCGAGCCCTCTCCGGTGGACAGCGTCAGCGTGTTGCCATTGCACGAGCGTTGGCTGTCAATCCTCGAATTCTCATGCTGGATGAACCCCTGGCCGCACTCGACCCTCAGTTGCGTATTGCAATTCGTGCTGATTTGGAAGAACTCCTCAGGGCAAGTGGTGTAACCACTTTGTTTGTTACCCACGATCAAAGTGAAGCGTTGGCTGTGGCCGACAAAGTCGTTGTATTACGGGATGGCCATGTCGAACAAATTGGAAAACCTGACGACTTATGGCGCTATCCAGCCAACTCATTTGTTGCTGAATTTTTGAGCAATGCTATAACGACAAAAGCTCAAGCTGACAGCAGTCGGACTGTACTGCTCGGCGGCGAACTATGCTGTAACGTAAACAGAGAGATTAAGCCAGGTGAAAAAGTGGTTGTGGCACTACGCAAGGAAAATTTTTACATTTCAGAACAAGGGATTCAAGGTCGAATCATCTTCAGTGAATACAATGGGGGTGTCTACCAATTAAAAGTTGAGACCAAGAGCGGGAATGTATTGCCGGTAAGTTCAACAACAGAGCTTCCTATCGGAGCTTCCATTTTGGTTGATTTCAATAGTGCTAGTGAATTATCAGTGGTGGGTGTATGAATACAAGTGTACGAATCGTCGGGTGCAGAGCAGGGTCTCCTCTTGAAGAGCAACCTGCTTCAGGAACCCTTTTGACAACTGAAAGGGGAACTGTCCTCATCGATTGTGGACCGGGTGTGTTGGTCAAGCTGACTGATGAAGAGGTTTCCAGCCTTAAAGCGGTTGTAATCACGCACCGACATGCAGATCATTGTCTCGATCTTATGGCTCTTGCTTATCGATTGTTGTTTCCCGCAGCTGGAATGAAACTGCCGCTCTATGGTCCTCCTTCTGTAGGACAAATGATTCAGCAGTATGATGCTCTTTTTGGTATTGCCTCGCTTCCCACCCTGCATCAACCCATCGGGACAGCGTTTGAGTTCATACCGGTAGAGCCTGGTGATGATTTTGTAATCGATGGATTTGGTAGTTTCTCAACTTGTGTCATGCACCATCCAATAGAGACCATGGCCGTAAAATCTTCTGATTATCAATTCGCAATAACTGCTGATGGTTCTTATACAAGCGCATTGCAAGAATTCTGTAATGGTTGCAAGCTGCTAATTGCGGAAGCTACGTATCCTGATGATGAAGGTCGACATATTGAGTCACATGGACACATGTGTGCACAACAATGTGCTGAACTTGCGCAACGGGCAGGCGCTCAAGTATTAGTGGTTTCTCACTTGTCAGACCCGAATGACGGCGAACGTACAATGAAAATAGTGGCAGAAAACTTCAAAGGAAAGGCAGTGCTGGGATCACCGTCACTGAGCTTTCTCTGTTGAAGTCTTTCTCGTCTTTTGGTATAGATTGAAAACAGTGAAGTATGATAAGGGGTAATGATGAAGGCAAAACGTGGCCGACAATGGGGTGAAGAAGTAAAACTACCCAAACTACCGGTTGAGTATGTACATACCATAGAAGGACCGCACTCTTCAACCCAGAAAACATATTTAATAGTACGTCACGCTATTCTAAGCGGTCTGCTAAAGCCGCAAGTGTGGCTACGTCAAGATGACATCACAGATCAATTGCATGTCAGCCGAACCCCGGTACGCGAGGCCTTTCGTCTTCTTTCCCATGAGGGTCTTGTTCAGTTGGTCCCCAATTACGGGGTTATGGTTTCACCTCTCTCCATGGAGGAGTTTGAAGAAATCTATGCAGTTCGTATCGGCATAGAAGCCTTGGCGGTACGTCGGGCGGTACGTCATCTTTCCTTGGAATCGTTTGAAAAGATTGAACGGATGTACCACGATCTCTATCCGATTTTACAATCAGGCAACTTGGAAGAATATCTGCATCTTGAATGGTTGTTTCGTCTTGAAATATATCGTATAGGATCAACTGAGAGGTTCTTGCGCGAGATTCAATCTTTCCGTGAACTTGCTGAGCGCTATCTACGGTTTGCCTATACGATCAGTGATTCCCTTTCTGACTCCTATGCCATGCACAAAAACATTCTTGATGCAATAGAAGAGAGGAATGTTGGTCGTGCAGAATTGTTGGTGCAGGATGCCCTGAAGTGGACACTTAAGACTGCCGGTCCTGTCATCGCTGCTCATCTAAGGCAGAAATCCCAGCAAACGGTTGTATAGAATCTGTTCATTCAATTTTCTTGACTTGCAGCTATAACCCTCCTACGCTGTAGGCATGCATGTGTCTAATTGGATGAGGGGGAAGGGTATGGATGCATATACGAACGTAGTCATTATCAATGCAAGTCCCAAGGGTGAGTACAGCCTCAGCCTGCAGTATGCAAGGTATATGGTGCTCCATGAACCGGCAATATCCTCGTCGATCATCCATGTCGGGGAACAACTGACTGATATGCAGTACGACAAGACATGGCTTGATGAAAGCATCAGGTTGCTTGAAGCTTGTGATGCTGTCATATTTGCCAGCCCAGTGTACACCATGTTGGTCCCTTGGCAGTTAATCCGTTTCTTTGATTTGCTTGCACAAGAAAAGAGAGAGGCTGTTCTCTCTGACAAATATGCCACTTGTGTAATGAGTTGTTTTCATTATTATGACCACCTTGCCCATCAATATCTCTCTGGTACGTGTGAGGATCTTGGCATGCATTGGATGGAGGGTTTTTCTGTCGACAACACCGACCTGCTGAAGGTTGAATTTCGCAGTAGCATGCGTTTTTTCATGCAGGAGTTCCACCAAGCTTGCAAGAAGAGAGCCCCTCTTGTCAGACGTAGTTCCGTTGTTAGGAGAGAACCTGCTTTAGTGTTCAAGCCACAGATTGGGATCGGGCAAACAGAAAAACAGAAAGACCTGCGCACTGTATTGCTTACTGATGAGAAGAATGCTGACGGTAATCTTTCGGCCATGATACAGACGTTCCTTTCTGCCTATCCCAATGAAGTAGAAGTCGTAGACATCAATGACTTTCCCTATGAAGGAGCTTGCCAAGGGTGTCTGAAGTGTGAGTTGGTAGGCCCGTGCGACCGAAATGATGGATTTCAGGACTTCTATCAGAACTTGGTGAATACGTGCGATGTGCTTGTCTATGCGATGAACATTGAAGGACGGTACCTCAAGTCTGTCTGGAAGCTCTTTTTGGACCGAACATTCTCAAACGGGCATCGCACCAGCATGATGGGCAAACACACCTGCTATCTTGTTTCGGGTCCGTTGCTTCAGCTTGCCAATGTCCGTGAGTTCTTGGAAGGAAAGGACAGCGTAGGTAAGGAAAACTCAATGGGAATCATCAGTGATGAGTGTCATGATGCAAGTCTGTTGCAAGCTCAGATCGAGTATCTGGCCTTGCACCTCGATCGTGCCACCCGGGCAAAGTATCAAAAAGGGGTGAACTTCCTCGGTGTCGGAGGTATGAAAATATTCCGAGACCTGATTTATGGAATGCGGGGTGTGGTACGGGACGACCATCGTTTCTACAAAGAACGAAAACTTTATGATTTTCCTCAAAGAAATCTGAAGAACCAGCTGTTCAATCTCTTCATGGGTGTGGCAATGAGGTTCAAGTTTGTACGAATCGGCGCGTATCAAAACATGAAACCGCTCTACATCCTGGAGCAAAAGAAGCTGGTTGACTCGAAAAAGCTGTAACTATAACCCTTTGTCTGATAACATCTGTCTTGCAACCGTTGCAACATCCTCTCCTTCGTCAACACGCAGGTTGTACTGTTGCATTTCTGCATTCGTCCATCGATTTTGAGTTTCCTGTAAAATGGCCACTATTTCTGGATTGTTTTGGGCAAATTCCTTGCTTAAAATAGGAACGCAATAGAAAGGGAAAAAGCTTTCCTTATCATCTTCAAGCGTAACAAGATCATACTTGGCCAACCTGCCATCGGTAGAGAACGCGGCTATAGTATCTACATCGCCTTGCACCAAGGCGTTGTACATAAGACCACTATCCATGATAGCAGTCTTCTTGAACTCCTTTATATCATATATTCTCTGCATTCCGATCAGGCCATCTTCCCTGACGACAAATTCTGAGTCACTGCCGATGATCAGGGATTTTGAAAGTGGTACGATATCAGAGATGGTCTTTAGGTTTTGCTTTTCAGCGTTTTCTCTTGTGACAGCGATGGTATAGGTATTATTCCATCCAAAAGGAGAGAGCATGGTTATTCCAAATTGTGCATCCATGTTCTCTCGTACGTAGTCACTGATTTTCTCATGTGCAATTCTATCGGTTTGATTCAAAAAAGCACTATACATAGTTGAGGTATATTCGGGATATAGATCAATTTTATTGGAACGTAAAGCATTGAAACACAGCATGGATCCACCTAGCTCCGATACTTTTGTCTTATATCCTCTGCTTTGTAGCAGTATTGCCAACATTTGGCCGGCAATTCGTTGCTCTGTATAATTCTTATGGGCAATTCGAACGACATTCTCATCAGAACATCCACAACAACAGAGTAAAAATCCTACTAATGCAAGAATAAGGATCAATCTTTTCATAGAATTCCTCCAAACAGATCAATCATTGTAAGCCTTTGGAAGTCAGTACGTTCTCGATGAGTCCGAGCAGCACATCCACCAAGATGGCGAGAATTGCAGAAAATAAACCACCGGTGATTACCATCGGCATGTTGAACATGCTGATTCCGCTATAAATGAAATCACCCAACCCGCCTGCTGCAATAAGTGTTGCAATGGTGGTGATGCCGATACTCGTAACGGCGGCTATACGGATGCCCCCCATAATGAAAGATATTGAAATGGGTACCTCGACTTTGAAGAGAATTTGAGATCTTGTGAGTCCCATTCCCACAGCAGCCTTTCTGATGGTTGGGCTGATGTTTTGGATTCCAAGAAGCGTGTTCTTGATAATCGGTAATAACGCATAAAGAACTAAGGCAACGACTGCAGGGTTCTTGCCGATTCCCAAGACGGGCATTACAAAAGCAAACATTGCCAAGGTAGGTATTGTTTGAATGATATTGGCCACACCGATGACCGCGCGTGAAACTTGCTTTCTGTTTGCGATCATAAACCCGAGGGGTATACCGATAAGGCAGGCAATACAAACAGCAAGAAGAGACATGGAGACATGTTCAACAGTTTTCTCCAGCACTTTATATCGGTTGAGATAGATAAAATCAAAAATTGTTTTCACTGAAGTTCTCCAGAGGTAGGCATCAGCGAGTATAGCTTTTGGGTGATGCTCTCGTTGGTAATGATGCCTAGAAAGGTATTTTCCCCCGTCAACACACGACAGGCGTTACTCTGACTTTGTGTCATGATCTCAAGGACTTTTATCAGTGAATAATCCTCCGCTACCGTTGGGAGGAGGGTGTTTTCTGCAGTATAGACAGAGAAAGAAGCGATCAGGTCGGAAGCCAGTATGTTTTGAGGTGTTTTCCACAGGCGATGCTTTCCGATGAACGTACGTACGAATTCATTCAAAGGGTGTTTGATGATCTGCAAGGGTGTTCCTAATTGAAGTATCTCACCGTTTTGCATGATGGCTACCCGGTCTCCGATTTTTACTGCCTCATCGATGTCATGGGTGACAAACACGATTGTCGTACCATAGCGGGCATGAATAGAAAGCAACTCATTCTGTAGTTGTTTTCGTGTAATCGGATCTAGGGCAGAAAAAGGTTCATCCATGATAATTATCTCGGCGTTGTTCGCCAAAGCCCTCGCTACCCCAATGCGTTGTCGTTGTCCTCCCGAAAGTTGTTTGGGATACTTCTTTGCGTATTGCTCATAGGGAAGATTGATGATTTGCATCAGCTCTCTGGTTCTTGTCTGTATTAAAGCTTTGTTGTTTTTCTCAATTTTCAATAATAGACTGATGTTTTCTTCAATGGTGTAGTGAGGAAACAAGCCGATATCTTGGATTACATACCCAATTTTCCTTCTCAGCGTTATTGAATCGAGGGTTGCAATATCGACATCATCGATAAAAATCTTTCCTCCATCGGGTTCGATCAGACGATTTATCATTTGGATAATCGTGGTTTTTCCACAACCGCTCTCTCCCACCAATACCAACAGTTCCCCTCTGAGAATCTTCAGATTGAGGTTATTGATTACGTTTGTAGATCCATATGATTTACATACATCAACGAATTCTATCATGCTATCCCTTTTGTGTTACTCCAAAATCTTTCTACTGGTTCCATACATCGTGATTTGTGGTACAGATTGCAATAGCTCCTGCTTCAAGGTTCTCCAGTACAATTGATTTGTCACAGACCAACCCTGATGCGATTACCGGGGTGTTGTACTTTTCCACTGTCCACTTGATAACTTTTGTCCAACCTGGTGTGATATTGATGAAATTTGCACAGCTGATTTTTAGTTGTGATTCAATATTTCTCCAAGAACTTGAGTCGAGGATAAAAAACCGATGGACCGTACATACGTTCAAGCGACTGGCATACCGAAGAAGTTGTGGTTTTGTGCTGATTATTCCATCAACGTCAGAATTGTCTTTCAAGAAGTCTATTACGCTGTTTTTGCTTGAAAACCCATCTACCATATCAATGTTCACAAAAACAACTTTTCCCATTGCTTTCAGCTTGCAGACGATGTCTATGATTGTTGATACGCTACCATACAATACAAAGACAAATTCAGCAGGGTTTGTCTGTACCAAGGCAAAGTCAGAATCTTCCTTCATTCCAAGAATAATCGGTTTCTTACTCAGAGTATCAATCATATCTTTCAATTTCATTTCAATTCTCCTAACTGCTCGAATGAAGAAAGGCTAACGACCTACGTTCTCAATCATATTGCCTGGATTGAACACACCTTCAGGATCATATTTTCTTTTAATTCTTAACTTTTGGTTCAACTCATCTACCTTTGCATTTTGACAAAACAGATGTTTGTTCAGTTTACCGATTCCAAACTCAGCAAATGCAATATTACCACTGTTTATTGCCTTCTTATAGCAAAAATCCATCAAATCCAAACCTTTCAAATACTCTTCATAGCTATTGGGTATGATTTCTGCATACAGGGAAAAGGTCCCAAGATGACCGTACAAAAAAGCCCGTAGTCCTGAGGTTTGTAGGACCTTTCTATAGAATTCCACTATTGTGTTTCGGTTGGTCTGCTTCCAAGAAATATCAATGAGCATTTTCTTAATTCTGGCATCTTTCTCGTGCTGCTTGGCAATCTCAACATTGATGCATTCTGCGATTGCATGGCGGAAGGCTCTGAGTGTTTCGACCTCATCACCTACCATAGCCCAAGCCAGATCTGGATCGCTTAGGAATGATTCGGCTTCTTCCATCAAGGTTTGGGCAGCCGCTTCGGCGTTCTCTTCGGTTTCTGCATGGAGCTCTAACAGAACTCCACAGACTTGCCCTTCAGGCATGGCAGGAATTCTTGCAAGTGCCGACATTTCTGGCTTGTACTGTTCACAGAGCTCAAAACATGCTCTGTCAATGAATTCGAGTGTTTCAAGATCGGCAGAGTCGGCAATCTTGTCAATAAACGTAGTGGCTATAGATTCCTGAGGAAAGAAGAACATCAGTCCCCATACCACGGGCTTTCTGTGTATTGTGTGCAGGGTTACTCGGGTGATTACTCCAAGCATCCCTTCAGATCCTATAAATTGAAACAGAGAGTCAGAGGATAGAATCTTTAATTCGCCATATGCGTCACAATACTCAATTTCTTCAACAAAGGAGGCAACTGGCCCAAGCCTGAAGGAACGCAAGCCTGTAGAGCCAAATGAGAGAGCTCCTCCGATTGTTGCCGTCTTTTCTGTGGGAGCAACCCCAAACTCCCTTGTTTTGTTACTTTGCTGCAAGACAAACTGTTCAATTTCACGACAGGTGGTGCCGCTACCTACAAGAACGGTATGATTGTCCCGATTGTACACCATATCTTTGAGTTTCTTGGTACTCATACTGTGACAACCTGTTGGGGCAGCAGCCCCATTCAAGCCTGTCAGACTTCCGCTGACAGTAATTTGTTCTCCTCGAGCCCTACATTGTTTTACTATTTCAGAGACTTCTTGTGCTGTTTTGGGTTCTGACTTTGAAGCTGCATATCCAGTATATAACGATTCATCATGGACTTCTGTGCATCTTGCACCTAGTGGAATTATCAGGTTGTTCATCGTTGTTTCCTTATTAAAGACGTCATAATGCTTTAATTGTATTGAGTTGTGAGAGCTCCTCAAGCATTGCAGGAATGATTTCAAATACATCACCTACAATTCCATAATCTGCGATTTGGAAAATAGGAGCATCAGCATCTATGTTGATTGCTACGATGCAGTGGGCATCTTGCATGCCTACTAGATGTTGTAATGCCCCTGAAATGCCACACGCTATATAAAGACGGGGTTTTACACTCTTTCCAGTCTGCCCTACCTGATATGCTCGGGGTATCCATCCTGCCTCAACCACCTTTCGAGAGGCTCCAACCATGCCTTTGAGGGCATCGGCAAGATTGTGTAGCAAATCGAAGCCTTTCTTGCTCCCCAGCCCAAGGCCTCCGGCGACAATGATGGATGATTCTTCAAGATTCAGGTTGCTAGTGTTTTCTGCAAGAATCTTTACGAGAGAAATTTGTTTCTCTGCTGAAGACAACCTTGGGTTTTCTCGCCTGATCAATGATTGAGATTTTTTGTCAAAGTAAGGAAGAGGAAATACCCCCGCCCGTACAGTTCCCATCTGAGGACGTTCTTTAGGGCAGATGATTTTAGCCATCAAGTGACCGCTTAAGGCGGGCCTTGTCCACTCGACGACATCCCCTGTTTCTTGGAACCCCATATCTGTACAGTCAGCGGTCAACCCTGTTTTGAGTCGAGCAGCTACTCGTGGAGCCAAATCCTTTGAATCGGGTGTAGCACCGAGGACCAAGACGTTTGGACGTTCCTTTTGTATTAAATAACACAAAACATCAGTATACGTATCTGTTGCATAGTACGATAGCTCTATTGTATCAACTACCAGGATTACATCACAACCATAGCCTTGAGCTTCTTCAACAGCTTTCTCGACCTGATATCCTATAATGAGGCCAACTACTTTCCAGCCTCTGCTAACGCACATTGTTTTTGCCTTGCCCAGCAGTTCCAAGCCGACAGGCCTGAGAGAGCCATCGGCGAATGTTTCCAGATAGACCCAGAATTCTTTTGTATTTGGTGTCACAAAGCAACCTCCTGGATATGGTTGTTGTCCTGTAATGTTTGCATGAGTTCTTTTACTGCATCAGGACCTGTGAAAAACGTGCAGGATGTTTTTCTTGGTATGGTGAAGGTCTTAACAACCCTTGTTGGAGACCCTTGTAATCCAATTCTTTGTTCATCGAGACCTACCAACTCTTTTAGACTCCTGTGCTCTAGGGGAATCTTTCTTGCAGAGAGTTTCTTTTTTAATGAAGGAATTCGTATTTCACGTGAAAGTTTTGTGATGGTGAGCAGACAAGGCGTGTTTGCTGTGCATATTGCATAACCCGTTTCTGTTTCCTTGGTAACTGTAAGAAGGGTCTCTTCGCTTGTTACCTCTATTACATTTGTTACTTGTGCTATTGCTAAGTGTTCGGCCAACTCAGGCCCTACTTGAGCGGTGTCCCCATCTATTGCTTGCTTGCCGCATAGAATAAGGTCGAAGGTTCCTTCCGTGTTCTCGATCAGACGTACAGCCTGGGAAAGAATATAGCTTGTTGCAAGGGTATCAGAGCCGCTGAAACGAGGATCAGAGATGAGATATCCTATATCACCCACAATGGAAAAACAGGTGCGTATTGCCTCTTCTGCGTGCAGGGGTCCCATGGAAACTATGACAACTTTTGTGTTCGGCCTGTTCTCTTGTAGTCTTGCTGCAATTTCAAGGGAGTACATATCAAAAGGATTAACGATGTTTGCAGCTTTGGAACGTATCAACGTATGACGTTCTTCATCCATGAGTATTTCGTTTGTATCGGGAACTTGTTTAATGCAAATCAATATGTTCATATTCGTTTTCTTTCGAGTATTCTCTAGTTTTCTTGAAAAATCCAACGTACGTTAAATCACAAGCCATCGGAGTAACAGAGGTTATCTGTTCTGTACATACGGCATGAAGATCCGTGCCACACGGGAATTGTGTAGTTCTCTTGAGCTTACGCGAGGGTAGTTGATATGGTTTGGAAAAATCTCTTTTTTCTGCAGTATCGAAGATGAACAAGTCTTGTTGGCCTTGTCTCGTAAATCTGTACTGATTTGGCGTAGTTGGCTTGTCCGGAACATTGATATTTAAAAGCGGTGAGTCAAAGGGCATTCCGTTTTGCAAGACATGTTCCGACCAATAGTGAATTGCACATTTTGCTGATTCCCAATCAAGGTCTGCATATGCGCTAGCCTGAATTTCATGCAATTCTGCAGGTCTTGATATTGCAAGAGCCGGTATCCCAAAATCTGCAGCCTGCATAGCCGCTCCCACCGTTGCGCTGTAGGTGGCGGTCAACCCTAGATTTTCTCCATAGTTGATGCCGCTGATGCAAAGATCCGGTTTTCTTGTTGCCAGCTCTTTGATTGCATACGCTACCGCATAGGCAGGTGAAGAGGAAATTGCATAGGCAACAAAACAATCACCATCAATCGTGAGTTCAACCTCTTGAATAATCCCTAAATCTTTTGTTTTGGGATAGGATCGTCCCATAGAAGTCTGTTGCTTTGCGGGAGCGGCGATTAAAAGATCTCCGAGATTGTGTACCGCATCAATAAGAGCAGCCAAGCCAGGAGAGTAAATTCCATCATCATTGACCAGCAGAATCAAAGGTCTTTGTTTCATAATCATACTCATTCCAGCATCCTTTCTCTATTCATGAGTGGTCTGAGAAAACTGTGTCAGAAGATGGTCCAGGACATTTTCATAAGAATCAATGATGACCCTGTCGCTTTGTGAAATGATTGTTGCTGACTCATCCGTATTGATTGTTACGATACATTCGCTGTTCTCGATACCGACATAGAAGGCTGCAGAACCTGAAACCCCGATCGTTACACAAATCTTAGGGGAAAATATTGTCCCCGATACTCCAATAATCTCTGATATGCTTGCCCAGCCGCGCATGGCTACTGGTCGAGTGACCCCGAATGAAAAGCCGTGGGTCTGGGCAAAGGTACGGATTTTCTGGATATCTTCTCTTTTTCTTATGCCCATTCCACAGGCAAAAAGAACCTCTTTTTGTACAATTTCATCATTCGAGAGTACTATTTCTTGGCCTCTTATCGCATCTGTATTGGTTTTTGACTCAAGATACGTATAGTTGCCCCTGATGCCTTCAACCTTTGTTTTTGAAGAGCTAAGGGTGCGCACGCTCACCACAAACGGTTTTCTGACCTGGAAATCCACGTATATGTTGTTGCTATAGGCAAAACGGGTAAAAGTAAAGCTGTTTCCTATTCTCTGCAAATCGATGACATTCGTGATGCATTGCAATTGCTTTTCATACGCAAGAAGCACAGCAATATCATTTGCAAAGGTATCTTCACCTATCAGTATTCCCTGATACGGTTTGTCCTTCAGAAAACGTACTATTTCACCTGCTATTGTCTTTGGGTTTAGTATCTTGATTCCCAAGATAAAAACATCCCCGATGAAGGAAGTCTCTTCAAAACAGGTGGCATCACATACGATTACTGTATCAAAATCACAAGAGAACTCAGTTGCAAGGCCTGCAAGTGCTCTTTGTTGTTTCCTTACTTTTTGAACTGTATCATTTTTACCGATCTGCAAAACAAATAGTAGTCTCATACTTCCTCAAGTCTCTTCTTCAAATCTTTTTCAAATAATTCGTAAACAGCATCCTTGCCTTTCTTTTGGCTGATACTCGATAAGCGACGACGGTTGGGGATGCGCATCGCAATAGGGAGGGGAAACAGAGAGCTGTCTTTTTGCTCTAGCTGTGCATACTCAATCGTGCAATTTTTTGCTTTCATTCTTTGCCGTAGGGTAGGCATACGTAATTTGCTGATCGTTGCATTTCCCATAGAAAACACACAGGGTAATGACACTTCTTGTCGGTACAGGCTCCCTTCGTGCTGGAATGTAACAGATATGGAACTTTCATCTCTATAGGAAAAATCGACAACAGCAGAGATCAGAGGTAAATTCAGATATGATGCAACCAATTGTGCTGTAGCTGCGTTGTTGCCAAGCGGAGCTTCTCGTCCTAGCACGAGTAAATCCTGTGGATGGTCATGTAGGTAATTGCAAATCGTGGCGGCTATCGTTTCGGGTCTAAAGCGTACATCATACTCAGTTGCTACCCGTACTGCATGTTCAAATCCTAGTGCAAGTAATGAATCGAGTACTTGTTCAGAGGTTTTTGGTCCTATCGTAAAGGCAGTTTTTTCAAGATTTTTTACTGTTTCACCGAAGCGCAAAGAGAGTTCCAAGCTACTTTCGTCGTAGCAGTTCAAGATATTTGGGAGGAAATGGGTGTCAACACCCATTTCCTCCTGTACTACAAAATCGCTTTGTTTCATTCTGTCCAAATCGGGGCAGAACTTACATGTTACAAATACATTCATTTTGTCTCATGGTAAGGGAGAATCGTACCGATGTTCATAATTCCATTCGGATCAAAGGCTTCCTTAAGCTTTTTAATCATATACAAGGCTGACCCATGTTCCTTATCGATCCAGTGAACCCTATGTTTACCGACACCATGGTGATGGCACATAGATCCTCCGGCTGCTATCGTTTCTTCACAAATGATCTTCTTGATAGGAAGATGGTACTTTGTAATTTCCTGTTCTGGAGTACAGTCGGTAACCTTATACCAATACACAAAGTACAGGTTTATACCATTGCTGTAGCAGTGAGAAGCATGTGCACCGAATATCGTCAAGTCAGGAATTTCCCTTGTCACTCTGTCCACACACACTTGATAAATTTTCTCTACAGCACTCCAAGGGGCTGAGATTTCGGTCGTACAGCAAACAACGTCGGTTTGTAGCACTTCCTGTCTTTCTTCTTCTATACGGGAAGCGTCCCAGTTCAGGTTTGCAAACCAATGTTCAATAAGCTTGGTCTCAACCATTTCGCATTCAGGATAGTTGGCGATGATACTCCTGATACCTTCGGCATTTGCATGAGAAACCAACTCGGGACCTTCGGTAACAAAAATCAACACGCATTTTCCTGGGGCGAAGTGACTGAAATGTTCCTTTCCATCCTCTGCATCATACAGACGTGCAACCGAAGGACGGTATCCTTCGACCATGACCGTGCGCATGATTTTCAGACCATCTTCCATTTTGTCGAGAGTGTAGCCAAGGCATTCTTGATATTGTGGATAATACTTCCAGAGTTTGACCGTAGCTTTTGTGATGAAATTGGTCGTCCCCTCATTGCCTAAGACAATATGGCGAATATCAGGGCCGGCACTACGTCGAGGTACAGATTTTATATCGCAAATAGTACCATCAGGAAAAACAGTTTCTACTCCTGCTAACATATCTTCCATTCCCCCATACATGGTGGAGAACTGCCCGATCGATCGGGTTGCGATTAATCCTCCCATCATGGCAATGGGTTTTGACTGCGGAGAATGCCCGGTAGTTAAGCCTATTTTTCGAACAGCGTTCTCAAGATCTTCAAGTACCACCCCGCATTCTGCGGTCGCTTGCATATTCACAGGGTCGATGTCGATAATCTTATTCATATGAGAGCCATCCAGAATAATCGAATTTTCAACAATCGGTTCCAAGCCTCCTTCTGTAGCAGAGTGTCCTGTCCTTGGCACTACATTGATTTTCTTTGCATTACAGAAACTCAAGACTCTAGAAACCTGTTCTGCTGATTGTACGAATACGACAGCTGCAGGAAGAGGGTTGGTATACACATGATGATACCCCTCGAATTTACGGAATCTATCAAACGTGGCATCTTCAAGTACTTCTTGTTCTGTTACAACATTTTCAGCACCTACAAGATCTTTCATGACCTCTACTATTTCTTCTCTTGAAATATTCATTACATTCTCCTTACTAATCATCTGAATAGTTTGTATATTTCCTTATTCACGGGATCTGTATGTGTTTTGATCTCCCTGAAGATATTTTCTTCCATTGCATGATACAAAGCGGTGTTCTCAGGATTGCAGTCACAATAATCTCTAGTGCGGACCATCTTGCTGACCGCCGTTCTGTGGTCAGGGTAGATCCCAAGTCCTACAGCTGTACAAATAGCAGCACCCAAACCGGCAGCATCATTTACTTCATTGCGGTAGCAAGGCATGCCGAATACATCTGCGAAAATTCGCATGAACAACTTCGAGTTTGCACCCCCTCCCGAGATGATCAACCGTTTCGGGGTGTAATTCAGTTCCTCGAACATGTCGGCCATGCTTATATGGATGGTCATGGCGATTGATTCAAGAATTGAGCGATATATATGCGCTCTTTTATGCCTTCCATCAAAACCAATCATGAGTGCTTTGCGGTAATGCATCCTAACAGGGGCCATGAATTCCGGTATCGTGACCAAACCCTCACTGCCGCTCGGGATTGATTCTGCTTCAGCATCCAATAGACACTCGACTATGGTGTTTTTTTCCTTGGCCAAGGCTTCCCAAGGCTTTCCGAGAATATCCCTGAACCAGGACACGCTCCACATTCCACGTCGGATGCCAACCATGCCTTCATAGAGGTATGTATGTGGTATAGCTGATAAATTGGACCAATAGTGTTCTGCACTATCATTGAAGACATTGCCGTTCACCATTCCTCCGATGTAGGTGCCAAGAGAAACAAGACACGTGCCATCGTCTATGATTCCTGCTCCTAGTCCTTCGGCTGCTTTGTCGTTGGCGGTAGCAAATACAGGACAGCCCTCTGGCAATCCGGTGAGTTTTGCAGCTTCCTGTGTAACGAAACCCAGACGTTCTCCCGGCATCACTAAATCAAATAGATTTTCTCTTGTGATGTTATATGGTTCATAATCTTGTGGATTATCACTCCAAGACCAAGTCTCCTTGTTGAAAGGTCCATAGATTCCTTCATAGTTTGCCGCAGTATCCTTTAACTGTCCGGTAAGCCGCACTGTAAGGTAGGCTGTAGTTGTTGCGATATACTGAAAGCCAGGTATATTTCCCGGATACGGCTTCTCCAGCCGTTTATCCATCCAATTTATGATTGGATGAACCAACAACCCATTTTTATCAAGATAGGTTCTACAACAACGGATGCTTCCCAGACCGATTCCGACAATATCGTTTGGGTCACCCGTAAAAGTTTGCATCATACGACTGCAGGTATGCTGCAGTGTATCCCAAAGATCATCATCAGGATGTTCTGCTGTATCAGCATCAGGACTATACAAAGGTCTAAGCATTGTATTTGCTTGACAGATAGTGTTGCCTTGTACGTCATATAATGTAACTTTTGTACTTTGTGTACCGCCGTCGATACCAACTATATATTTCATTGTAGAACCTCAAAATGTAAGATTTAGCGCGGGGATTGATACACCAATCCCCGCAAGGACGGTTATTTTACTTTTGCATTCTCTGCTTTTGTTTGCATGATTACATCTGCATTTTTAGCATTGCGACGCATAAGCAACACGACAAAAACCAAACCAACAAGCATGGTGCACAACATGTAGATGAAGATCATGCGATATCCCGTTGCTCCAGGATAGTTGTCCAGCCAGCTTCCGATGAGTGTAGGGTTGAAAAAGTCAGGAGAGAAACCGACGAACATGGCGAGCCCCGCCACGGTCCCGTATATCGACTTGGAAATCCCTGCTTCCCCGATAATTGCATAATACATACCACGCATGCCATAGATGGCAAATGATGATACTATCATGATAACAACAGCCAGAACGATTACGCTTCCGTTTGGAGGCAACATCAAAAGTGCAGCTAATGAAATTGCAAACAGAACACCAAAGATACCGATGATTGCAGCACAGCGACCACCCCAGCGGCTGGAAATCCATCCACTGATGGGTGCAGTAAACAAGCGAGCGACGTCTTTTCTTATAATACCAATATATCCGGCAACAACAGCAGACATACCTAAGACGTTCTGTGTATAGGGCTGCATATAGGATGATGCAGAATATACAGAGTACACGCAGAAAATAGTTCCAGCAAGAAGCCACGTTACGGGCATCTTTGCAGCTTTGCCCATGTCCTTCAAGATTCCGACACTGCTTGTAGCCTCTGCCTCCGTGTTATCAGGCATGAAAAACCAGGACAGGATTCCACAGCCGATTGACAATAGGGACATGGTAATGATAACAGCCCCTATACCGCCAAGACTTGCAAATACCTGCATGAGCCCGAGCCACATGACGATGACAAACACGCCTCTGACACCTTCGAAGTACCCAAAGACTTTTCCTTGGCCATCTTTTTCTTCCAGGAGGGAAATAGCTTTTGTCATAGTAGGCCAGAACATCCCGATGTTTGTAATTGCCCACAAGGCATGGATGATCATGACAACAACAAAGCTGGGACTGGTAGAGAGCCAAAATCCAAGAAGACCACATCCGACCGAAGAGAAGGCAAAGAGTTTTCTGTGTGAGAATCTATCTGCCAACCATCCGCCTGGGATGTAAAGTAGCATGGAAAGAAGCCCAAAGAGACTGGCTGACATTCCAAACCGTGTATTGTCCTGACCTAGAAACTCTCTTAAGGGTTCATACAGTGCCCATCTGAGATACGGAAGTTCTGTAATAATTCCTGTTGTCATACAAATGATGAAAAATGTTAACCATTTTCTACCATTTTCCTTTTTTGCTGCCATATTTTTCTCCTTTTATTGTAATTAAATAACTATCTTTTTAAGAGTTATTTATACATGCGACTAACGTACCAGGTACCCACCGTCAACAGTTAAAACTGTCCCGTTGACATAATTTGAAGCCTCACTTGCCAAGAAGACACAGGGGCCCATCAAGTCATACACATCTCCCCATCGATTAGCGGGAACATGATCAAGGATTGTTCTACTGGCTTTCTCGTCTGCTCTGGTGTCAGCAGTTAATTTGGTGGCAAAGTAGCCTGGAGCTATCGTGTTGACTTGAATATTGAATTGTGCCAATTCATCACACATAGCTTTGCTGAGTCCGGAAATTCCATGTTTTGTGGCCGCATATGCAGGATCCCATTGTCCTCCGAGGAAGGTGAATAGGGAACCTATATTGATGATTTTTCCTCTGTTTTGCACAATCATGTATTGTATTGCTTCATGGGTCATTTCGAACGCTGCAGAAAGATTCAATGCTACTACTTTGTCCCAGCTGTCTTTGCCAAACTCTCTGACATTTTTAATGTTAATACCTCTTCCAGCACAATTGACCAAAATATCAATACTGCCGAATGTATTTACACACTCCTCTACAACCCTTTTGCATTCTCCGCTTTTTGTAATGTCAGCTATTACAAGCTTGTAACGTACGTTGCAAGCTTCTACCAGCTTTTGTGTTTCAGCTTGGTCCTCTACAAGGGAAACAGCCAACACATTTGCACCGGCTTTTGCCAATGCCACTGAAAACCCCTGGCCAAGCCCTGAATTTCCTCCAGTTACCAATGCATTTCTCCCTTTGAGTGAGAACAGTTCCAAATTGAAATCAGGAATCTCGTGCATTTTGCATCCTCCTTTCTGAGCCATCAAAAAGACATAAAAAAAAGGAAACAAGAATGATACAAGGGCCCGCCCTTGTACAAACTTATTTCCTTCATTTTTCAAATCTAATGAATGGATTACTTAATTATGCTCTTACTGTAGCAGAGGAATTTTGATTTGTCAAATTTTTTGTTGAAATTTTAAATATAGCAAATAGAAATAAATAGTAACTATTAAGCAATATTTTTCTGGGGGGAAGTAAATGTAATCTGCTCCACAGTGCTTCTCTTTCGATTCTTTTATGCATTAATTTGAAACCAAAATGGAAAACTCAGTAGGCGTATCTGCTATACAGGCAATATACCCGTCATTGACCATCATTTCAATCGAAGGCTGTGGTTCATACAGAGTATCAGCAAGAATCTCAAAGTCAGAGTCAAGGAATATGATCCTTCCTCCTTGCATAAGCTCTATTTTTACTGTCTTGGTACCCTCAATCTTAAGCCAAACGGAAGTTGCATCCTCAGTCGTGCAAATTTTTACATCATTTTCGATTGTTGGAATTTTAGTTGCATCAATGCAAATATAGCCCCCTATCTGTAAATGCTCATCATCCAAAAGAAGCGGAGGGTTTTGGTCTCGTAATCCAGGAAGAACCATGTACGTTCTTCCAAAATCCTTGATTGCATACGGCACAATCCCATTGCTCATGAGCAATAGATATTGGGGTAGTTCCTCGATAATATCAGTAGAAAAGAGTTGCAACACCAAATCATTGGCTGTGAAATTGATTGGTAGATAATAGGACGAAGTAAAGCCATGTGAGGGGGCAGTAAAATCATCGTCGAGACGGCTCATCAAGATGTGAGCACACTTCTTTGAAGATGAGAGCGCTACTACTGAAGGAGTCCCTGCAATAGTTCGCAGTGCATAGTATGACCCATCATCAGCAGCAAAAATTCCGTTTTCCCTATGCTTAGCACGTAGAGAGTGTATGAACTGTGTTGTATCGTGGCTGAAGATATGCATCTCAGACTCTGACAGGTCAATATCAATGCGATGCAAGGTTTCTTTTGATCCGTAGTATCCTGCATAGGAAGCTAAGGCACTGTCAAGAATCTCAAACTCTTCATAGTTTAGGACTTCTGCTTCTGCTGCTGTGATGGTTCCGCTCTCTGTGAGCAACGCATCAAGGATGGGCATGGTGGTGGAGACGGAGTTGCAGTGACCACTGGCAATAAAGGCTACGGCACTTCTTGTCTCGGGGACAGTGAGCAGTATTGAGGTATACTGCATCGTTCCTCCTGTCTTCCCTAGAACTTGGAGACCTCGTTCTTGGTACGGCTCGTAGGAAGTGAAATCCCAGCCAAGGCCGAAGGTCAGATTGCGATTGAATCCCAAATCGGGATGAGCGGACGGTTCTTGGTCTGAGAGAAATTCTTGAAGGCTCTGTGTTTGGAGCAAGGATGGTTCGAAGGTAATCGTTGCATACTTGATAAGGTCTTCTGCTGTAGAGGATAATCCTCCTGAAGCAGCGATGTTTACATACTCCAACGGGAGACGGAAACTCCTTTGCGCATAGGCATGGGCGATGTTTTCATATCCCGTCTTAAATCCGACTGAAGTATGAGTCATCTCCAAGGGAGTGAAGATTTTTTCTTGTAGAAACTGCTCGAATGGCATACCGCTTACTTGTTCGATGAGAGCCTGGGCAACGGTAAATCCATCATTACAATACACTGATAAAGCTCCTGGATCATGTTTCAGATGGGAAGTCGTGAGTTGCCGGAGTGTTTGCCGGGTGTACAACGGATTCTTTTGGGCAGAGAAGCCTCCATTCAGATTTGTGCCAGCCATACCTGAGGTATGGTCAAGTAGCATTCTTACGGTAATATCCTGATACGACGCATCATCCATGCTAAAGTCATCGAGGAGATCGCATACCCTATCATCCAGATGTAAAAAGCCTTCTTGAGCAAGCAGGAGAATCGCAGCTGCAGTGAAATTTTTACTTACCGATCCGATGTTGAACTGTGTCGTTGTATCTACCGATAGACCATTCTCAATATCTCGAAGCCCAAACCCCTCACTGTATATGAGTTCACCCTCATGCATGATGGCTATACTGACAGCGGTAATATCGCCGTCATCTTCAACGAGATTTCTTCCTATCTCTTTGGCAACTACGATTGTTTTCTGCAAAGGCTCTTCACTTTCTCTATGCATTGAAGAGCAAGAGCCTGTAAGCAGAACCAGTAGTATTACGCCACAAAATTGCATGAATCTTTTCACTTGATGTATCTCCTTCAAAGTAATGATTTGTAACACAGCAAGTTGCGAACATAGTAAAAGGGGAGGATTTTCAGTCCTCCCCTTCAGTATCACATACAATTGTTCATAAGTTTAGACAACAAGTCTTGCTATTTTGCTCATTCGGTTCTATTTCAACTGGGCTTTGAATGTAATGCTCGAAAAGCGTGAACTGAGTGCATACTGATCCATTCCTGCTACTGCCTGGTGGGGGGCAAAGCGATATCCAGAGAGAATTGCAATATCTACAGACTTGAATATCTGCAGTTCGATACCGGTAGCTAGACTGCTGTAAAAATAGCTGTGAAGAATTGGGTCTTTATCCTCATCCTCCATGTTTACGATGACCATGTTTCCGATACCCGCCTGTATCATGGGATTGAATGCGGCCTCTGAGAATAATCGAAGAGAAGCGTTCATTCCTGTCATGACGGCAAACACCCCGTCAGTCTCTGTGATGGAAAGATCGAAAGATGTTCCGGGGAAGTCAGAGACGGCTTGAGTGATCACAAAGCCTTCCACTGCGGTACGGTTGCTGAGTTTCGTCCCGACGACGAGTTCAAGAAAGGGTGCTTTCTCAGTATCGATTCTTGCGTCTCCTTTTCCAAATCCGATATATGCATTCTTCGATGGTGATGCATATAGACCTGCGAGAGAAAGGCCGAGACAGAGAAGGACGAGAGTTACTTGTTTTGCGTGCTTCATAGATGCTCCTGATGAAATATTTTCTTATAGAAATTTGATACTGCAAGAACCTTGCCAAGTATTCAAACAAAGCAAGGTTAATCCATAAAAGCAAATTTCATAGCAGAAATGAGAAGCATGCAGCAGAAAGCAATGGGCTTTCTCACCAACAGCAACAGGGTTTTTCCTACTGAAGTGGTAAAAAAACCAACAGGAAAGATGGCTTGACAAAATTATCGTTATACGATAAAAAATGAATGTAAAACAATAAAAGGAGCAGGATATGCAACCAATAATCCCTCGTTATCTGAAACCATTTAAAACTGTTCTCAGTCTTGCCTTTTTGGTTGGTCTTATAGCTGTGGCAGCAATCACACTGTACCTGATCATTATACCGATACAATCAGATGGGGGACGCCTTCCACTGTTGATGATTCTTGATGATGGGTTTAGGCTGGCTGTTGACCTGCAAGCAACTACTATTGGAGACTATGTTGTGTATAGTTTACTGTTGCTCGTTACGTTGTCCGTAGGTCTCTTTTTTCTCTATTCCTTAGGCAAGACTATTACTATAGTAGATAAGAAAGAAGGGTTTGCCCAAGGCCTGTCACAAGGGGTTGCAGCCATGGCATTTTCCTTGTTTGCCATTGGCTATCTGAGGCAGGCATTACTGTATGTCGGCCTTAGGAATCTTCCCCCTGATCTGCATCAACTTGTTTCGTTTACCTTCCGTATTGTACCCGAACAAGTAATCTATGCCCTCTCCCTGTTGGTGCTATCTAGGTTGTTCTGCTATGCATTGCTCTTGCAAACAGAGTACGAACAGACCGTTTAGGAGGACAAAGTCATGCCTATCATCATCCGACTCGATAGAGTATTAGCAGATCGAAAGATGTCATTGACAGAACTCTCTGAAACAGTTGGGATTACCATAGCCAATCTGTCCAATCTCAAGACCGGCAAGGTCAGTGCTGTACGCCTTGGTACGATGGAGGCTATTTGCAAGGCGTTGGATTGTCAGCCGGGTGATCTGTTTGAGTATGAAAAATAGGGCAGCCCTACAGCCGCCCTGCCTCTATTATCCGTTGGAGAAACTGTCTTGTTCTTGGGTGTTGGGGGTTTGAAAACAGGTTGTGAGGATTATCCTGCTCTAAAATGATTCCTCCTTCCAAGAAGCACACTTGGTCGGCGACATCACGGGCAAAACCCATTTCATGAGTGACGATGACCATCGTCATCCCTTTTGTCTTGAGATCCTTGATGATCTTCAAAACGCCCCCGATCAGTTCAGGATCCAAGGCAGCGGTAACCTCATCCAAGAGCAACACATCAGGATTTGTAGCGAGTGCTCTCACAAGAGCAACACGTTGCTGTTGTCCTCCGGACATCTGCTCTGGATATGCTTTCTCAAAGCCTTTCATACCGAAAAGATCGAGCAGTTCATAGGCTTTTTCTCGGATTTCCTTGCTGGGGACTTTATGTACTTTACATGGTGCAAGCATTATGTTTTCCAACACATTCATATGCGGAAATAAGTTATAAGACTGAAAAACTATTCCGATTCGTTTGTGCAATTCTCTCTTGCCGAATTGGGGGTCATCAATGGAGACTCCATCCAACTTAATGGTGCCATAATCAAAGTCGACCAACTTGTTGATACACCTCAGCAGTGTGGATTTTCCTGAACCAGAGGCTCCAATAAGACAGACCACTTCATGTTCTTTCACCGAAAGATCAACCCCATCCAGAACAAGATTGCTTCCATAATACTTTGTAACATTCTCAATGCTGATCTTGTCCATCATACAGTCCTTTGGAGTCGTCGTTGTCGGTCTTTCTTGGCAACATAATCAGTAAATCTGGCCAAGGGAATCGTAGCCATGAGAAAGAGCAGTGCAGCTGCAATCAATGAAGAATAATTGAAGGTTTTTGCTGTGTAAATTTGTGCCTCTCTCACAGCATCCCGTACACCGATTACACTCAACAGTGCAACGTCCTTTTGGAGGGCTACTGCTAGATTGAGTAATGCCGGCAATACATTTCTGACTGCCTGTGGAACTATGGCATGGCGAAGAGTCTGCCATTGCGACAAGCCCAAGGCCTTTGCGGCAGCACGCTGGCCGTCATGGACCGCCTCCATGCCAGAACGATATACCTCGGCCGCATAGGCTGAGTAGCTGAGCACCATTGCAGTAGCTCCCCAGAACAGACTTGTTTTGGGGAGTCCGGGAATATGTAATGCAGGAACGCCGAATCCGAACAGGAGAACCAACAGCAAGGAAGGAAGACCCCTGAACAGATCGATATACACCACCGTAAAAACACGCAGGGGGGCGAACCAAGGGCCATTGAGAGATCTGAAGATTGCCAGGATTAAAGCCCAGATTGCAATTGCCCCAAGTGAAATGATCCACACCCGCATATTTACCAAGAAGCCTCGCGCAACACTGGGAAACGCCTCTTTTATCGCGTTTAGATTAAAGAATTGGAGTTTGATACGTGGCCACTGCTCAGCTCTTGTGATGAAATAGGCTGCAAATCCGAAGACCACCACCACGCTGATGACGCTGATCAGAACAGGAATCACGCGCTCTCTGATCGTAAGGGTTTTCCGCGCCGGAGGTGGTGTTTCACGCACGCCTTGCGGCGCAGAATCTCCCTTGATCATTTTGTAATCTCCACAATATTCACGTCTGCTACAAGATAGGTATTGATCAACTCATCGACAATGCCCTTCTCTATGACTCTGCCAAGAGCTTCATCAACCCACTCAACCAATGGATTGTCTTTCTGGAACAACAGGCCATGACCGCGGTCATTCTTGTCAGGAGGCAACAAGGCTGTTATCTTTGCCTGCGGCACTTGTACAGCTGTTACAAACAGCGCTACCGGCAAGGATGCAACAGTTGCATCGATGAATCCCCCTTGCAGTGCTTGGAATGTGCCACTTTGGTCGTCGAATACCTGGGCGTTTCGTACGTTCAGGATGTTCTCAAGGTAATCGAGATCGGTGGTTCCTATGGTGACTCCCCATCTGGCTTTTCTCAGGTCTGCGAAACTCTTGGCATTCGCTACAACGCTGTTGGGAAGAGCAATCACAGCCTTGTCAGGCTGGAAGTAGACTTGTGAGAATGTAACAACCTGAGCCCTTGCTTCTGTAACCGAAATCTGCTGTATACAGAAATCATAAAACTTAGGACCAGGTGCAATTGCTTGGTCGAACGTTTGCGATACCCAAACTACATCCTCCCTGGCAAAGCCCATCTCTTTTGCAAGGGCGTACACCAAACCGTTCTCGAATCCTTCGCCGCCTGCTGGATCGTTGTTCAACATCCAAGGTGGATAGACTGGATCATCTGTTGCCACGGTAAGTTTACCAGGAGTAAACAATCTTGGGTCGTTCACCGTTCTATACAGTGCACTGTCTTCAACAGTCTGAGCTGCTTCACGAACTCCTGCTGCAAAGAGAGGTGAACAAAGAACAATCAGCAGAGCCAAGAGCATCAATACTATTCTCTTACTCATCAAAGGGCCTCCTTTTTGTAGTACAACCAAAACTTGTTTGATAATACATTGTGTGTTATCGTAAATGGCAAAGAAACGGATGTCAATTAAAAGTATACCAACGATTTGGTTACATAGCTGATTATGCACAGGAGAGATGCTCATGAAACGATTCTTGGTCATGCAAAGTGATTTTGGTCTAGCTGATGGTGCTGTGAGTGCCATGTATGGGGTTGCTTTGCAGGTGTGCGACAGCTTGCAAATATTTGACCTTACCCATGAAATTCCTCCCTATAATATTTTTGAAGCCTCGTATCGCTTGGTCCAAACGGTGGAGTATTGGCCACAAGGGAGTGTCTTTGTCTCGGTCGTAGATCCTGGAGTAGGGTCAAAGCGAAAAAGTGTTGTTGCACTTACCAAGGATGGACATTACATCGTCACTCCGGACAACGGGACGCTCACGCACGTCAACAAGGATATAGGCATACAAGCGATACGTGAAATCGAGGAAACCAAGCACCGAAGGAAAAATACTGAGGCTTCCTATACCTTCCATGGCAGGGATGTCTATGCACACACAGGGGCAAAACTAGCCTCAGAACAGATTGCATTTGAAGAGGTTGGAGATCTTTTGCCAATCGAGGACATCATCATGCTTCCTACCAGTGAAACCCTTCTTTCAAATGATTCAGTCTGTGGCACAATAGATGTTTTGGATGTTCGGTTCGGCAGCCTTTGGACGAGCATTGATAGGCAATCATTTTTAAAGCTCAATGTTGAGTTTGGGGAACGAATTGAGGTGAGCATTTATAATAACGCAACGTTGGTCTACCAGAACTCCATCATCTATGGAAGAAGTTTTGCTGATGTAATGATAGGGGGAGCAATCGTATACGTGAATTCACTCTACCGAATGGGCATCGCTATAAACCAAGGAAGTTTTGCAAATGCATACAACATCGGGGTAGGCCAGCAATGGAAGGTAGCCTTGCGACGATTACAGAAGAAGTGAATCACGGCTGGGTTTCTATCAGGCTTTGGAAAGAAGCCCCTCTTGCTGCCGGTGTGTACATCCCCTGCTTGTCATAGACAAGAAACGCAGCTGTTGTCTCTTTCTTCCTGAGCAGGCGGATTGGTCTTGGCCCTGTCCAGCCTCTTTGTGGTCTCTCATGGGTGTAGACAATCGTGATTTCATCCCCTGCTTTGAGATTCGTGCTGCTGATTAAAACGTCCAAGACGGTAGCTTTCACCGTGACATTGATCGAGTGATTGAACAAAGATCTGCAGGTAGAAACTGATTTAACAGAGATTGTGAGTTGCTCAGGTGAGCGTAGTTGCATGGTTCGGTATTCTAAAGGGGCAATTTCAGCACTAAGAGGTGCAAGATACACGAGTGATAGAAGCAGAAGTAGAAGCGTTCTCATAATTCGTCCCTCCCTACAGTAAGGATTATGCATCCATTTTTCATTTGTCAATTCCCTTACAAGATAAAGACTGTAATCATATCTGCAGATCTATCGAAGGCAACGAAGCAAGATAGATGAGGCGTGAGAGGTCAAATCAAGGTGTTCCAAGTCCAGATGATAGCTCATATCCAACTTCTCCTACAGCAATTGAACTCGAAGTGAGGATGAAAAACAAGAGGAATCAAGAGGGGACACTAAGAGCTTTTCGTTACGAATGATACCTAAAACAGTATTCATAATGGTCATTGATCAAACCAGCCGCTTGAAGGTGTGCATACACGGTAATCGAACCGAGGAAGGAGAACCCTCTTTTCTTAAGATCTGCACTGACGGTATCCGAAAGTTCATTTCTGGCAACCACCATGGATTCATCTGCATGATGTGGGTAAATCATTGTCTTAAAATCGGTAAATGCCCAAAGGTAGGAGGAGAAAGACCCGAATTCTTCTTGAACCAAGAGGAATGCTTTTGCATTCTTGATGATCGCCCGAATTTTTCTTGGTGAACGAATCACGTTTTCATGATTCATGATTGCTTCAACCTGTTCATCGGTATAGAGAGCAATCTTGGAAGGGTCGAAGTTCTCAAAAGCAGAACGTAGGTTCTCTCTCTTTCTGAGGACAGTAAGCCAGCTTAGACCACACTGCATGACTTCCATGCACAAGAATTCGAACTGTTTTTGGTCATCGTAGAGAGGTACTCCCCATTCCTTGTCATGGTATTCGATCAAAAGAGGGTCATCACCTGTCCAGCTGCATCTTCTCATATAGGTGCTCCTTTTCTACTCTAAAACCTCATCGATGAATTGCTTGATCTCAAGCATGAGAGACGGTTCCATATGCTGCACTATGCTTCGGTCAATTTCTTTGTAGAAGGCTTTCTTTGTCTCATACGGAATATTCTGATTATATGAATCATACAGAGCACGATAGCGTGTATTCACCTCTTGAATATAGGAAATAGCATCATCGCTGCGAAAGAGGTTGTTATGACCATTGCGGAGCTCTGTAGTGGCTGTGATATAACGCACTCGCTCATTGGTGATATTCTTTTTTTGGGCTATCAGGGCGCTGCCTTCGTAGTCGACCATCTCATCTGCAATTCCGTGGATGATCAACACAGGAATTCCTGATGCGTTGATTGCCGATACTGCATCAGATGAGGCAGCCTTGCCAAAGAGAAGGTATTGATAAAGCCAGAGAAACGGGTATTGGGTAGTGATGAAGCCTCCCATAGCTCGTCGTCCTTGCTCCATGATCATGTCCATAGCGGTATTCACAGCAGACACACTGATTACCCCCTGAATGTCATAAGAGTAATTGATTGCATTAGCAACTGCATAGCCTCCCCAGCTATGGCCGAAAAGGAGGAGGGGAAGGTTTGATAGTTCTTCTTTCATGCCGATGAAGCGCAATGCAGCGTCCAAATCAACCAAAGACTGAGGAAAGCCTTTTGTGCTCTTTCCTTCACTGTCATAACTGCCTGTATTGTCAAAGGCAAAGACCGCTAGTCCTTGGTCAATGAAAAATCTGATTTGGCTAAGATAACTGTCAGCACCCCCTCCAAGACCATGGGAGACTACCATCAGGGCCCTGGGGTTATCAATTGTGTACAGATAGCCTTGCAACATGTTTGTTCCCGAAGGGAAAGAATGCAGGGTACGAGGATACTGCATGGCAATATCGCTGTATCGCAAAGAGGCCGTTATTGCTTCATCCGGCCTGTCATGGCGAGGAAACTGTGCATCATACACAAGTTTGGTGGTGATCAGCGAAACTACAATGAACAGCAGGATCAACAGAGCAACTATAAAGCCTAATTTTCTTGCCATCGTTCTGTATTTTCACTCTCTTACCGGGTTGTTTGTATCAATCATTCAGAAACTAGTGAGTATCTAGAAATTCTGTACAATGTTCAATGAACACCTGTGTAACATACGGGTCGAACTGAGTGCCGGCTTGTGCTGTAAGATCAGCAATAGCCTCTTCGTGTGATATCGGTTTTTTGTATGATCGTTCACTGGTCATCGCGTCGTATGCGTCAGCAACGGCGATTATTCTGGCTTGGAGAGAAATTGAGTCTTTTGTCAGACCTCTAGGATATCCCTTCCCGTCCCATCGTTCATGATGTTCCAGTATTGCATTGGAGATGTCGGCAAATTCATTGGAAGCAGAGAGAATCCTGAATCCAATTTCAGGGTGCCGTTTCATGGCCTTCCACTCTTCTTCATCCAATGGTTCTTCCTTATTGAGGATTGTTTCATTGATGCCTATTTTTCCTATGTCATGCATCAGACCGGCAACTCGCATTCTTTGCGTTTCTACAGTGGGCATACCCAGCTTGTCGGCAATAAAACAACAGAGCTCACTTACTCGTTTTGAGTGTTCGGATTCGCGTGAACTTTTTGCAAACAAGGAATTAATGACTATCCTGATGGTCTTGTTCTTGACGCTTGAGCTTTCATACAGCTTGTTGCGGTACATCATGTCTTCAGCTTTCTTGAAAACAGTCTGAAAGTCATCGTCAGAACTGCTGCGTGTCTCGTACCCAAAAGACAAGGTGAGCTGTAAGTTTTTGATCTTTACCGCTTTGACTGAGCTCTCAATCTGTTTTAATCGAAGTTTTGCCTCTTCCTGGGTTGTATTGGGAAGAAGCATGACAAACTCATCACCGCCAAAGCGAGCAACGATATCATTCTCTTTACAGTGCGATTGGATCAGGGTGGCCGTTTTTTTCAGTATCTCATCACCTACCAGATGCCCAAAAGAGTCGTTTACCAGTTTCAGCCCGTTTGTATCGGCAATGATGAGCGATACAGGGAGCCAACAGGGGTCATCCATACGAACAAATTCTTTCTCAAGAAAATTACGGTTGTACAAGCCGGTGAGGAAGTCATGATCTTGTTGATACTCCAGCATCGCCTCTGCTTTCTTTCGTTCAGTAAGGTCCTGGGCAAGAATGGCAATATCCTCGGTCATCGGAACAACTACCAGACGCAGCCACCTCTCTTGGTTGCCGATACTCACATCGGTTCCAATTTCAAGGGTTTGGGAACGACCTGTTTCAGCCACTTGCTTGTAAATTTCAAACAGGTTGTTGGTTTTGTGCGAAGGAAAACGATCGAGCAGTTTTTGTCCGGTAATCACATTGCCGTTTGTGCTGTTGAGTCGCCTGATGGCAGGGTTTTCATACTCCCAGGTAAAGTCAATAATTTCATTGGCGTCATTGCGTACCGGGTGGAGAATGGTAAATCCATCAGGTGATAGATCTTGTGCAATTCTGAAACGCTCCAAGCTCTGGTGCAGAGCCTTTTGCGTCCGTTTTTGTTCCGTAATATCGCTGAAAGTGGTTACGACTTTCACGTCTTCCAGAAAGAGAGGGGTCGCGGTCACATTCAACCACGTGATATTTGAATCGTCATGCTTGATGCCTATCTCAATATTTTCTACAAGACGTTTTTCCTGCAAGGCTCGCGAACTTGCGAGCTCTGTATACTTCATAGGAGATCCGTCTGGATGTATAAAACTCATTCGCTCCACCAGTTTTGCAGGAAAGCTCTCAGCGTTGTTTTGCAGATTCAGAATTTCACTTGCCTTCTGGTTGTGCTCTATGACGGTGCCAGAGGAGTCGGTAATGGTGATACCTAGAGGAAAGGTGTTGAAGAGAACCCGGTACTTCTCTTCATTATGTTTCAATGCTCGATTGAGCTCAAGGAGCTCTGATTTTTGCTGGGTCATCTCACTGATCAGCTGGGTCATGTTCAAGAGAAATTCGACAGCTTTCCTTGCTTTCTCTTCCGATACAACAGGAACGTCCTTTACTGCTGCAAGGTAGGCACTCTCGTCAAATCCAAATTCTTTTGCCTGTGCCTTGAAGAACTCCATATCTGGTTCTTCATAAAAGAATTGTCCGGTAAAGAGGTTTGCAATATGAAAGCCCTTGATGATGATGGGAACCGCAACATCAACAAGGCCGTTGAGGCAGGTATATGAGTGGTACCGCTCTCCTTCTATCATCTTTTTTGAAAGGACCGTATCGCTGATTTTGCATCTTCTCAAGGTTTCTGGATGGCATCGATGGAAATCTTTGCAGATATTCTTCCACACCGACTGAGACAAGACGTTGCCTTTGAAGTCGACAAAGGCGGTCACAAAGCCCGTTGTCTGGTTGAACCCTTCAAGCAGTGTGTTGACTCGTTCAAAATCGATGTACTGTAGTGTGTTGATCTCCATCTCTTGCAGCAGCTCCTCGGTACAATCAGTCTATAGCCTTGCCAGAGCGCTGTCTAGGAAAATAGTCGCTCTTTGAGATTATGGTAATAGGGTAAGTTCTTTGAGCAAATCGGCGCCATACGTCGGTCCCCGTTCATCCCTGGCAAGATCAGGAATGGTTATCAGGTGTTGCAAGAACATTTTTGCAGCACCATATGCTACCGACAGAGAGCCTTTTTTGCTGCTTTGTATGAGGCAGGTTGATTTTTGGGGATATCGCCAGCTCTCATCCAGACGCCGATTCAGATACTCAGAAAATTGCGATTCCAATACTTCTATCGGACCTCCAATGACAACTTTCTTGAGATTGAGAATATGGACAAGGAACGCAATATGGCGAGAGAGCTCCTCTATTACCTTGGTGTTTATGTCTGGATCGAGCATGAATTTTCTCGCTTCATCATCTGAGATTGCAAGTTGGTTCAGGTGGTCAGGCTCGAAGTAGACGCTGCGAAATTCACCGGCGGAGAAATCTTTACCATGATGGACCTTTGCATCGATGACAAATCCTAGGCCCAAAGCGAGAATACGGACATCTTTTAGAGCAACGGTATGCTTACGAAACTCTCCAAGCACGAAAACGAAGTCTTCTATCGTGTCAGAATCATCGGCTGTAATCTCTGAATAGCATCCACAGTTGGCATCATTGTCGACTACAATGGGAATGTCAAAAGGAAACAAGGCGTGCGCTTGTTGGGTGAGGGAGACCGGAGAAAAAATCTCAAGGGGTATCGATGCTTCCAAGGTGCCGGTAACCGGGTTCACAAAACCAGGAAGTCCCAAGCCGATACCGACGAGACGAAGATTTCTTGTCTCAATTTTTTCCTTGCATGTGAGGACAATATCAGAAAAGGACTTGACCAACCCTTGCTCTCGGACATCGAGCTCTCCACTCTCCTCGAAGATGACATCTCCTAAGAGATTGGTTACTACAGCAGTGTAGCTTTCTGTTTGGATTTCAATGCCCAGTACGCAACCCCAATCAGCCTGGACCTGTAACTGGATAGGTCTTCTTCCTCCGGTTGCACTGCTTTTGCCCAAAGAGAGAGTTTGTATCAGGCCGATCGATTCAAGTTTTCTGACGATGGTGGTAACCGTTGATTTATTCAGATTGAGTCGATGGGCGATCTCAATTCGGCTGATGCCGGGATTAAGATAAATACTTCGCAATACCCGGGTGGTGTTTACTCGTTTCATCCGAATCAAAGGAGTTTCACTTTGCACGTTGTACCTCAGTGCTATCTTTATATTTGACAGGGTGCAGTGTCAATGATACTATCAACATTATCATGGTTGGTTGTGAGAAACAACTATGAAAGGATGGTGGACAATGCTTACATTAGACAAACATTTGGTGAGTGATGGGAAATGGGTAATTGAGGAAACCTCATTTGATGCAAGCCAGATTGATCATCGTGGGTCTTTGTTCTTGCTTGGCAATGGTAATTATGGATATAGAGGAACGTTTTTGCATGACAGGGCCAAGGAGCATGTAGGATTCATCATATCTGATACCTACGACAATGCCGATGGAAAATGGATCGAGTTGGTGAATGCGCCGAATGCTCTCTATACAGAGTTGTTTTGTAATGCCAAGCCATTCTTATGTTCCGATACTTCACATACGCAGTATCGTCGCGGTCTCGATTTCAAATATGGGCAATGGTTCTGTCAAAGTGAGTCAAAAGAGATCATTGTTCAGGAACACCGCTTCAGCAGCCGTGAAAGCCTCGATCTTCTTCTGTCCAAATTGACCATCACCGCCAAAAGCGACGTGCATATCACTCTTGTTACAGGCATTGATGATGATGTGTGGAGTATTCATGGCGATCACTTTGCCACCATGACCATCGATACTATCGAAGGTCAGATGGTCGCGCGCCTTAGTTGTGTGCAGTCGAAGACGGAGTTGGAGGTAATCAAAGCGTATTGCTTAAAGCGTGCGGATGAATACCTTGATGTGCAGCCTATCTGTCAGGAGGGTAACTATGTCTTGGAAATTCCTCTCAAGGCAAACGAGACTCTGACCTTTGAGCAATATGTGGGAGTGTATGTACGAAATGAGAGAAATAAGTCCAAAGATGGACTCTCAGCAGTTGCCAAGGCTCGGCTTGAAGGGTATGACAAACTCTATGAAAAAAGCCGGAAGCATTGGGACAAGCTCTGGGATTCCCTATCCCTTGGTATTTCTTCAGATCCTCTTGCAGATGTGCTGCTCCGCTACAATATGTATCAAGGAATCATCTGTGTGCCGCTGCATAGCAATCGATTGCCCATTGGGGCAAGAGGGCTCAGCTCACAGGCGTATCAAGGGGCAGCCTTCTGGGATCAGGAGATTTTCAATCTACCAATGTTCTTGCATACGAACAGTGAAAGTGCAAAAAACATACTGCTCTATCGGTATTTCACCCTTGATGGGGCTCGCAAAAAGGCAAAAAACCTAGGATTTGAAGGTGCTTTCTACGCTTGGGTGAGTGCCGATACGGGAGAGGAGATATGTCCTTCCTTCTTCTTCATTGATGTTTTGACAAAACGGAAAATCAGAAATCACTTCAATGACTGGCAGATACATATATCTGCAGATATTGCGTATGCCATTGCTTCGTACGTCACCATCAGCGGGGATTATGATTTTCTCATTCAGTACGGATCTGAGATGCTTTTTGAGATAGCAAGGTTCTACTGTTCACGCGCACATGTATCATTCAATACACAAGAAGCACATCTTTTACAAGTTCTCGGACCTGATGAATATCATGAAGGTGTATATGACAACTTTTACACAAATGCCCTTGTCAGTCGAATGAGCCGGTACGCCTTTGAGATCTATGAATGGATGAAAAATGAGAACCCTGATGTCCTGAAACAACTGTCAGAAAAGATTGGCTTATCGTCTGAGGAGCCTGCAAAATGGGACCTTTTATCCAAAACACTGGTCTGCAGCAATCCTGATCTGGGTGATGAGGTGATCGAACAGTTTGAAGGATATTTTTTACTTGAGGATATCACCCCGAAGGAGCTTGCAAAACGCTTGCAAAACCAGAGTGAATACTGGGGATATCCCTCGGGCATTGCCGTCCATACCCAGGTGACCAAGCAAGCAGATGTCATGCAGTATTTCATGCTGTACCCGCAGGCTGCTTCAGCTCAAACAATCAAGAAAAATTGGGACTATTACGAGCGGAGAACCCAACATGGATCCTCTTTAAGTCCTGCTGTATATGCAATTACCGGCTCTCGAGTGGGATATGCCGAAAAAGCATATGAATATTTCTTGAACTCGTGCATGATAGACGTACGAAACACCCATAAATCAGAGAGTGGAGGGACCTACATAGGCGGAATCCATACTGCCGCTTGTGGTGCGGCTTGGCAAATGGTTGTCCGGGGATTTGCAGGTGTCAGTGCAACAAAGGAGGGCTATCGGTTTGATCCCCACCTCCCTGAAAAGTGGTCGGAAATTACTTTCAGATTGGTCTTTCATCACCAAGCAGTACAGGTTACCATCAATAAGAGCACAGTCACCTTTAGCTGCGATGAGAAGAATCACAAACCCATGGTTCTTTTTGTCAAAGAGGACCGATATGAACTAGCTGGTGGAAAGACGGTTGTTGCACCCTATACGTAAGCATGCTACTGTTTAGTCACTTTACTATTTGGCAGGATAGCTATGTATTCGATTCTTCCCGTTCTCTTGTTATTCATACTGGGGTTTCTGTTGCAGAAATCCACCACGCTGACGGAGACATCCGTAGCCGGAGCCAAACGGATAGTTTCTGATCTTGCGCTTCCAGCACTCTTGTTTCAAGCTTTCTCTTCGTTGGAAATCGAGAGCAAGTATCTTATTCTGGTCGCTGCCATCTTCCTTGTTTGTCTTTTCATGGTCTTGTTAGGAAAAGCACTTGCAAAGCCCCTTGGGTTTGACACTCCCTATTTCCCCCTCCTTCTAGGTGGTTTTGAAATGGGGATGTTGGGCTATGCGTTGTTTCTTTCTGTATATGGAAGCGCCCATCTTGGAAAAATGGCGTTGATAGACCTTGGGCAAGTCATTTTTGTCTTCTTCGTACTCATGGCCTTCTTAATCCGTGAACGTGACGGAGCTCATACTCCTAAACTGTTGCTCCGTCAGTTTATAACCAGCCCTGTAATTTTGGCAATCTTCAGTGGTATTGTTGTAAGTCTCATTGGCAAGCATATTGATCCTCATCCAATGTGGAGTGCTGTCAACGAAGCAATTTCCCTTCTTGCCAATCTGACCGTCCCGCTGATTGCACTCTCCATCGGATATGGTATTCACATCAAGAAAGAGGGGTTGCTCTGGTCTCTGAAAACAATCCTGGTCAGAAAGGTTGTATTGCTTGTCTTGGCCTTGTTGATCAACCACTTCTTGATCGATCAAATCCTGGGTATGGAGAGCATCTATCGCTATGCTCTGCTTGTGATGTTTCTTACCCCGCCACCGTATGTCATTACCATCTATATGCGAGCAAACGATACGAAGAATGCTGATTATGTGGACAATACGCTCTCGTTGGATACGCTTGTTTCCATACTCATGGTAATGCTTGCTACCTCGTTGTATGTGTAGGCAAAAGGAATAGGACAACATGAAATATCTAGTCATTGAGCTGAAAGGTACGTACTGTGAAATAGGAGCGCAAACACAATCGTTCAGCTCTCCAAAGAAGTTGTTTAGACTTGACCGGCTTATGGAACTAGCTGCCTGGGCCAAGAAAAAGAAATCCATAGGTAAGGTGCTTGTCATACGACACCAGGACTTCATCGCTCCCTCTTTTGGGGCTTTGCAGTCCATCTGCGCAGTACTGAATGACTTGGCACAGCAGAATAAAGAGTTGTGGTATTACGCGACCGATTATGACCTGATCGATATATATCTTTCCAATGCCTGTACAAACCGAGCAATCCATCCTCTTGGAAGTTTTAGTTTTAGAGGGCTGGCATGGCAGCAGATGTTCTTTAAAAAGTTGCTGGATAAACACGGTATCGAGGTGGAAGTGTTTCGAAGAGGGAGCTATAAGAGTGCTGCCGATCCGTTCAGATGTGAAAGCCTTGACCAGTGTAACAGAGAACAGTTGGAACGCCTGCTTGAAGTCACCTTGCAAACACTGAGTTCAGAGATCATGCAAGACAGTGCATACTCTGAGCAGCTTATGTCCTCGCTTTTGAATGGAGCGACGCTCACAGCTAAAGAGACTGTTGCAAAGCAACTTGCTGCCGAGGCCGTCAGTGAGCATGAACTGAGAAACAGATGGAAGAAGAGCAAAATATCAGAGGTGTGTAAGAAACGTTATAAAGGTGCCTACGGATCTGGAACACGTATTGCCGTCTTGGTGTTTGAAGGTGCCATTATTGATGGTTCGAATCGTGAAGACGCTCTGATGGGACAATGCATCGGGGATGATTTCATGGTCAAGCACATTCGTAAACTGCGGGAGAATAAGCGGATCAAAGGTGTTGTTTTCAGAATCAACTCAGGGGGAGGATCGGCAACCGCCAGTGAGAGCATCCTAAGAGAGCTGCGCCTTCTTGCTGAAGAAAAGCCTTTGGTGGTCTCGATGGGTCCCATAGCCGCCAGTGGTGGGTACTGGATTTCAACCGCTGCTCAGAAGGTTTTCGCACAAGCAACCTCCATAACCGGTTCCATTGGAGTAATTATGCTTCATATGAGTATTCAGAAACCCTTGGAGGGCTTGGGCATAACGAGTGATGTTGTCAAACAGGGAGAGTTTGCTGACTTTGGATCTGCCCTTCGCTCCCTTTCCCAGACTGAACGTGATGTGCTAGAGCAGATGACCGAACACTACTACCAAGAATTCTTACAGCTTGTAGGAGATGCGCGGTCGATGAGTCCTGAGCAGGTTCACACCTATGCAGAAGGACGAGTATGGACAGGAGTGGATGCTCAAAAACATGGTCTGATAGATCAACTCGGAGGGCTGAAGGAAGCACTTTGCCATCTCGCTGAAGTACTGAATGCAGAAAGACTGAAAATCGAGTTTCATCCTCAGGTCAAGCAATCATGGTTGGTCAAGATGGTTAATTCCAACATTGAGAAGGAAAAGGGCTCTGCTCCTTCTCCTGAAGCCCTTATCAACAGCTGCCGTAGGGTTCAGAGGCGGGTTCTTCTGATGGACCCTCTTTGGTTAAGTCTCTATAAGGAATAGCATCGGACCCTGATACGGGTAAAGATTGTTCTTAGTTTAAGGCAGATATACAGGAATGCATATCTGTCACAATTTTTTGACTATTTAAATTGACACATTGCGTCTCATGTGTCAAAATAAGCCCCATGAGAGAAATACTACATCATAGAGCAGGTCGCATTTACTTAATAGCCCTCCTGCTGTCCATTGTTGGTTTCATTGTCTTCCTGGCTCTCGGAGGGACCGCTGCTTCCGAGAATGGATCCGCGATTCTTGTGTTTGGTTGGATTACCATGCCTCTCTTTGCAGGTCTTGTTTTTGTCACGTTCTGGCTGGTTTCCTACATCGTGTACTTTTTCTTTTTCTGGCCCTATAGATAGGAGAATTCCCATGTGGTTTACATTGCTGGTGCTTGGAGCGTTTGGGGCGATCATTATCATGATGGCTGTGTACGGCTATCGTATATCCGCAAAGACTGCTGAAGATTTCATGCTTGGAGGAAGAACCATCGGTGTAGTGGTGATGTTCTTCTTTGTTTTGTTTGCCATATCATCAGCATGGACGTTCTATGGATTTCCTGGACTGCTCTACACGCAGGGCCCCGGCTATGTGATGTTCATTTGGGGAAGTGTAGCAGGCTTTGCCGCTTTGTATATGTTTCTTGGTCCTCGTCTTTGGGCTCTGGCAAAAATAAATCGCTTTCTGTCTCCGGTTGAAGTGCTTGGAGAACGGTATGAGTCGAAAGGCCTTCGACTCATTCTTTCATTAAGCATTCTGGCTTTTATTGTTCCTTACATCGGGATTCAACCCTTGGGTGTCGGCGCAGGATTTGAAGCGCTGACCGGTCTTCCTGCCATATGGGGTGCCATCTACACGGTTGTAATCTTGATTGTATTGGTGCTTTTAGGGGGCATGAGGATTGTGGCTTGGGTAAATATTTTTCTCGGGGTGGTGTATATGTCAGCACTGCTAGGGAGCCTTACCTGGGTTGTCGCTGTGCTCTTTCCTGATGGAGGGCTCGTCCAAGCGGCTTCCATTGTGGCACAGACAAGACCGGAATTGCTTTCAGACCCAGGCCCGTACGGTACATACACGCCTATAGTGCTCGGAGGAACCTTCGTTGTAGGAATACTGGCATTCAGTTGGCCCCATGTAACGATCGGGTGCATGACCGCCCGTGATAAATCTTTGTTCAAATGGTTCCCCTTGCTCATCTTTGTGTTTGGTGGTCTGTTTTTCTACATTTTACCCTTTATCTGGGGGTCCTTGGTTGCTCCAGCGGCGATACCTCTGGCGGAGTTGGAACAGTTGGCACTCGAGAACGGGGTATCTCTGCAGACCGAGGCTGACCGGGTTGTTCAGACGGTCATAAAGCGTACGCTTCCTCAGTGGTTCGGGGTCTTTGTGCTCATCGGCGTGATTGCTGCCTCTGTAAGTACTGCTGCGGTCCAGCTCATGACTTCGAGTGTCATTGTGAGCAGGGATGTCATCCAAGGCATATTGAAGCCGGATGCCTCAGATAGGAGCATCACCAAATGGGCTCGCTTTTCTGTAGTGGTTATCGTTGTGCTCAGCCTGATAGTCAGCTTTTTCAACCAAGGAGCCATGGCACTGTATCTGACCGATGTGAGTGTCCCTGGGTTTGCCCAATGGGCGCCCGCCTTGGTAGGAGGCCTGTTATGGAAGCGTGGAAATAAGCAAGGAGCCATAGCAGGAACTGTAACGGGGCTTGTCTATTTGGTTCTGAGCCTTGTTATTGTCGTTAATGGAAATAGACCTTTGGTAATCGGCCATCCAGTCATTCCCAGTCTATTGTTAAACACGATCACCTATATTGTAGTAAGTAAACTCACTCGTAAGCCAAGTGAGGAAATTGAATTCAGATTCTTTGATGAAGTTGATGCTTATCTGCAAGCTGAATCCAGTGGGAGGTAACTGATGGGTCTCAAGGATGCAAATTGGCGTCTTATCTATAATCCTGAGGGAGATGTTGCCGATATTGTTGCGTATGGAGCTTCGGTTGCCGAGGGACGTATAGCAGGAAAATATCAATTATCCAACACCATTGTTCCTGATACGGTAATCATTCAACGAAGTCGTGAACAAGGAATAATTGCCGGGGCGGATGTGGTTGTTGATAAGGAGCTTGCCGCCAAGGAGAATATCAAGATAGCACGGATGGCCCGTCAGGGAAGGAACAGTGCCAAGCCGATAGGAACGATACAGCTCAGCGATCTTACTTCCAAATCTTCCCGCAACTTTGAAGCGGTTGAGATAGACCAGGAAGATCCTGCTGTCATCATCTATACCTCTGGAACAACCGGCAATCCCAAAGGAGCAGTGCTTACGCACCAGAATTTCCATTTTCAGTGCGGCACCATAGTGTCATCACTTATAGATTTTAACTCTGAGGACCGGATTATTGGTGTGTTGCCCTTGTATCATATATACGGTCTTGCAAATGCCATGCTGGTAAGTGTTCATTATGGGGCTACTTTGGTACTCATGCCCCAATACAGCCCTCAAAGCTTGTTGGAAACAATCGATCGCAATCAGGCTACGTTGATGCCGGCAATTCCTTCGATGTATCAGTTGTTGCTGGGCTTGTCCCGCAAAAAGTCACGTCAGGTGAAAATTCCAAAAAGCCTTCGTGCTTGTCTTTCAGGAGGAGCGCCCCTGGCATTGGCAGTAGTAAAAGAATTTACAGAGGCTTTTGGGACGAACATCATGGAAGGCTATGGGTTGACAGAATCCACCAGCTCGGTTTGTGCCAATGGTGTACAGGGTATCTATAAGGAAGGCTCAATCGGTAAGGCAGCAGTCGGGGTGGAGATGAAAATTGCCGACGAGCAAGGCAATGAAGTTCCCAATGGTACTGAAGGGGAGATTGCAATTCGTTCGAAGACAATCTTCAAGGGGTATTGGAGAAACCCTGAGGCTACTATGCAGGTACTGAATGAAGAAGGCTGGTTTTTTACCGGAGACCTTGGGTATCGGGATGAAGAAGGCTTTTATTTCATCACTGATAGAAAGAAGGATATAATTATTACCCACGGCTACAATATCAGTCCGCGTGAAGTCGAAGAAGTGCTTGCCGATCATCCTAAGGTATCCGAAGCTGCGGTCGTCAATGTAGTGAGTCCCCGAGGAGACGAGACGGTGACCGCGTTTGTAGTACCGAAATACTCGAATGGGAATGGTTCATCCGAAAAGGAGGTTCCTACTCATCGTGAATTGCACGAGCATTGTGAACTGCATCTTGCTCCTTACAAACGGCCACGATCGTATGTGATTGTAGACTCACTGCCAAAATCTGCGACAGGGAAAGTCCTTCGTCGAGAGTTGCGTGGAGAGGCAACAGATAACCGCTTAATTGACCGGAGTGAAGCATGATATTTGGAAAATCCAAGAATAAAAGTACAGCAGAAGTGCCGATGGGGCTCGCTCAGACATTGGAAGAGATCAGCCGACGATATAAAAAGCATGAGGCTATTCGCTTTGAGAATCGGGTATATACCTATCAAGAGCTAAACGAGGAAGCAAGCCGAGTTGCCGGAGGCTTGGCCTCTTTGGGTTTGAAAAAGGGTGACAGGATTGCTTTGATGCTTCCAAATATTCCCGAGTTCGTGTTCAGTTTTTTCGGTATTCAGAAAATCGGTGCGATTGTAGTACCTTTCAATACGATGTACAAGGGTAGGGAGATCAGTTTTATCCTTCAGGATTCTGGAGCAAAAGCCATTATTTGCTTGAGCAACTTCTCCAACCTTATCCAGGAAATCCAATCGGAGTGCCCACAGCTGGAGCACGTGATCATTACGGGGCAACGAACGTTCGTGTTTGTGGAACCAGAGGGGTCGGTCAATGTACAACTCGTCTTTGAGAAGTCTCGTTTTTCCGATCCTAAGCAAGCCTTCTATGCAGTAGGAGGAGCGTTTGTAGATGCGTTTCACCATGCAGGAGCAACGAATGCATGGTACAGTCATCAGGGGGCGATACGCGCAAGCGGGAAGAAGCTGGCAACCATTTTGATAAATGAGATTGAGAATCTGTACGTCTGCAATATCATGACATATCTGAAGCCGATGGACACAAATCCGTTGTTTAAGGTTTTGTACGTACCACCAGAAATAAAAGAGCGAGCCTTGGAGCCCATGACCAGTATTGTACAAGAGAGTGGCAAGGAAGTATCACTCGATTCCTTCAAAGAGATCCTCGTCGAATGCTTGGGCTCCAAACTCGGTATACAAATAGAAGAGGGGAAGCTCAGTCGTGATGAACTGATCGCGTATGAGAAAAATAGGGCTTTGGCGGGTCGCTTGGTCTAGATCAAGACTCCGCTCTTTCTTCAAATGACGATGTACTGAGCAAGAAAAGCTTGTTTTCCAATACGAGGCTTGCTGCTCCTATAGCATTGCCAAAGTTGTCCATGCTTGTCTGTACGATTGATAGTTCTGGCGTGTGATAGGTCTCTATGACTTTTTGTTCGATGTAAGAGCAGTAATAGCGACCATAATACCCCATGGGTCCCCCGAGGATGATTCTTTGCGGATTGATGATGTTTATCAGATTCCCGATAGCTATGCATAGGGGATCTGCAACAGAACGGACGCATTTTTGTGCCAGTTCATCGCCTTTATTGGCTGCAGTCATGATGGTTTCGACGTTCAGAGGTTTGTTGGACAGCGAGGAGGTGCTTCCTCCTTGTTGTAAGGCTGCCGTTGTCTGATTGATCAAGGCTGTTGACGATCCTACGGGAAAGAGGCACCCCTTGCGACCGCACACGCAATACGGTCCATTGGGATCGACTGTAATGTGCCCTATTCCTCCTGTATGGATGTTCGTACTGAGCATCGGTTTACCCCTGAGAAATATACAAGTACCGAATCCTGTGCCCACGCCAAGGAAAATCACGTCTTGAAAGCCGGCTCCCTTGCCATAGAGAAATGAAGCAAGGCCGCTGGTGCGATATCTGTTTAGGATATATACTGGCAAGCCGAACTTTTCCTGGATTATTCTTTTCAGAGGAATGTCTGTCCAGCCTAGGTCTACGGCTTTCACAATGGTGCCTGTACTGCGGTCGATGACTCCAGGACATCCCAATCCCAGTGCAAAAAGAAGCTTTTTCCCATACTTTTGCAAGAAAAAGTGTACTCCTTCAAAGAGGGCCTCGATAAAACTGTCTACTGTCAGGTCTTTCAAGGGGATATGTTTCTTATCGATGATAGTTCCTTTTAAGGTGACCACAGAGAAATACCAGTCAGCGTCATCAAAGAAACCTCCTAAGGCATACCAGTGCTTTTCATCCAATTCCAAGGGCAAGCCCGGTCTGCCTCTTCCCCCATTTGAGGCTTTCTCGAGTTCACATACTATTCCCATCTCGATCAACTTGTTGATGCTTTGGGACGCAGTTGTTCTGCTCATGCCAAGGTGTTTGGCGATATCGGCTCGAGAGGGGTTCTGTAAATCTCGTTCTACGCAACTGAGTACGTTTTTGCAATTGATTAGTTCAGAGGTTTCTTCCTGCATACCTGATTATACTATCCTTTCTCAATGAAGTGTCAGATGGTTGAGACATAATAGCATAAGAAAGCTTATTCATATACGGTTAATTTGTAAAATAAATTTACATAATATACCGCATATTACTAAGATATAGATGTAAGAATCGTGCTCTTGATAAATAAATATTTTATATTTCATAAATTTACCTTGACTTATGCTAATTCTGTGTTTAGGATATATTGTAAATTTAATGGACAAATTAATACACTATACTAGGAGCTAGCATGAGTCGTAAAGAAGAAATCCAGACAAAAATGGAACAGCTTCGCACATTGATTGAATCGGAAGGTCTCTCAGGCATTTACTGTAAACGTCAGGATTCTTTTTCATGGCTTACCTCTGGAGGGCAGAATTACGTTGGATTGGGAGAGTTGGGCAACTGCGGACTTTTGGTTACCCTTCATGGTGCGTATGCGATAACAAATTCCATCGAAGAGAGGCGAATGCGGGAAGAAGAACACCTGGATTACCTTGGCTTCGAGATTGTCTATGGACCTTGGCATGATCGTGATTTTGAGAAGGCAGCACTTGCAAAGCTATGTTCCTTGGATTCTTTGGCTCTTGATTACAATTGTGGTTTTGGTAAGAACATGCACGCCAAACTGATTGAGATGCGTGCATCTCTCAGTGAGGAGGAGTTGGTTCGGTACCGCTCGCTAGGTCTTAGTGCTTCAGCAATCCTCGAACAAGTGGCTTCTTCCATCAATGTCGGCGATACAGAGAAAAGTGTGGTGGGAAGGGCATTTGAACTCTTGCAATCTCATGGAATGGATTTTGCTTCCATGATGTGTGCCTCCGATGAGAGGATTGCCTCGTATCGTCATCCAGTTCCAACAGACAAACGCATTGCAAAGAGAGTGCAAATCGGAGGCAATTTTAGAAAGAACGGCATGGTGGTCTGCATGACACGCTACGTTCATTTTGCACCGGTAAGCACTCAATTGGAAGAGCAGCTTGCGCTTAATCAAGAGATTGACTGCATCATGATGGCGCAGACAATTCCTGGCCGAACGTACAGTGAGGTTCTCTCTATTGCAAAAGAGACGTATGCATCATACGGATTTGCAGAAGAGTTTGAGAAGCATCACCAAGGTGGTCCGATCGGTTATGCCCCAAGAGATTATCGAGTTGATTTCTCTCATGCATACAAGATTGCACAACAACAGGCATTCTGCTGGAATCCTTCAATAACAGGGACAAAGAGTGAAGATACGATAGTAGTCTCAAGTGATGGTTTTGAATTCATCACCCGTCCTATCCTATTTCCTACTACAACGGTTCACGTCAACAACACAGCGTATACAAGGGTTGCTCCCTTGCAGAAATACTAGAATTTGGTTCTCATGGTTTTACCACGAAAGGAGAAGAGATGAAAAAGTTTACAACTGTTTTACTGGTACTGCTTATCAGTGTGTCGTTTGTGTTTGCACAAGGTGGAAGAGAGGTTGATGCTTCAAAATTTCCCACCAAGACTGTGGAAACCACAGTGCAGTGGTCTGCCGGTGGTGGTGCTGACATGGCGTTTCGGGCCTTTGCTGAGGTGTTTCCAAAGTATGCCAACGGCAGGAACATGGTGATCAAGAATGTACCTGGTGCTTCAGGCGTTCCTGGAAGTGCTGAGTTCAAGGAGAATGCATCTAAAGATGGATATTCTCTCATGCATTGGAGTAATGCACATGTCTCCAATCTTCATATGAATGTTGTGCCCTATGATAATGATTCATTCAGACATGTTGCCCAGATAGTTGAGAATACTCACTATGTGTTGGTTCGTGCCGACTCTCCGTGGACTTCACTTGATGACTTTCTTGCTGATGCAAAGAGACGTCCACAATCCATCTCGATGGGTAATGGAGGAAGTGGTGGTGGAAATCACCTCGCTGCATTGTTGCTTGAAGAGGCTACAGGTACATCCTTTGTCCACGTTCCTTTCCAAGGAGGTGCTGCAGCACTCACCGGTTTGTTAAGCGGCGAAGTTGATGCAGCTATGTGCAATTCTCCTGAAGGATATGCAAATGTGGAAGGAAACCAGCTCAGAATGTTGGTGAGTTTTGGAGCTGAGCGTCTTGCGAAGTTCCCTTCAGTTCCTACAGCCAAGGAAAGTGGTCTTGATATTGAGTTGCGTCAATGGAGAGGTTTTGCTGTTCCAGTCGGAACTCCTGAGGCGATTGTTGAAAGACTCGATGACATCATCAGACAGGTTGTCAGCGATCCTGATTTTGTTGCAAGACTTGATACAATAGGAGCCCAGGCGGTCTATCGTAACACAGAAGAATACAATGCGTTCGTTAAGAGCGAAGACCAGCGCTTCATGAATCTGATTAAGAGCAAAGGTTTTGGCAATCGGTATTAATACCAATATACCCTGTTGCAATACTGCAACAGGGTATTTCCACCGAGGTTTGAAGTGAAAAATGAGAACAAATTTTCTGATCTGTGCCTGGGCTTAGGGTTTGTGATACTAGGTGCAGTTGTTTTTATTCTGGCTGGAAAGCTGCAGAATGTCGCAAGAGGACTGGGGCCTAGCGGGTATCCACAAGTTGTTGCAATCATGATGATAATTCTTGGGAGCACTCTGGCTCTTGGAAATTTGATAGGGGGATTTCCCAAGCCTGATTTTTCTATAGAAAATCCAAAAGGTTGGCTGAAAATCCTTATTTTGCTGGTTGTTACATTTGTCTACGTATGGTTGTTGAAAAGTCTTGGGTTTTTACTGTTGACACCCTTCTATATGGGATTTTTACTCGTGTTGTTCAACCATAGAGACTACAAAAAAGTTGTTGCTATCTCCTTGTTGACTACGATTGTTTTGTATTTGTTGTTTGTGAAGGTGTTTATGATCTTCTTGCCTTCATTCAGATTATTCTAGGAGAATCTATGTTTGCACCAATGATGTCAGGCTTGATTTCAATATTTCAGCCGATTCCCTTTCTTTTGATGTGTTTCGGTGTCGCCATAGGTACCATCATAGGGGCCCTGCCCGGGCTTTCTGGTTCTATGGGAATCATTCTTTTGTTGCCGCTCGTGTACCAGCTTCCCAGTGGCGTTGCCTTGGTTATGCTATGCGGCTTGTATTGTGGTTCCATGTACGGAGGCAGTGTTTCCGCAATTCTCTTGAAGACTCCTGGAACTCCTTCAGCAGCGGCTACAATGCTTGACGGCAATCCTCTTTCCAATCAGGGGTATGCCGGTAAGGCCATCGGTGTTTCAGCCTTCTCCTCGTTTGTCGGGGGACTTATCAGTACTATGTGTCTGATTTTAATTGCTCCCCAGCTCGCAAAAGTGGCGCTTAAGTTCCAAGCTGCCGATTATTTTTCTCTTTCGATCTTCGGTCTGAGTATCATGGCGAGTTCGTCCGGGAAGAGTATCTCCAAAGGCTTGCTCAGTGGTTGTGTTGGTCTATTGATATCTACTATAGGGATCGATCCCATTGTTGGGGCAACCAGATTTACGTTCGGCAACTATAGGCTCATGAGTGGCTTGCCTCTATTGCCTGTTCTAATCGGAGTCTTCGCCTTGAGTGAGGTTATGGTCAACCTACGTGACGGCAAGAAAGCTACTGCTGATATTCAGGATCAGAAGCTTACAAGCATTTTCCCGTCCAGAAAGGAGATTGCCTTCTTCCTTAAAGCAGCAGTCGTGGGTGGCTTGCTTGGTGTGTTTCTGGGGATAATTCCCGGAACAGGTGGAGCAATTGCTTGTTTTCTTGCATATAATGTTGCTCAGAAAATTTCCAAGAAACCAGAAGATTTCGGAAGTGGCTCTCTTGAAGGTATTGCAGCTCCTGAGGCTGCGAACAACGGTACGACCGGTGGAGCTCTAGTTCCGATGCTCACCTTGGGAATTCCCGGTGATGTTGTCACCTCTGTCATGCTTGGTGCCTTGATTCTTGTAGGCGTAAAGCCAGGACCTCTTTTGTTTGTTGAGAATGCCGATATTGTATATACGCTTTTTGCAGGTATGTTTGTAGTCCAGTTCCTTATGTTGGGATTTGGTATTTTGTTTGCCAAGTTTGCACCAAGGATCTTGAAAGTGCCTTACAAGACATTGATGCCTATCATCCTGATCCTTTGTGTGGTTGGCTCGTTCTCTTTGGCAAACCAGACTTACCATATCAATATTGCAATCATTTTCGGCATAGTCGGCCTCTTTATGAAAAAATTTGGGTTTCCTGGCGCTCCGCTTGTTTTAGGGATCATTTTGGGTCCGATTGCCGAAGAGAGTCTTAATAGAGCCCTTATTGTATCAAATAATAGCTGGTCAATACTGTTTACGCGTCCTATTTCTCTCTTTTTCTTGATCATGGCTGCTGTATCCATAGTATTTTCCGTTCTCTCAACAAAAAAATCACAACTAAGGAAGAAATATGGATAAGCATGCAGTAATAATCATTGGTACAGGAGCTATCGCACGAATTCATATCGAGGCCTACAAACGTTTTGAACAGTGTCGCATTGTTGCGCTTTGTGACCTCTTTGTCGAAAAGGCCGAGAAGATGATTGAGGAGATGGACATTCAGGGGGCTGCCGCTTACAAAGACTACAAGGATGCTCTTGCCTCTGTGGAGGATGGCATCGTCTCAATCTGTCTTCCTCCTTCTTTACATGCTCAGGTTGCTATTGATGCACTGAATGCTGGAAACCATGTGTTGGTGGAAAAGCCGATGGCGACCAGTTTGCAAGAGTGTGATTGTATGATTGAAGCGGCAAAGAAGAACGGTAGGATGCTGAGCGTTGTCTGTCAAAACCGGTTCAAGACACCCATGATGAAGATGAAGCAATTACTTGACAGCAACACTGTTGGAACAATCAGATATGCGAATGTCAACTCTTACTGGTATAGAGGCCAGAGCTATTACGATCTTTGGTGGAGGGGTACCTGGGAGCAAGAGTGCGGAGGGTGTACCACCAGTCATGCTACCCATCATATCGACCTGATGCAATGGTTTATTGGTATGCCGACGGAGGTTGTTGCTGTAACGACCAACATGGTGCATACCAACAGCGAGTGTGAAGACCTCTCTATGGCTATCTTTCGGTATCCAGATAAGATGGCACAGCTCACCGCCACGCTCTTGATGCATGGTGAGGAGCAATCGATGGTCTTCTCCGGCGATGCAGCGAAAGTCTCAATTCCCTGGTCAGTACAAGCCAACAAGGAACTGGAAAATGGGTTTCCCACAGAGGATGTTCTGACAAAAGACTCTGTGCAGGCCTACTATGACTCTCTTGCTGAACTTGACCTTGAGGGCCATCCTGCCCAGATACGAAACTTCCTTCGAGCCATCAACGGCCAAGAGGCCTTGTTGGTAACCGGCGAGGAGGGAAGAAAAACCATTGAACTGATCATGGCCATCTACAAGTCTTCAGTCATCGGTTCGGCAGTACAGCTTCCTTTGGCAAAGGACGATGTGTTCTATACCAAGGAAGGCTTGATCTCACAGATGCCGAAATTCTTTGAAAAGAAACGCAGTGTTGAGAACTTCACTACCCAAAAGATTACCCTCGGCAGGGATGTCGGGAAGTGACACTAGCAGTATAGGTACGGTTCGGTCATTCAGCGTGAATTGAGAAAACGCTGGATGACCTCTTCTAGAAATATGAAGAAGGCAGTGCGTGATTTCTCATAGGCCTTCAAGTGTTGCGGCTGCTTCTGGGATGCCAAGTAGAAGAGCCGATCACATTGCTCAAGCAGTTCAGCGGTAAACTCTTCTACAATGATGACTACCTCACAACCTTTCTTCTTGGCATTTTCATACACATCCTTGAAAGAATGGAACTTTCCTGTCTCTGTGAGGATGATCAAGAGAGAAGAGGCATCGGCCATATTTGCAACCGACACGGGATCGGATATGGCCATGGTGGTTTTGTCGGTGCAGTTGCAAAACCGATAGGCAAAGTACTCACAGCAGAGCAGCGAAGGCCCATATCCAAATAAGAGAATCTTTGCATGACGTTCTATCAATTCGGAGAGTTCTTCCACCAGTTTTGGATCAAAGGATTCAAGAAAGTGCCGAATTCTCTGGATTTCATTGGTTGCTGAGACTCCCCCCAAATCTTTTCCTGCAATAAAATCCATGTACTGCTTATAGTTGTTGAAACCAAGCTTTTTAACGAACTTCGAAATTTTAGAAACTGAGCATTGACAGGCTTCAGCTGCCTGGCCGATGCGCAATGAATTGGCATGCTCTTTGTGAGAGAGCAACACTTCATGGATATGGCGCTCTAATGGGTTCAGTGTTCGCTCATCAATACAGTTCAATTCTGTTATTCCTCATCTGGAGGTAGTGTATCTGCAAGGCATGGGTATGTAAAGAGAATAAAAAGGAAAAATTTCCATTTAGATGAAACTAAATTCATAAAAAAAGAAAAGTTTCCATTTTTATTGACATTGCAAAGCATGGCTTTTACCATGGATGTACTGACTTGGAGGAGAATATGCGCAATGAAAGAATAATGGAGCACCTCGAATCGATGCTCGAACCTACACAGATCAATACCGATGCAGCTGATTTATATGATGCATCCGCCGACAGATATAAGAAGTATGCAAAAGCTAGAAATGTCCTTGATGTGCCTCCTCCCTTGGCAATCGTTTACCCGAAGTCTTCAGAACAAGTGAGTGACCTGCTCGTGTTCTGTAACGAGAATTTGATCAATGTCATCCCTCGTGCAGGAAAAACAGCAACTGAAGGCGGCTTGGAAAACTGGAAAGAACAGACCCTTGTCATCGATACAAAGCTCTTGGATAAAATCATCAAGATTGATACCTACAATATGCAAGCAACCGTCCAAGCTGGGGTTCCCTTGCAGGAACTTGAGGATGAGTTAAGAAAAGAGGGTTTTACCACCGGTCACTCCCCTCAGTCAAAACCTGTGGCAAAATTTGGTGGATTGGTGGCTACCCGCAGCATCGGGCAATTCTCGACGCTCTATGGAGCAATCGAGGACATGGTGGTCGGATTGGAGTGTGTCTTTGCAGATGGTCATATCTGCAAGATCAAGAATGTTCCTCGTCGTTCCGGCGGTCCCGATATCAGGCATATTGCCATCGGAAACGAGGGAACCCTGTGCTATATCACTGAGGTGACGGTCAAGATATTCAAGATTTATCCTGAGAATAATACATTCTTAGGGTATCTGATCCACGACATCGATACAGGGATCAAGGTGCTCAGGGAAGTCATGGTAAACGGATTCAGACCTTCGGTGGCTCGCACCTACTCGGAAGAAGACGCTGCTCAACACTTCTACCACTTTCATAAAGGCCATTGTGTGCTCTTGTTCATGGCAGAAGGACCTGATCTCATCGTACGTGCAACTGCGAAGGCGATAGAAGAGGCTGTGGAAAAATTCCAAGATGGCATCATCGAACAAGTCGACAGCAAGCATATTGAGAACTGGTTCAATAACCTGAACTGGTCACAACAGGATATCGACGATGAATTTGAGGGAATGAAGGAGCATGATTGTCACTCTGGCTTCACTACCGAGATTTCTGCCGATTGGGAAACGATTCCGAAGATTTACTACAGCGTGATGAAGCGAGTTCGTGAAGAGTACCCAAGAGCACACGATCTGACCATGCTTGGAGGACACTCCTCCCATAGTGAATAGCAAATTATCGTAACCAGACACCTCAATGAAAAACGGGTATGAATGAC
>CAZJMG010000015.1:0-63490 GCA_964547185.1 uncultured Sphaerochaeta sp.
CACAATCTGGTGCTCTACCATTGAACTACTCCCACCATGGTAGCTGAAGCAGTGGTTCTAAGTACCAGTGCGTTTCAACGTTGCATACTATGCCTTAAACGCTTTTCTTTGTCAACAGGCCCTACGATAATTTTTCTTTCTTTTTCTCTCTGATTTGGTAAATTAAACACATAAAAAGAGATGCAACCATGACAGATTCTTGATCAAATGCTGGCGTGTATAAAAGCCAGATGATGGTTCCAGTCCAAGCTGGTGCCGGATAGCTGTTCGATCAACCTTTGCTGGAGAGCCTTTGCATCAATTTCGATGTTCAACGCAGAGAAAGCCTGAAGGTATGAGCTCTGAAGATAACGGATGATGTCACTCTCTGTGATACATCGTTTTTCCACAAAATCAATGCTTGATATTTCAACTGAAAGATGTTGGGCTTTGAGCAAATCGGCCAAGTCCGTCTCATCCCAGTTGGTCAGAGGATTCTCAAGATCGCCATATAATTTTGCCTCAGCTTTCAAAAGAAGCTTTTTCTCTTCTTCCCTGACAAAATCAGAGAGCCTTGAACCTTTTTTGGGTACGCTCTCACAAAGATGGAGAGCCCCTCCTGTAGCAAGTTTTTTCATGAGCATCCCGATCAGGGCATTCTCTTTTTTTGCTCGTGAAAGGATATTCCTTGCAAAGATATGCTCGAAGACCAGACCTTGCTCAAGGTTGGCAAGCAACTCTTTTGCTTCTACATGGTATACCTGAGGTTGTTCAAGGATAGTCAAGGATTTTGCATAATGGAGAATATGTTCAAGCTGATCTTTTGTTCTTACCTGACCGATGACCAGTCCCTCAGGTGTTTTTCGGTACGCTTCCCAAAGAAGAAGCCCGTGTCCTGCATTCAGCACCAAGGTTCGGTCACTGCGTGAAAAAGAGATATTTGCAAACAGTTTTTCTCGAATTTTCTGCAGCATGGCTCCTCGTTCGCTGACGGTACGATTGACCCACCGTTGACGCTCCTTGTCACCCGGCGAATAGCTCAGATTCTCTACAAAGGCATCAATCTGCGCGCTTTCCAGCTGTTCTTCCCGTCTTCTTTGGACTTTCTCCTTGATCTGCCTCTCATATCCCTGATTGCTTGTCTGGTAAAACACCTTGCCTTGCAATGAAGTGGGCAGATATTGTTGGGCTACCCAATGATCCTGATAGGCATGTGGATACAGATAACCTTGTCCATGTCCAAAACCCTTTGCATCACGATTGCCGTCTCTGAGATGATTTGGTACCTCGTCCTGTGCTCTCTGCGACTCTACATCCTTCAGCGCATCAAAGAAGGCGAGGGCGGAATTGCTCTTCTCTGCAGTAGCAAGATAGAGAGCTGCGTGGGTGAGGTGGAACCTTCCTTCCGGATATCCGATTCGTTCAAAGGCCTGTGCGTCAGCCTGGACGATGACGATGGCCTGTGGGTCGGCAAGTCCGACATCCTCACAGGCGCTGATGAGCATTCTTCTGAAAATAAACTTGGGATCTTCTCCTGCATTGACCATTCTTGCCAACCAATAGAGCGTTGCATCAGGGTCACTGCCTCGGATGCTCTTGATAAAGGCACTGATTACATCAAAATGATAATCTCCCTCCTTGTCATAGAGCACTGCCTTTTTCTGGATGGATTGCTCTGCAGCATCATAGTCGATGTAAATACTGGATCCCTGTGGTGGAGGAAATTGATCCACTGTTGTCTCCACGGCAAGCTGCAATGCATTTAGGAGACTTCTTGCATCGCCCGAGGCTACTTCGACAAGGTGTTCCAATGCTCCCTTCTCAAAACTGACAGAATAGGATCCGTATCCACGTTCCTTATCCTTGATTGCTTGATGGGCAATGGCCATAAGATCGTTGTTTGTCAGACTCTTGAGTTGGAATATGCGAGAACGGCTTACCAAGGCGGCATTTACTTCAAAATAGGGGTTCTCGGTAGTAGCCCCGATCAGTATGACTGTCCCATTCTCAACCCATGGCAGCAACGCATCTTGCTGGCTTTTGTTCCATCTGTGCACTTCATCCACAAAGAGGATGGTTTTGCGACTATAGAGCTCTAGCCGTTCCCTTGCTTGCTCTATCTCGTATCGCAGCTCCTTCACCCCTGAGAGAACTGCATTGAGAGTGGAGAAGTGACGCTTCGTTGTATTGGCTATGACACGTGCCAAGGTGGTTTTTCCCGTGCCAGGAGGTCCATAGAAGATAACCGAAGATAACTGGTCAGCTTGGATGGCTCTTCTGAGAAGACGCCCTTGGCCGATGATGGCCTCTTGACCGATGTACTCATCAAGCGTACGCGGACGCATACGATAGGCTAGAGGTTGGTTTTGTTGCTGTTCTGATTCCTGTATGCTTGAAAAAAGGTCCATTATCTTCCTTCCTGTTGGAATATTTCAAGAAAAGACCCACTGCCCCGAATGACCGGTGTTGTGCGAAGCTGTTGCTCTTGGAACGCTAGTTGTCTGAGATACACAGATAAAAAGAATTCAATCTGATGTTCAAGCGGATCAATGGTTACCTCCGTCAATGCCGGCAAGGTCCATGTTGCTGTTCCTCTTTGCCAGATTGAGTAACGGTCCAGGAGCATGTCCCAGTCCTGCCGGCTGGAGGCGAGTTCTCTTCTTAATACTGACTCAAGACTTTTTCTCAGAGCAGGGCCTTGCTGCTTGAGCAGTTGATCAGTGGCACTCTGGTTTCCAGCTTGCAGGATTTTGGGACTCTCAATCCATACAACCCTTGCAAGACTCTCTGAAACCAAAGCAGGCGCCTCAAGGATTGTCTGCCTGTATGCTTGTAAAACCTCTGCCGTGTAATGATCAAGGCGCTCAAGGAAAAGAGGTATTTCGGAACGTTGGGACAACACGATTGCCTCTGCAGGCAGGATTCTCTGACCCATGCTCGAGAACAAGTTCGCATCTACACTCTGGCTTGCAAGCTCTACCACTGAGATAAGGGCTTGTTCAACAGCTGTTTCATCGACCTCCTGTCTTTGTTTTGTAGAGGAGCAGCCGACCAATAGCACAAGAAGCAACAAGAGGGCACAGATTGAAGACCGTTTCATGGACCTCACTATACCATCGACCGAAACACTTTGCTAGCATCTCTTTTGGTTCTCATTGTTGGTTGACGATTACTGTTTTTATTACGAAATTATGATATATTATCTTAGGAGGCTGTAACAATGACAGAACACAACAGCTCGATACTTCAGAATGTGGTTGCACGTGAACGAACCATACTGAAGAACGTATATCTTTGGATGACAGCAGGTCTTGGATTGACAGCTCTCATTTCTTTCATGATTTCAAGTAGTCCCTCATTGTTGCGAGCTTTGTTGGGCAATCCGATCAACTTGCTCATTTTGATAATAGGCCAATTTGCCTTGGTGTTTTATCTTTCCGCCAGGCTGGACAGAATGAGCCAAGTCAGTGCCATTGGAGCCTTCTTGGCCTATGCAGCGCTCAATGGAGTGATGCTCAGCACGATTTTCATAATCTACACTACAGCTGTCATCTACAAGACGTTCCTGACCACGGCTCTGATGTTTGCAGGGATGAGCCTGTATGCAATGACGACAAAGCGGGATTTGAACCGGTACGGTTCGTATCTTATGATGGGTGTCTGGGGATTGGTCATCGCCATGCTGGTCAACCTCTTTTTGCGTTCCTCCGGTATTGATTATCTGATCAGTTTTGCAGGTGTGGCAATTTTCCTCGGCCTCACTGCATTTGATACGCAGAAGATTGTACGATGGAACAACGAGGCAGGATCTTCCATGGATGAAGAGACATACACAAAACTCAGTATCATGGGTGCTCTTACGCTGTATCTTGATTTCTTGAACCTGTTCTTGTTTGCCTTGAGAATTTTTGGTCGTTCCAATCGCTGATTGTCAAATCTGGTAGGATATGTTCCTTGGGTCTTTCAAGGCGTCTTTTAAGGCCTCATAGGAACACTCCTCCAACTCTGCAAAACAGCGTCGTCTTCCTATCTGGTCATAGCTGTGTGCATCCGATCCTGTGAGCACGCAAAGATTTTGCTTTTGCTTGATCATATGCGGATGTATCGCTTCAAGAGCACTGTAGGGGTAGGAAGGAAGAAACCCTAGGTTTGCCAGGACACTGTTTGCCGGGCGGTCGATATGTGCTGGAATGACTAATGCATCCCTGCTGAGGGCTTCTTCCATGACATCAGAAAACCCAAGTGAGGTTGCAGAACTCAGCATCAGATCGATTTCCTGAAGAACTTCTCCTTGCAGGTCAACAACCAACTGTCTTCCAAATAGCTTTGGTTTGTTCTTGATGGGGGGAAGCAAAAATTCGATGAAGGTACCAAATTCCAGGGCATCTTCAAGTTTTGGAAAGAGCGTCAACACGTGCACTTCTTCTATGGTGGTGACTTCCAGTCCAAAAAGGGGAAGAATGGAACAGAGCTCGCAAGCTTGTGAAAACACTTCAAGATTGCGAGCACTGTTGTGATCGGTGAGAGCCAAAATGTCGATATTTTTTTCCATAGCTTCAATAGCTAAAAGGGCAGGGGTGAGATCATCGTCTGCACAAGGAGAGAGACAGCTATGGTTGTGTAAGTCGATGACTGCTCGCATCACACCTTTCCCAAGGCCTTGGCAATTTTGCAACTGGCTTCGAATTGGGTGTCTTTAGTGGTGAAAACACAAATCGCCTCTTCTTTTGCTGCTTCAAGCATGTCCTGTGGCGTAGATCGGTTGTTGCAGATGACCAACGCCTTGATAGAGGCCAGAGATGCCACGGCAACAGTGTTTTTATGAGCTTGGATGGTGATCAAGACGCTATCGGATGGAGCATTACCCATGACGTCACTGAGCAAGTCGCCTGCATAAGCATCCACAATCTCTTCATTTCCTTCATCCATGTATTGGGTGGTGAATCCCTCCAATTTTGCCAGATCTCGTACTACCATCTTGATCAAACCTCCTCTTTTGGATGTAAATGTATTGTGCAAACCACCGTGGTCCCATTGGGATTGCTTTCAATGGTAAATGTATCAGCAACAGATTTGACATTGGGCAGACCCATGCCGGCTCCAAATCCGAGGGAACGAATCCATTCACTTGCTGTTGACCAACCCGGTTCCATCGCCGAGTCCACATCGCTGATACCCGGACCTCGGTCTTGCGCAGTGATCTGCAAGGATTGCGGTGAGTATTCTGCTATCAATTCTCCTCCGTCGGAATGAACTACAAGGTTCATCTCAAGTTCATAACTGGCAATGGCTGCCCGGCGTATAATGTGGGGAAGAATGTTTGCACTCTTGAGTCTTTTCTTTATTTCTGTGCTGGCATACCCAGCATTTTCAAAATCATTTTTCATGATTGAGTATGTATGGATCTCTCCACTCATCTCTGAACTTAGGCTGGATGTTCTTGTTCTTTTCTCCAGCTCTTCAATTTCATGGTTTATCTCAAGCAGAAGCGTGCTGGTAATATCACGACTGGTAATCATGCCAACCAATTCCTTGTGTTTGTTGAGCACAGGGAATCGATGAAAGCTGAATCGGTCGAAGTAGCTGATGGCAAAAGAAATCGGCATATCTTCTTCGAGCACTATCAAGTTTCTGGTCATATGGTCTTGAGCCTTATCTTCTATGTAGCCCTTGTCCAATGCCTGAATGATGTCATCCATGCTGACAATACCGATCAAGCGCTTTCCTACCACAATAGGAAGGCCTGTGACCTGTTTTTCACGCATGATGTGCTGTATCTCCCTAAGCTTTGTATCTTTTGTGGCAGTAACCAAATCCTTAGTCATGACCTGCTTTATCTTCAACCGATAAATCAATTCAAGAATCACATTGGGAGAATTATAAGTGTTGATGGGTATCTCTTGCATAGCTTGAGTATACACTAGCTTTGTGATGATGCAAAGCAAGCAGGAAATCTTCTTTTTGAATTTATTTGATTGTCAAGGTAGGATCTTCTGTTTTTGAAAAGAACCATTGCCGATCTGATAGGACAATTATCATTGCAGTGAATGCCCATAATAATTCCATCAAGGCAAAATCACTTAAGGCGATACCCGCAAAGGTGATTGTAAATGGATCAATATACATAGTAATGGCATTTACCCCTCCATGAAAAATTATGGCAATAAAGGCACTTCCCTTACTCATTTTATAAAGCCATGTCAATATTATCGCAAGCGATGTGACTCCTATGGTATACCACCCTAATTCTATGTTTTGTTGCGATGAACCTGGAACAAAAATAAGAGGCGTATGCCAGTACGTCCAAATAATTCCTAACATGATACTTGCTGTAAAAGGCGAGAACTTTGCCAATAATCTTGGTTGAGCGAATCCTCTCCATCCTGGTTCTTCCATTCCTCCACCTATCAACACCATAAACATAAGTACCAAGGGGTAGAAAAACCATGGTTCCTTTTCAACCGTCTGTGAAGTTCCGAACAGACGTTGAGAAAGCAATAGGAGAAAAAGAATACAAACAGGTAAGCCAAGAGTTATAGCATATATCTTTAATGAGACTCTCCATAATAAAGTTTGTTTGAAGAAGCGCTTAAGTGTATTCGTTTTCTTCCCAACAATGATAGCTGCTGAAAATGGTCCCAATACTCCTATAAGCATAATTATAGTAATAAGATATTGATCCAGATGAGTAACGAAGGTTAGCGGAATCCAAAAAATCCATGAACATACATAGGACAAAACAAAAAAGGAAACCAGAGGATATGTAGAGCATAGGTCTTTTTTCATTGAATCCTCACTTTTATTGATTCTTTTTGAACAGTTTTTAACTCAGATTGTTAAGAAACTCTGACATAAAATAAATAATCCCTATCTTTTGCATAGCTTGAGTATACACTAGCTTTGCCATGATGCAAAGCAAGCAGGAAATCTTCTTTTGGAATTTATTAGGTGCCTTTTTACGAGATTTTTGGTATATTGGACATATATGGAAGATGAGTATGAAGTAACTATTGTCTATGAAGATTCTGCATTATTGGTAGCACATAAACCGTCACAGTTGCCGACAGTTCCCCTCAAGGATGATGAGCCTGATAAACCAACTTTACTCTCATTATTGGCTAAAACCCATCCCGAGGTGCTTGCAATTGAAGGAAGAAATGCATGGGAAGGTGGTGTTTTGCATCGTCTCGATACTCCCACCAGCGGGTTGGTGGTTGTAGCAAAAAACACTGAAGCTTACAATAATCTTCAAGCAATACAGAAGGCAGATCTCTTTTTTAAAGAATACCGAGCCGTCAGCAGTGGCTATTTTCCTGTACAGACACCAGGATTCCCTCCTTACTCGTATGATGACCCCTATCATTGCAAAGGAAGGGCTGTTGTAATCGGCAGTCTTTTCCGTAGGTGGGGAAACAATCGTAAAGAGGTCAGACCTGTCCTTTCAGATAGTCCTAAGCATCTTCTGGAAAAAACAACAGGTACCTGGTATATGACCACCGTGTGGTACAATGGTTCAAAAAAGAGCGGCAGTGAAGAGTTCATCTGCCGCTTGAGCAGTGGGTTCAAGCATCAGGTAAGGGTTCATATGGCCTGGAGCGGCTGGCCGCTCGACGGTGATGAACTTTATGGAGGGAAACCCCAGAAAGAGTTTGGCCTGAGTGCTGTTGCAGTGCAGTTCCCCCACCCTGTAACTTCCAAGCAGTTGGAAATCCGTCTTGATTAATATAATGAACGAGGAGATATAGAATGGCAGATCAAAGAGAACAGAAGTTGGCGAAACTTCTGGTGGAACACTCTGTTAAACTAAAAAAAGGCGAACACGTCTTGATTAATGCAGTGGATATTCCCACTTCGATGACAGAGGCGCTTGTCAAGGCTGTGTATGAAGTCGGCTCATATCCTATAGTGAATCTTTGGAACGAACGAATTGAACGTGCGATGGTGGAAGGAGCAAGCAAGGAATCCCTGCAGCTTTGGGCCGATGTCGATACCTACAGAATGAAAAAGATGGACGCCTTCATAGGAATCAGGGGACCTGCAAATGTTCGTGAACTAGCAACCATCGCAGAACAGTCAAATCTGGCAAGCACCTATTACAATATACCAGTGCATATGAAGACCCGTTTGGTAAGCACCAAGTGGGTCGTGCTTCGCTATCCAACCTCGGTTATGGCGATGCAAGCGGGGATGGGGACCCTTGAGTTCGAGGATTTCTACTATTCGGTGTGTACTGATGTTGATTATAAAAAGATGGGAGAGGCGATGGAAGAGGCGAAACCCTATCTGCAATCAGTTGACAGGGTGCATATCAAAGCTCCGGGAACTGATTTGAGCTTCAGTGTTAAAGGAATGCCATGGATCAGCTGTGCAGGAGAGATGAACATCCCTGATGGGGAGATCTATAGCTGTCCGCTCAAGGATTCTGTGCAGGGGACCATTTCCTACAATACGAAGAGTACTTATCATGGGCATTGTTTTTCTGACATACGGTTTACATTCAAGGATGGAAAGATTGTAGAGGCCCACAGTGATGATGATGCGTTGCTCGAAAAAATCCTTGATATCGACGAAGGTGCGCGATATATAGGGGAGTTTGCCTTGGGTGTCAATCCCGGCATCCTGCATCCTATGGATAATACTCTGTTCGATGAGAAAATCTCTGGTTCTATCCACTTCACTCCCGGCAACTCCTATGATGATTGTGACAACGGAAACAAGAGTGCTGTACACTGGGACCTTGTACAGATTCAGCGTCCTGAATACGGGGGAGGCGAGATGTATTTTGATGATGTACTGGTACGAAAAGACGGAGTGTTTGTACATCCTCGTCTTACTTGTCTCAATCTTTCTCTCTAAAGGTACTTGACGGATTCGATTTATTTCAGCTATAAAGTGTGCAAACGTCAAAGGCGATGTGGAGCAATCCGCATCGCCTTTCTTCGTTTCCGGGCCCGTTGGGCTTTCGTACAAGGACGTGCGATGGATTTTCCATCACTCGTCCCTTTTTTTTGCGATGGGGGTAGTGGTATGTTTGTATCTGTAGACACACTGTGGGTGTTGCTGGGCGCTGTCTTGGTTTTCTTCATGCAAGCAGGTTTTGCTATGGTGGAGACTGGTTTCACCCGAGCGAAGAATGCTGGAAACATCATTATGAAGAACTTGATGGATTTTAGTTTGGGAAGCATCGCGTTCTGGGTTATTGGGTTTTCCTTGATGTTTGGCGTCGGCACTGACGGGCAGGTCAATCCGTTCATCGGAGCAGTCGATTTCTTTGTACGAAATGATTACAGCTCCTCCATCCCTACCGCAGCATTCTTGATTTTTCAGACCGTGTTTTGTGCAACAGCTGCTACCATAGTTAGCGGTGCGATGGCAGAACGTACCAAGTTTTCCTCCTATTGCCTCTATTCTGTTGCTATCAGTGCTATCATCTACCCGATCAGCGGTCATTGGATCTGGGGTGGTGGCTGGCTCGGTGAGATGGGTTTCCATGATTTTGCCGGATCAACGGCAGTACATATGGTAGGTGGTGTAGCTGCCTTTTGGGGTGCGAAGATTATTGGACCGAGAGTGGGAAAGTATGACAAGGATGGCAAGGCAAAAGCGATTCCCGGTCATAGCCTTACCCTCGGGGCCCTCGGGGTGTTCATTCTTTGGTTCTGCTGGTTTGGGTTCAATGGAGGCTCTACGCTTGGGTTCTCTGGTGATGAAGTTCTCTCTGCTTCCTCAATCTTTGTTACTACAAACCTTGCCGCCGCGTTTGCTGCTGCCAGTACCATGTTGCTTACATGGATGCGCTATAAGAAACCTGATGTCTCGATGACATTGAACGGGGCTCTTGCTGGGTTGGTCGGAATTACTGCAGGGTGCGATGCAGTATCTCCTGTAGGAGCCGCTTTGATCGGTATCATCAGCGGTATTGTAGTTGTTTTCAGCGTGGAAATGTTTGAAAAGGTGCTAAAAGTGGATGACCCGGTTGGGGCCATATCGGTGCACGGAATCTGTGGGGCCTTGGGCACCATCCTGGTAGGAGTATTTGCCATAGAGGGAGGCCTACTGTATGGAGGTGGTACCGCTTTGTTGGCAGTACAGACTCTTGGAGTAGTTTCTGTGGTGATCTGGGTCTCGATCACGATGTTCTTGCTGTTCACCTTGATCAATAAAACCCTTGGGTTGAGAGTATCAAAAGCTGAGGAAATTTCCGGGCTTGACCTAGAAGAACATGGAATCAGTTCCTCCTATGCCGATTTTATGCCATCCATTCCGACAGTGCTAGGCTCAAAGCAAGCTGCCTCGATAGATGAAGCAGTCGTAGTGAAGCAGGTACCTCCCTCAAACAAGAGTTCAAAGCAGGCAGCAATGTTCAAGGTGGTCATTGTAAGTCGTCAGAGCAAGTTCAATGAATTAAAGCAAGCTCTGAATGAAATCGGGGTTATGGGAATGACCCTGACCCAGGTGATGGGTTGCGGCATGCAAAAAGGGCAGAAAGAGTACTATAGAGGAGTTCCTGTAGCGGTGACCTTGCTTCCAAAGATGCAGGTTGAAACAGTGGTCAGCAAAGTACCTGTACAGGATGTGATCGAGGCGGCGAAGAAAGCTCTTTATACTGGACACATCGGCGATGGCAAGATTTTCGTGTACACCGTGGATAATGTCATAAAGGTTCGCACTGGAGAGGAAGGGTATGATGCCCTCCAGGATGAAATCATTGCTGAGTAATCATTGATTCGGACAAGAGTGCTGCTTTAGGCACTCTTGTCCATTGACTGCTTTATTGTTCTGAGCTGAAAACGATGGTTCTGTTCTTGAAGATGATGATTCGACTCTCAAGATGGGCTTGTACAGCCTTTGCAAGGACCCGTCTTTCAACATCCTTGCCTACATCCCGCAATCCATTCGGACCAAGTTCGTGATTGACCCTTACCACATCCTGTTCAATGATAGGACCTTGGTCGAGGTCTTCACTGGCATAATGAGCAGTGGCACCAATCATCTTCACTCCTCGTTCATAAGCTCGTCTGTACGGGTTTGCCCCTTGGAAGGCGGGTAAAAAGCCGTGATGGATATTTATGATTTTCCCCTGCCATTCGTCGGTAAATTCAGCAGAAAGGATCTGCATATAGCGAGCCATGACCACCAAGTCAATGTCAAAGCGCTTGAGCAAGGTTCGAATCTTCTTTTCCTGGTCTGCTTTTGTCTCAGGGGTAACCGGTAAGTAATAAAAAGGTATTCGAAACTGATTGGCAATCATCTCAAGATCGGGATGATTGCTGATGATCAAGGGAATTTCACACTGAAGATCTCCTTCAGCTTTCCTTGCAATAAGATCATACAGGCAGTGGCTGGTCTTGCTCACGAGAAGAGCCATCCGCGTACTGTAATCGCTGAAATGACACTCCCAATTCAGATTGTGTTCTTTGGCAAACACTGCAAAGTCTTCTTGCAGCTCTCCCCTGGTTGTTTTCAGGTCAGCCATATCCACTTCAATACGCATGAAATAACGACCTTCAATATTATCCGTATGTTGCTGACAATGCAGTATATTGTAGGAGCGCTGATAAAAATACGTGGATGTTGCGCTCAGTATTCCTTTTCGATCTTCGCACTGGATGAGGAAGATGATCTTCTTTTGTTTGCTTGCCATACTTGGTGCCTCTATTCGAACGGGGTAATTTCTGCGGCTTCAGGATTCTCTGAAAGAACAATCTCGACCTTTTGCTTTGCCTCGGTGAGAATTTTTTCCAATGACTTGGATAACCGCATCCCCTCCTCAAAGAGGGTGATGCTCTCTTCAAGGGTAGTGTCTGAGGCATTGAGCTTTTGTGCAATTTCCTCAATTCTCGCTACATCTGTCTCAAAACTCATACTTACTCCTCTACACTCACCTTGCGCTGCCCGTCAATGAAACGCAAATGCAATATCTGTCCGACGTTGCTATGCTTTGCACTTTTAACCAAGGCGCCTCTTTCATCAGTCACCACTGTATAGCCTCGGGCCAGTATAGCAAGGGGATTAAGGGCTTGCAACTCTCTCTTGGCGATTTCATATCGTCCAGAGGCTGTGGCAAGCCGCTGTTTTAATTCAAGCTGGAGATTGTTGCCGGCATTAGCCAAAACATACTCCCGTTTTTCTATGGTTGATAGAACACTTCTTTGCAGCGAATCAAGACCCCATTGCTTGGCTCGTTGGCTTGCCAGGGTAAGGCGATAAGCCATTTCCTTGACCAAGGCTGCTCTAAGACTTTGTATTTGTTGCAGTGTGTCAAGAAATCCTTGACTTACCAACTCCGCTGCAGCCGAAGGAGTGGGGGCTCTCAGGTCTGCTGCAAAGTCGGAAAGGGCAAAATCAATTTCATGCCCTACAGCGCTGATGATGGGAATTTCTGAATCGTATATGGCTTGTATCACCACATCTTCGCTGAAGGGAAGGAGGTCTTCAATCGAACCTCCCCCTCTTCCTACAATCAAGATATCACACAATAAGAGATCGTTCGCTTGTTTGATTCGTTTTGCAACCGACTGTGCGGCACTATCACCCTGTACGGTAGCCGGAAGTACCAATACCGACAGACTTGGTGCCCTGCGTTGCAGAATGTTGAGAATATCTCTCAAAGCGGCTCCAGTAGGGCTGCTTACCACCCCTACCGTATGAAGTTGCTTGGGTATTGGTTTTTTATGCTTTGGGTCAAAGTATCCTAGCTCTGCATAACGTTGTTTCCGCTTCTCCAGTAAGGCAAGAATATCCCCTGCACCTGATTTTTCCATCGAATCGCACTTGATCTGGTAGGTTCCTCTAGCACCATATACATCAAGGCTCCCGATTACAGTGACCTTGTCTCCTTCTTTTGGTGAGAAATCGACCTTCCATGTGGCACCTTTAAACATCACAGCGCTGATTGCGCAAGAACTGTCCTTGAGAGTGAAGAACCAATGACCGGTTGAAGAGGGGCGGAAATTGGAAATTTCTCCAGTTACCCTTAACCCATAAAAACCTTCTTCCAAGGTTTGTTTTATCAAGTGAGTTAGTTCTGATACTGTCAACTCACCCTTCAGTTGATCATTCATTAGGTTCGTCCTGTTTCTGTTTTCTTTTGGATACTCTATGCAATTGATGTATGATTCCTAGGAAAGCCAGAATCGCCCAAAGGGCAAAAAACAGCCAAAAACCAAGAAACCAGAATCTTGAAAGCAGATATGCGATGAGCAGGGACCCTCCTAAGGCACTTTCCAAAGCCATGTAGGATTCAAATCGAACAAGGCTGAAAGCAAGAATCATGACCAACAGCACAAGAGAGAGTATCAGTGCAAAGCTATAAGGCAAAAAGCTGAGCATCAAAAGAAAAATGATGAGGCCCATGCTCAAGGCTGTAAAGAGAGCGACAGCAAAATCAAGCAACCAGTTTTTTTTCCTCGCACAAAGAAAGAGCAACAGTCCTCCGAGCACAAATGCAACAAGGTATATCAGTGTATTGAGATACTCATTGGGGTTGAGCAAAACTGCCCATAGTTGCGAGAAAGGTTGTTCTGCCTTGAGTGCTTGCATCGTCTTTTGGGAATCTTGGAGTATGAGAGCCACTGAGAGAAAGACCATTGCGCCGCTGACAACACTACGCAAGCTCACCAGAAGATTCTTCGCAAGATATCCATAAAAACAAAGGAAAAAACCAGCAAGCAAGCCTAGCAACATGACGGGAGCTCCAAGAGTTGCGGTGTCTGTATACATACATTCTATCCTTTTATAAAAAAAAAGAGACAGCATTGGCGCTGTCTCTCAACCTCAAGGTTCGTTTTACTCCTGAATGATAGCTGCTGTGGGGCAGACATCGGCACAAGTGCCGCAATCGATACAGGCTTCTGCGTCAATTACATAGATATCGCCTTCAGAGATAGCACCAGTAGGACACTCGGGCATGCATGTTCCACATGCAATACATTCATCTGTGATCTTGTAAGCCATGATAGTGACTCCTTACTCTTTATACGTTGACTTTGACTATATACCTCGAAGCCTTCCAAGTCAAGGAATATGAGAAACCTGTACTAATAGCATATAATGGAGGATGGAATTTAAGCTTATGGTTATGATGTGTTGTTTGTACAGAGAGTGGACGACCCTTTGAGAATCATGAGTATGGGTATATGCTGTAGGTGTTGGCGAAGTCGGGAAGATCAGTCCATCTTCCTAGTAGCCTAGGGCCCTCACAAGGTGGGGGTCTTACTTTTTGCAAGAAGAAAAGCCGATTTCTACTCACTTGTCATCTTCCTTCGCTTGGTTATATAGTCATACATGTCGTGGAGGAAGTAATCTTGAAGAAGCTGGTATTGGCGGAAAAACCGAGTGTTGGAAGAGAATTGGCAAGGGTGCTCAACTGCAATAGACGAGAAAATGGATATATGGAGGGTCCTGGGTATATAGTTACTTGGGCTCTTGGCCATTTGGTCGAACTTGCTCAACCGGCTGCCTACAGCGATCGCTATAGAAGGTGGTCGCTCAAGGATCTGCCAATGCTTCCCTCGAGCTTGAAGCAGGAAGTGATTGAGCAAAGCAGGGATCAGTTTTTCGTCATCAAACAGCTTGTACAAAGAGAAGACATTGAAAGTTTGATCATCGCCACAGATGCTGGACGGGAAGGGGAGCTGGTAGCCCGTTGGATCATGAAGCTTTCCGGTTATACCGGCCCTGCGAAACGCCTGTGGATCAGCAGTCAGACAGAAGGCGCCATTGAAGAAGGGTTCTCCAATCTCAAGGAAGCCTCCTTGTATGAGAATCTCTATAAAGCCGCAGAGAGCAGGGCTGCCGCAGACTGGTATGTAGGCATGAATGTGACTCGAGCCCTCACGTGCTACTATGATGCAAAACTATCATCTGGCAGAGTGCAGACTCCTACACTTGCCCTGATGACACAAAGAGAGGATGAGATTGAAGCGTTCAGCGGGCAGTTTTATTGGACACTGAAGGCTGATTTCGGGGATTTTTCTGCATCATATTATGTGAGCGAAGATTCAATCAGAATTTCGAAGGAAGAAGAGGCCAAGACTCTTGAATCAAAGTTAGTAGGGGAAAAAGCAACTATAGTTGCTCTTGATACCACTGAAAAGGTTGATCAACCGCCTCTTGCTTACGATCTTACCGAATTGCAAAGAGATGCCAACAACCTTCTTGACTTCAGCGCCAAGGAGACGCTGGACGTATTGCAATCGCTGTATGAGCAACACAAGATTGTAACGTACCCCAGGACAGACAGCCGTTACATCACCACCGATATTGTAAGCACCCTCAATGCTAGACTCCAAGCATTGGAGAACACGCCGTTTTCATCGATGAGCAGGCGGTATAAGACAGAAGGATTTAGAACAGATATCGATCGATTTGTACAGGATGCGAAGGTAACCGACCATCATGCAATCATACCCACTGAACAGAGGGTCAATCTTGAGCGACTGAACAGCAAGGAGCGCGCGCTATGGGAACTGATAGCGCTTCGGTTTCTCGAGGTGCTCAGCCCTGACTACCGATACCAGACAACCGTGGCTGTATTGGATGTAAACGGAGCACGTTTTAAAACCCGATTGACCGTAGGTCTGGAGCAAGGATGGAGAGATGCCGCTGTTTTGGTGGGCAGACGAAGCAGCCAGAGTGTTCTCTCTGAAGAGGATGATTCTTCTGTATCGTTGCTTTCGATGAAAATGGAGGATACCTTTACCATCGTATCAACCAAGGTTCGTCGTCACAGCACACCAGCACCGAGCAGGTATACTGAGGCAACCCTTCTGAGTGCCATGGAACATGCCGGGAGGTTGGTTGATGATGCCCAGTTGAAAAAACGACTTGGAAATGGTCTGGGAACCCCTGCAACACGGGCCGATATCATCGAGAAACTGATACAAAACCACTATATACAACGAGAAGGGAAAGAGTTGGTACCAACGCCCAAGGGCAGGGAATTGGTACGGCTTGTACCTGCTCAGTTGCGATCGGCTGAACTTACCGGCCACTGGGAAGAGCGCTTGAGCAATATAGCAGAGGGTAAAGAAGACAGCGAACGGTTCATTGAGGATATTAAGGAGAATGCAAGAACTCTCGTTGCTCAAGTACTGAAAAGCAATGAAGTTTTCAGTCCAAGATTCTCAGATGCAAAAAGCTGTCCGTATTGCAAGGGCCCAATGATGAAAGTTGTCGATGAACTTGGTCAGAATCATTTTATCTGCCAACGCCTCTCCTGTAGCTATGAGGAGATGGAAATCAAGAAAAGAGTCGTAAAGCCAACAGTACAAGCAACAGAACAAAAACCCAAGAAGATAGTGGTCAAGAAGACGAGCGCTGTGGTAGATGGAGCGAAGAAAAAGCTGGTACTGAAAAAGCCTGCAGCAACTGCAAAAACCAGTGAATCCTATACTTGGGAGACGGTCATTGAAGTGGTCAGGCCAAGCAAGATTTCCTATCAAAGCCAGCAGTATTTACAGAAAAAGAATGAAGTAAGAAATTCTCTGCATGTAGTAGAGGATACCCCTATAGCGGGAGGTAGTTTCGCTGATTTAATAAAAGCCAGTGAGGAAAGAAAGAAGCGTGACAGACTAAAAAAGAGAAAATGAGTGTAAAAGTGTTATAATAAAAACATTTTGTTAAACTATAGACACATTTGTAACTTTCTGCTACTCTTTCGCCAACAGGAGGAAGTCTATGCACATAGCCATCGTTGGATTTGGAAAAATGGGAAAACTCATACGCTCAATAGCCATTGAGCAAGGCTATGCTATAAAAGCAGTCATTGACCCAATTGCCACAGATAATGAGGTAACCAGTAGGACTCTCTCGTCACAGAGTCTTGAAGGTTGTGATGTTGTAATAGATTTTACACATCCTTCTGTCGTTTGCGACAATATCATTTTTTATGCAAAAACCGGTATCCCCGCCGTCATCGGAACGACGGGTTGGTATGATAAGATCGATACCCTCAAAGAGTTGGTTCTGAAGGAACGTGGATCTGTCATCTATAGTGGCAACTACTCATTGGGTGTCGCTTTGTTCATGCAGGTGGTTAAAACAGCAGCAAAGCTCTTTGCCAAGAGTGGTCTCTATGATCCTTTCTTGACGGAGATTCATCATTCACAGAAGGCTGACAGTCCAAGTGGGACTGCACATATGTTGGGATCATCCATTCTCCAGGCTTTTGACCAAAAACAGCAACTCTGTGAAGAGACCCTCCATGAGAGAAGAAGCGAAGATGCAATACATCTGGCTTCTGTGAGGGGAGGATGGGTTCCCGGCACCCACACAGTATACTTTGATAGTCCTCAGGATACCATAGAACTAACTCATCGGGCACGATCGAGAGAGGGTTTTGCAGTAGGGGCAGTCCAGGCTGCCAAATGGATCAGCAGTGGACGCAAGGGTTTTTTTAGTCTTGATGACCTGCTTGAAGACGTGTATCTATCAGTGGAGAGAAAATCATGAGAGAAATCAATTTTAAAGGCGTTTTTACAGCGATGGTAACCCCTTTCACGAAGAAGGACAACTTGGATGAGGAGCGATTGGAGCAAATCATAGAGACCCAGATTGCCAGCGGAGTGAACGGTTTGGTTCCTTGTGGAACAACCGGAGAAAGTCCAACCCTCAGTCATGATGAGCATGACAGGGTCATTGCCTTGACGGTAAAGTTTTCCAATGGCAGGGTGCCTGTCATTGCAGGTACCGGTTCGAATGCCACCACCGAAGCAATCAGGCTTTCCCGACATGCCCAGCAAGTTGGAGCGGATGCCGTTCTGTTGGTCAATCCATACTACAACAAACCTACCCAGAAAGGTCTTTATCTTCATTTCAAGGCTATTGCAGACAGCGTTGATATTCCTTGCATTCTGTACAACATCCAAGGACGCACCGGGGTGAATATCGAGACAGAGACAGTAAAAGCCCTCAGTGATGATTGTCCCAACATCGTTGGGGTCAAGGAAGCAAGTGGCAGCCTTGCACAGATGAAGTCTGTGATCGAGGCAACTCACGGCAAGTTTCATGTATTGAGCGGCGATGACAGCCTTTGTCTTCCTTTGGTCGAAAGCGGCGGTGATGGAGTGATCAGTGTTGCTTCCAACATCAGTCCTGCGTATATTTCACGCATGGTACATTTGGCTTTGGAAGGAAAATTTGCAGAGGCGAGAGAGATGGAATCTCACCTGTTGGGTTTCTTCAAGGCGTGTTTTTTGGAAACCAATCCGATTCCTATCAAGACTGCTATGGCTCGCTATGGCTGGTGTGAAGAGTCCTTCAGGCTTCCTATGTGCACCTTCGAGAATGAAGAGAATCGTCGAGCGCTCTATGCTGAATTGGACAAGATGGAAGCCATTGGTGCTATAACAAGGAGATAAAGGGTAATGGCAACGATAAACAAGAATTTTCAGAAACTCGCAAGTGGATATCTCTTTCCGGAAATCGCTCGTAGGACCAAGCTCTGGCAGGCCTCTCATCCCGATACCCAGGTGTTGCGACTTGGTATTGGAAACACAACCGAGGCTCTGCCCGAGGCTGTATGTGAGGCTATGAAGAAGAAGATTGACGAGCTCGGTCAACGAAGTACCTATACCGGTTACGGGGATGAACAAGGAGATACCTACCTCAGAGAGGCGTTCGTAGAGTATTACAAGCGCTATAACGTTGAGCTTGAGAGTTCTGAATTCTTCATCAGTGATGGTGCAAAGAGCGATGCTGCCAATATCCAGGACATCTTCGGAACCGATAATGTCGTTGCAGTGCAAGACCCGGCATATCCGGTCTATGTTGACAGCAATGTAGTGGGTGGGCGTACCGGTTTGTTCAACAGTGAAAAGGGCTGTTACGATGGCTTTGAGTACCTCAGCAGTACTGAGGAGAATGGATTTATCCCTGTCCCTCCCCAAGAAAAAGTCGATTTGATCTATCTGTGCAGTCCTAATAATCCAACCGGTGCTGTAGCAACCTATGACCAGCTTAAGGCGTTTGTAGACTATGCCATTGAGCACAAGAGCGTTATTATTTTCGATAGTGCCTATAGCGAATATATCACCGAGGAAGGGTATCCAAGATCGATCTATGAAGTGGAGGGTGCTAAATCCTGTGCCATTGAGATCAACAGCTTCTCCAAGTTCTCCGGTTTTACCGGTGTTCGTTTGGGCTGGACTATAGTACCCAAGGAATTGGAGTGTGAAGACGCTCCTAAAGGGGTACTCAACGCCATGTGGAATCGTCGACAGTGTACGTTCTTCAATGGGGCAAGCAATATAGCCCAAAGAGGTGGTTTTGCAGCACTGAGCGGTCCTGGCCATGCAGAGAGCAGGGCTCTGGTGTCGTACTATTTGGAGAATGCAAGAATCATACGTGAAGGTCTTGAGCAGGTTGGTCTTACCGTTTATGGTGGTGTGAACAGCCCCTATATTTGGGCTAAAACCCCAAATGGCATGGATAGTTGGGATTTCTTCGACATCCTGCTTGATACGTGCCATGTGGTGGTTACCCCCGGAGGAGGCTTTGGACCGGGTGGCAAAAACTTTGTTCGTGTCTCATCCTACGGACATCGTGAGAATGTCGTACAGGCCATGAAGCAAATCAAGGAGAACTTGAAGATATGAGTCAAAAGAATCTTCCCATAGGGCATGGACAGCTGCTCGAGCTGGCTTACCAGCTTCCTACCCCTTTTTATCTTTATGATGAGAAAGCGATAGTTGAGAATGCGAGAGCATTCAAGCAGATGTTTTCCTGGGCCCCTGGGTTTTGCAACTATTATGCGGTAAAAGCATGTCCAAATCCCGCAATCCTTAAATTGCTTGCACAAGAAGGATTCGGTGCAGACTGTTCATCCTTGCCTGAACTGCTTCTCAGCAAAGCCAGCGGTATAACCGGGAAAAGGATCATGTTTACCAGTAATGATACCCCTGATGAAGAGTTCAAAAAAGCTCATGAGCTCGGGGCTATCATTAATTTGGACGATATAACCCATATCGAGGCCTTTGAAGAAGCTGTTGGGGAAGTCCCCGATACAATCTGCTTCAGGTACAACCCAGGACCCGATCGTACAGGCAATGCCATTATCGGTAATCCCGTGGAAGCAAAATATGGGGTAACCACAGACCAGATTGTAGATTGTTATAAAATTATGAAGCAAAAGGGTGTCAAGCATTTCGGGCTGCATACAATGGTAGCCTCCAATGAGCTTGATGGCTCCTACATAGTTGAGACTGCCCGAATGCTCTTTAGCCTGTGCGTGCGTCTTCAAAAAGAGGCTGGGGTCCGCATTGAGTTCATCGACATGGGTGGAGGTATCGGAATTCCGTACCGACCTGAGGACGAGCCGATGGACTTGCAGACGGTCAGCCAAGAGATGAAAGCTTTGTATGAACAAATAATCATTCCTGCAGGACTTGACCCACTGAACATTGTGTTTGAGTGTGGCCGTGTTATTACCGGCCCTTATGGGTACCTGGTAAGCAAGGTTTTACATGTAAGCCAAAAATACAAGAATTATGTTGGACTGGATGCTTCTATGGCTAATTTGATGCGACCTGCCCTGTATGGAGCCTATCATCATATTACTGTTTTGGGTAAGAACGGCCAAACAAACGAGAAGCTCTATGATGTAACGGGAAGTCTTTGTGAGAACAACGATAAGTTTGCCATAGATCGTTTGTTGCCTGAAGTACAGAAAGGCGATGTCGTGGTAATTCATGATGCAGGAGCACATGGACACAGCATGGGATTCAATTACAATGCCAAGCTGCGCAGTGCAGAATATCTGCTTGCCCGTGATGGTTCTGTAAAGATGATCAGAAGAGCGCAGACGTATGAGGATTATGTAGCCACCCTGCGCTTTGATGGTGCTGAGGTACAGTTGTAATGCATCGATTTCCTGTTCGTGTCTATTATAGTGATACCGACTGTGGTGGGATTGTCTACCACGGCCGGTATCTTGATTTTGCAGAACATGCAAGAACTGAACTGCTCAGAGAAGTTGCCCAGTCTCGAAATCTTGAAGGTTCCCAGACTCTGCTTCTAAAACAGGATAATCTAGCCTTTGTGGTGAAATCCATAACGGTTGATTATCAAAAGCCGGCGTATCTTGATGACCTTTTGGAGGTGAGAACAGAAATCGAACAACAAAAGCGTTTCTCCATCATCTTTCGTCAGACTGTTTACAGACAAGAAGAAATCATTTGCACACTACTTGTCAAGGTTGCCTCCATCAATACGCTGAGCTTGCGGCCAGTTGCGATGCCTGACTATTTCAGCTCATACTCCTGATCATAACGGCATGGTCAGAAGCAAGGTGGAGCTTCCCATGCTGCCCAGTTTTTCATGATTTACGATGACATCATAACGATGGGTACCGGCTTCTGGAATGCTGGTATAGCTGGTACTGTCAGATTGAACCAAAAGACCTTCGCAATACCAGCTGATGTTCAAATCTTCTAAGTCTATATCGTCCGGAAGATTCGTCGGGGTATAGGTGAGTGTTACTTGTTCTCCACTTTGAGGGACTGAAGGTTCAAGAGTGACCGATCCTTCGATGGGGAGCATCGTGTCATTGACCAGACTTATATGAAATTCGGTAGAAAGATCACCGATGACCATCTCTATGGTATCTGCGCTGACTTCGCCGTTGATGATCCTCACAGCAATGGTTGCCCCGCTAACCAGCACGCTTTGGCTGTACAGTTTCAGTGACAAAAGATACGAGCCGCTATCAAGCTCTTTTGAAAGCACTACTGAGCCGGCATCCGTATCGAGGTGTCCTACGGTCAGTGGAATCACATTTCCGCCCTGGTCATTGAGATTTGCCTCGAGAGATACGTCAGTATGTACCTGGTCGGTGTCCCAGGTTATTGTCGCCGAAAGATTGCCTTTGCCTACCAATGTATCCAATTGCAGGGTTGCGCTGCTTGTAACCTTAGAGAGCAAGGTTTTCAATGTACCTCGAACCATAACCTCATTTTTGGAATTAAGGCCTTCAGCGACGATGTCCCAAGCACCGATCGTCAGATTCCCGATTGACACCAATTGTTGGTCAGAATTGAGGTTGAATGTTTGGTTTTTCGGACCGGTACCAGTAATATGATAGGATGTTATGCCCATCAAATCTTGATCGGGTGTCAAGCTCCTCTCTGTTTTATAGTGAGGCGAGGTGAGCGCTAGACGGAGGGTGCTGGTTGTCATGTGTGATTGTTCTTCACACCCGCTACAGAAAACACAAAGCACTAGAGCGAAAGAAAGCAACGTGAGTCGTACCATTTTTTTCATCGATATTCTCCTTGAAACTATTTATCGATGAAGAGCGAGAGATTCGTATCTTGCTTCAAAAAAGACTATGATTGCTTGTCATCCTTCTTTATACTCTGTGTAATGAAGATACTAATAAAGAATCAAAAACTTGATCGGGCCCTTCCCTTGATGCTCACTCCTTGTTGGACTGAAGCAGAAAACGTTCAGGCTTCGGTTAGGCTGAGTTGGCAAGAAAACAGGCTTTTTGTTGCATTCTCCGTATGTGAGCCCCAATTGAGAAGAATGGTTCAAGAACATAATCAAAGGGTGTGGGAAGATAGTTGTGTTGAAGTTTTTCTTAAACGAGAAGACAGCGATGAGTATATCAATGTTGAATGCAGTGCAAGCGGCAGCCTGCTTATCGCAAAAGGGAGCCAACGCTCTGGGAGGAAGCCTTTCGATCATTCTGTAGTGGAATCGGTGCCTGTAAAGATTACTATCCTGGAAAACAACAACAAGCAAAGTAGATGGAAGGCAGAGCTGGAATTAGATCTAATCATGTTGACGATCCTCAAAGAGGAGGAATCCTTACCAGAGATTTCCTTGTTTGGCAATTGTTACTGTTGTGGTGATTTATTGGATGAGCCGCACTATCTTTGTGCTTCGGAGATAGGTACACTCAATCCGGATTTTCATACGCCAGAATACTTTGTGCCATTAGAGTTCGCTTAGATGGAATCCTTGGGATTATAGGCAGCTTCTCCTTTGAGCAGCTGTGTATCTTCCAGCAATTTTTCCAGAGCTAGATGGGCTAGATTCTGACCGAATATCGCGGTTATTGTCGGCAAGGAACCCAATACATTCCGTCTTCTTCCCCGATCTATGATCTGTTCGTTGAAATCGGCATGTTCTTCCTCTTGTGGGTCCTTATATGTATATCGAACCAGCTCAGGTGAGAAAATCACTTCAATTCCTCTCATGATTCCTCTTTTTCGCAAATTTGTTCTCACTTGTCTTGCCAAAGGACAGCCCCAGGTATCCATAAGGTCGGCTCTTTTGATCAAAAGAGGGTTTCTTCGGAGTGCAGCTCCCATGCTGCTGATGACAGGAATGTTCTTTTGATAGGCGTGTTGAAGCAATGCACATTTTGGATTGAGCGAATCGATTGCATCAATGACCAGGTCGACAGGAGGCGCGAGTATCTCCTCCAGAGTCTCTTCTTGGGCGAATACCGTAAGAGCTTCGATGTTGCAATCAGGATTGATAGCCTTCGCCCTCTCTTTGGCTACATCGGTTTTCAATCTGCCAAGTGTGTCATGGGTTGCAAGAATCTGGCGGTTTAGGTTGGTGATTCCAATAACATCAAAGTCCACGATTCTCAGGTTTCCTACACCACTGCGGATCAAGGCTTCCAATGTCATTCCACCTACGGCCCCAAGGCCCACGAGGACGACCTTTTTTTCGTGCAATTGCTCAACGGCCTCATCCCCAAGCAGTCTACTGATTCGTAAGAATTGTTCTGATTTCATCATTGTTCCTTATCAATTGCTCTTCATGGATTGAACAAAGAGCGCAAAAATTCTGAATATGTTGCTCAAGCAATGCTTGATAGCCTGCTTCTTGTGTATGCTCATAATCGGTTTCCAAAGCAAAGGGAAATGTAATCAGTCTCTTTTCTTCCCTAGCTAATTTGCTCTTGTACAGCCTAGGCCCATAACTGAGGATGATGTTCAAGCGGGAAGCCTCCAAAGCGGTTTCGTAACTTTCAGTGAATCCATGCCAAAGAAGCGGGGGGAGCGTAGCTCTTCTTTTTCGCAACAGCCTCAAAAGCAATGAGGATGCTTGTACGCAGTGCAGGCTGACGCTTCGTGAATACTGGTAGGCTAATTGAAGTACTTCGTCCAAGAATTGCTGTTGTTGCTCCAGGTTCCCAAAACGTTTATCCAGCCCTACCTCTGCAATCTGATAATCAGGATGCTCTTTAACCATCCTTTCGAACTCCTCCATAAGAGGGAATGGTTGGGTGAAAAGAGAACCGATACCGGCAATTGCAGGTTTTTGCACTCCTTGCAGGGCCTTCCATTGTGTTTGGCTCGCGCTTGCATACAAGGCATTTCTGTTTTGTGGGGCATCGAGGTTTTGGTGACGGTGTGCATCAAACATAGCCTAGTCTACGATTAGAGAAAGAAACAGGTCAAGCTAAAGCAAGAGAAGATACGTGATGAGGATACTCAACAGTATAGGGATAATCATGCCTCTTTTATGGTATGCAAAGAGAAAAGCGGCCAAAATACCTCCAAGGGATGCATAAAAACGCGGACCATAATCAAGAAGCACCCCGGGAAAAATCAAAGGACCTAAGGCGGCAATAGGGAGCAACCTTAGGCATTTTGAAAGAAACTTGGGTAGATGGTCAAATATCTTGATGTAATAGGGCAGGGCACGCACCAAAAAGGTGGCCAAGGCACTGACTAGGATGGGTACTACAAAGAGAGATTGTTCTTTCAATTCAGTTCCTCCTTGGCCGTAATCAACGCGCCGATTACTGAAGAGAGCAACATGGATATGACAAAAGACCAACCAACCGCAACCTTGAGCAGAATGATAAGGATGCTGTTCAATAAAGCTGAAATTCCCGCAATGACGAGAACCAATATGCCTTTCTGTCTGAACTCTTGCGCCAGCAGTGTGCTGAACATAGCATACAAGGTGACTCCTGCGGCCAGCTGAAGAGCAGGCACAAGAGCAGAGCTGACAATGAAGCCGAAGGCCGTACCTCCTACCCAACCGCTATAAGAGGTGAGCTCCAAACCAGAAAGGTACTCTTTCGTGATGGGTTTTCGATTAAGAACCGCTACACTGAAGACCTCATCGGTAGTGCCGTGGGCAAGCAAAGCCTTGCTAAATCCTTGTATTCCTGGTGCTAGATTACGGGATAATTCAGCACCCATGAAACTGTAGCGGAGATTGACCAGCAGTACACTGATGAATATTTCTATAAGGAGAGCTCCTCCTCCAATCAGGTTTGCCGCTAAAAACTGTCCGCTTCCTGCGAAATTGGTAACAGAGAACAAAACCGCCTGATAGAATTTCATACCCATGGTCCTACAGACCAAAGCGAACGCCATTGCCGTGGGAAAGTATCCTATAAGTATGGGAAAACCATCTTTGCAGCCGTCTGCAAAGGTCAATTGAGCCTGTGTTTTTGATTCCATGGTCAAGAGATTAGCCATATACTGCCTTTCCTGCAAGCCTCAGGTATGGTAAACTTGCAGTCCTTGGAGGTGCTTATGGCTGTCTATCTTGCAAACACAGGGTTACAAGTACTGTTGAAAGATCAGGAACTGGATCAAAAGCAACTGATGCATTGGTTCAAGGAGGCAAAAAAAATTCCTGCCTCCGGTGGAGCCTATTACACAAAAGTGCTCGAAAGTGGGCTTAGCGTTATCTTTCGCACCCTCCCCCAAGGCGATGATTTACAGATTGCCGGCTTGGATATGCATATGAATGGGAAATGTCTTTGGAGGGCAAAACCTCTGGTGCAAGTGGGAAAGAGTGAAGTGCTTTCGATCTCCTTGTTGATGACCAACATTGCTGAAAAAACTGCGTTCATCGCGACTTTGGTCCATGCGGCGACCCTCGACCAGATTGATGAGGATACCTTGCTCGATATGCAGGTTTGTGCATTCCCGCAAGCCTTGGATGTCTATGACAGCCGAGATGCGTACGAGAGTGCCACAGAGGAGAGCGGACGGCTGGAGGACAAGAAATTGCTTCCCTTCAACTATATCATGGCAAGGGATGAAAGCCTGAGCGAGGAGCAACGGAAAGAGTTCTCCGATCATGAGGAGCTTATGTTGCTCTGTGGTCCTGTCCTTGCTGTCCAAGAACGAGATCATGGATACGAGAACACATCCTGTTCTGTAGCAACAATCAGTACTGAGATGGGGCACCTCGACCTTGTGTTTGCTTCTTCACAACTACGACAACCTTTGAAGCAGGGATCTTATGTAGTTGCGCGCTGTATCATCAGTGCAGATGTGCTTGTCGACTAAAAGCGCTTGGTCCAACTATGGCAGTAAGGTGTGGAGCCTTTTTTTTCATAGTAGTCTTGATGATACGCCTCTGCCTCATAGAATACGGCCGCAGGTCTGAGGGTTGTGGCAATGCTCATACCTTTTTCTTCTAGAATGGCAATCAAGGAGAGCGCCGTATCGAACTCATGCCGATTACGGTAGAAGATTGCAGAAAGATATTGATTGCCGATATCCGGGCCTTGTCCGTTTTGTTGTTCAGGGTCGTGGATTTCAAAAAAGTACTTGGTCAACTCCTCATAGCTGATAACCAACGGGTTGTACAGGACCTTGACTACCTCTAGATGTCCTGTTTTGTGACTCAGCACATCTTCATAGGTGGGGTTTTTCAAGGTTCCACCGCTATAACCGGAAATAGCTTGAAACACGCCGTCCTTTTGCATGAAGAGATGCTCTACACCCCAAAAACAACCCCCTGCATAGACTGCCTGGGCCACAGGAGGACCATCTTTGAACACCAAAGAAATGGAATTTACGCAATGACGGGTGTTCTTGTCGGTAAAGCCCTCTCCCAAGAAGACATGCCCTAGATGACCAGAGCAGGTGGCACATACTATTTCAGTTCTGCGTCCATCGCTGTCGAGGTGTCGTTCAACTGCATGCGGTAGTTCATCATCGAAGGAAGGCCAGCCACAGTTGGAGTGGAATTTATCCTGCGAGCTGTATAATGGAGAGTCGCACCATTTGCAATAGTAGGTGCCCATCTCACTGTGGTCAGTGTAAGCTCCACTAAAGGCGCGTTCTGTGCCTTTGTTGATGATGACTGCAGTCTCTGCTTTCGAAAGCTCGGCAAGAAGTTGTGGATCAATTTTTTCAAAAGTGAATCGTTCATGTTCTGCTTTCATGGATTCCTCGTTTGTTTTGATTGTGACATTTCGTGTACAGCCAGGGAGCAAGGCAAAGAGAAGACAGACTGATAAGAGGTACTGTTTCATTCTATATTCAGACTACCACGGTTCTTCCAGAATCTAAAGAGAATTGCAGGTACCTCTTTCTGATACTTTTTATACAAAGGATACTTCGAGGCCGTAATCGATTCGGTAAAGATTGTTGAACCCGTGAACAGGAGGGTCAACAGCAGAGGCCCGATGATGCTTGTATGAAAAAGAGTGGAGTTAAATGAGACGCAATACAAATAGAGAGACCACCATACGCCAATTTCTCCAAAGTAGTTTGGATGTCTTGAGAGTGCAAAAAGACCCGATGTCTTGAATCCTTGTACATACTCTGCATTCAGGCTTTCTTTTTTGGGAAGCAGATTGTACTTTGCTTGTTGGAAGACATATTGCTCTTGATCGGCTATGGTTTCAATAAGAAGAAAGAGGAAGAACAAGAAGAGTGCAATGAAGGAAAGGGGTGTGAAGCTTTGGTTCCCTAAACCGGTTAGTACTGACAAAGGGCTGGTGAATGCAATGAAGAGAAACTGTTGATAGCAGGCAATGAACAGAATGTTGAAGAGCAACCAAAGCGATGGGTTGTTGATTCGTTTCTCCAAAATGGACCAGCGATAGTCTTCCTTTCCGCTGTAGCCCCCACGACGGGCAAAGTTGAAGGTCAGCCTTGAGCCCCAGACAGTGATCATGAGTGCTGCAACAAAAGAGGGTCTTGAAAACTGACTGTCATAAGCATATATCCAAGCCATCAGGACTGGCAGCGTACTCCAAAGTCGATCAGTCCAGGAGTAGTCACGACTGAGAAGTGAGTACAAGAAACTAAGGAGTGCCGTATAGAGCACCACATATCCCACTCTTTTCAGTGAAGATGCACCAGTGAGAGGTCCTTTGAGCAGAAGATACGAGCCGATGGCGATTATTAAAAAGAAGATGAGGATAGTGCGTTTGTTTACTTTCATGCCCTCACTATACCAAAAGTGGGGTGAATGTTCAAAACAGTTCTTTCAGAAGATAGGCTGCATCTCCTGAATGAATCAGGGTTGCCAGTGCTCCGGCGGATTGGAAAAGACCAATGAGGAAAAAGATCATATGTATGGCGACCACATCCCTGATAATGATACATTGAATGATAATCCACAGGGCAAGCAGCGAGCCTAAAAGGAAACTACTCAGCAACCCAAGTATTTGGTACTTGTACAAGAAAAAAGCACAGAGGAGGCTGCCAAGACCCAGCACAGTAAACAAAAACAAGCCGGGGAGAAAGTAGGAAGTAAAAACAGAGCCATCCAAAAGAGAAGGAGGAGCACCGAGAGGACACAGGGGATCTTTCATGCAGAAGTACCCCCCAAAGAGAGCACCCAAGCCCACTATGATATGAGTCGATAAGGTGATGATTCGAATTGCTTTCATGCTGAGGTCCCTGTTCAAGTATGACTGTTTGCAGTATGTATCAAATGGTCGCCGATGAAAAGATATCGGCCTCATTGCTTTTACTTTTCATTTTATGTTACTTTCTGGTATGCAGTAGGAAGGAAAGGAGTTGTTGTGAGCGTACAATCAGTCGACCGCACATTTGATATTCTTGAGTTGGTAGCTAATCATGAGGGACCTCTTACGCTCAGCCAGATTGCAGAGGGAATAGACTTGCCCAAAAGTACTGTACATAGGTTGCTGAAAGTTCTCCATGAAAGAAACTATATTGAGAAAAACGGGGTTGAGTATCGTCTTGGCTTGGCTTTCATAGCTCTGTGCAGCGGTTTGCTTGGCAGTCTTGAGTTGCGTACTGAGGCACGTATCTATATGAAGGAATTGGCTCAAAAAACCAATCAGGTGGTGTTCTTGGCAATCAGGCAAGATGCAGAAATCGTCTACATTGATAAGCTTCAGAAGCGCAATGACATACGTGATTACTGTTTTATCGGGCAGCGAAGGCCTTTGTATTGTACTGCATTGGGAAAAGCTCTTCTCTCTGGACTTTTAGATTCACAAATCATCTCTCTCATCGACCCTCGTACCATGGTCAGTATCACCGAACATACCATCACTGACTTGCAGGGTTTGATCAGCGAGGTTCAGCAATGTCGAGAACGAGGCTTTTCCCTGGACAATGAAGAAGTGGAACTTGGCATGCGCTGTGTCTCCGCTCCGATCAAAGACTATCGCAATGAGGTGATTGCTGCTGTAAGCACCTCTTGGGATTTGGGCAGTTATGCAACCGACATGACCCAACGCAACGCTGTTCTCGTCAAAGAGGCTGCTTATGCAATCAGCAAGAGGATGGGTTACAGAGGATAGGCTGCCCTATCGCAGCCTGTAGCGAATCTTGTATGTTCCTGACCCTGCCTCTGCCTCAAGTGCAACATCTTTCCTTGAAAAGTGCAAAGAGTCTGAAAAGAGTACCTGCTCTGCTTCATGAAGGCGGATTGTAGCACTTGTGTTTGGTGGGATGCATGCTGTGAGCAGGATTGTATTATGTTTTTCGACATCCCATTTGACAGAAATTTCTCCGTATATTGAACGATACTTTGCCTGTGCAAACGTAAGGTTTCCTCCGATTCTCGGTGCAATGATGCTGTGTTTATAACCAGGGGATTTCTCATCGATTTCAAGGCCTGCGACAACTCTGTACAACCATTCCCCGATCGCCCCATAGGCATAATGATTGAAGCTGTTCATGTTGGCACTCCACATCGAGCCATCGGGTTTTATTCCATCCCAGTGTTCCCAAATGGTTGTTGCGCCTTTTTTTACCTGATAAAGCCAGGAAGGGAAGTCATCTTTCAACAAGAGGTCATAGGCCTCACCGACGCAATCGTGTGAGCTCAATGCGTGACAGAAATACGGTGTTCCGACAAAGCCGGTGACCAGATGCCCATCGTGCTTTGCAAGAAGATCTTGCAAACCCTTTATTGTTTTTTTTAGGTATTTTTCAGGAGTGAGGTTGAAATGCAAGGCAAGAATGTGGGCTGTCTGAGTCTGCACAGTCATCCTTCCCTCTTCGTCAAAGAAGGTTTTTTGGAACGTAGATACGATATCTTGATAGAGAGAAAAATAATAGCTTTCGTCATTTCGGTTTCCAAGAATGGAGGCTGTCTTTGAAAAGAGCAGGGTTGAGTATGCATAATAAGCAGTACAGGTAAGATCATTTGGCGTTGCTCCAAAATAACTTCCTTCCTCTGCATCAAGTGCCACCCAATCACCAAATTGACGTTTGTAATTCCAGATGTTGCCATTGGCATGCTTTTTCATGAAGTCTATCCATTTCTTCATGCTTTCATATTGGTTTTGCAAAATCGTTGTATCGCCATAGCTCAAATACAGGACCCACGGTACGATGATAGCGGCATCAGCCCAGGCTGCAGCAGAATGAGTACCTGCATTCAGCAGCCAGTTGTCAAAAGGATACTTGTACAACACATCAGGCACCACATGGGGAACTCCCCCCTCCTGAGTCTGGTCCAATGCGAGGTCCCTGAGCCATTTGCTGAAGAATGTATATGTGTCCACGTTGAACGTGGCTGTGCGGCAGAATATCTGTGCATCGCCTGTCCATCCAAGCCGTTCATCGCGCTGGGGACAATCAGTAGGAATATCAACAAAATTGCTCTTCAAACCCCAAAGGATATTATGCTGCAACTGATTGACTGCATCGTTGGAGCAGCTGAATGTCCCTCTTTGTTCCATGGTTGAATGGATTGCAAAACTACAGAAATTATCTACATCACTTCTTGAGCAAAAGGATTCAACATGGATGAAGCGGTAGCCGAAGAAGGTGAAATGCGGTCGATACACAAAGTTCTTGTCATCCTTGAGAATGTAGGTGATTTTTTGTTTGGCTTTCCGAAGGTTTTCCGTATAGACATTGCCATCCTTGTCCAAAACCTCAAAACAGGTAAGAACTACCTTGTCTCCTGCTTTGCCTTGTCCTCGTATTTCGACATGGGCTGACATATTCTGCCCAAAATCAATGACTCGTTCTCCTTTTGGGGTGAAGAATGCAAGCTTGGGAGAAACTCTTTCTTGCAACATGACCGTCGATCCTGTCTGTGCCTCTATGCGATGTGAGGTGCAGGGAACCTTTCTTGCAAAGCGCCATGAACTATCATCAAAGAGAGGAGTATCGAAGAACTCCTGCTCCAGATTTGCATCATAGATTTCACCATCGTACAGCTCTGACTCAACGATCGGGCTGTAATCGCCTTTCCATGATTCATCAGTGTAAATCAGCTCTTTGCTTCCATCCTCATAGGTCACCTCCAACAGCAAGGAGAGGGCAGTGTAGGGCCCATAAAAATTATGAATATGGAGAAAGCTGAGATCCCCCTTGTACCAGCCTGCTCCAAGATGGGCGGCCAACGCGTTCTTTCCCTCTGTGAGCAAATCGGTCACCACGTAGCTTTGATACAACAACCTGCGCTCATAACTGCTCCATCCAGGAGCAAGTTGATCTAGACTGACACGATGCCCATTCAGGTGCAGCTGGTACATGCCTTGGGCCGTTGAGTACACAACAGCAGTAGATACTCGCTTTTGCAGCGTAAACGCTTTTCTGAGGTATGTACCCTTAGACAAGGGAATATCACACTCTTGCTCTGCTGAAATAAAGTAATCTTTCAGCTGGTTTGGATTACTCAGAGGGCCCAGGACTGTAGCACTGTCACTGAACGGTGTCACATGACGCTTTTGTTCACACTCAAGCTCGCAGCGAACCCTTATATAGTAGAGCACTCCTTGTTGTGGTTTGAATTCCTTAAGATATATATGACTTGATTGGTCACTTTCCACCCAAAGAGTATCGAGGAGTTTTGTGGAAAATGCCGCATCGGTTGAGATTTGGATTTGGTATTTTGTTTGATGACAGTTGCGTAGCGGGGATGCTATCTCCCATGAGCACTGCACCGGTTCTGAAATTCCAACGATATGTTCAAGGTAGTTGATTAGAATTCGTGCAATATAGGGCATGGAAATCCTCTTTTCTTACGATTTTAGGTATGACGTATGATGTATAGAGTATTGTAACGTGCCTTTCCTTATATTGTCTTCACAAAATCGCCAATTTATAGCATGAAATTTTCATAGGATCACATCTTTTCCATGATCGTAAGAGCTTCACTCATAATTTCCTGCATAACGGTCAGAGTGGCGATGATGTGCTCCATATTTCCTTCATTATAGTCGATGAAAGGAGCAACCATAACGATAGCCGTATCATGTTCCTCATTATATACCACGATGTTCATGTAGCCGGGATGCGCCCCGCTATGCCCTACGCCCAGAGCAGAATGGGAGAGCCCAAGCGAATAGTTGCTGTTTCCTTCGACAACGGTCTTCATTGTTTCAATCGTGAGTTCAGACAAAGGCCCCTGTGCCAAAAGCAGTGGTCTTATCCATCTTGCCATGTCTTTTGGTGTGCTGATTATATGCCCAGCTCCAATATTGGACGTCATATTGTCCTCTGTGGTAATGAAGAACTCTGCATCCCAGCGGGTATACCCTTCAAAGAAAGGTTGTGCAAGAGTGGTGTCTTCCGGTTCGTGAACTGCGTAGGTCCCAGTCAGATTCATAGGTAGGAAAAAATTCTGTAAGAGAAATTCTTCGAATGGCATTTGAGCAACCCTCTCAATGATGACAGGTAAGAGCATGTATCCTGAATCTGAGTAGTGGTAGAGCGTCCCGGGTTTTCCATAGGTTAGCTGATCGATGGCAATGACGCCAGATAGTTCAGCTAATGTATATGGGTGCATAGCATCACCTACTGTATCCTGGATATAACCGATGTAGTTCTGTCCGGCATATGGTTGTGAGGACGTTTCAGGAATGATTTCGTTGAAAACGTCAAAGACTCCTGCTCGGTGGCTCAAAAGATCCTTGATTGTTATCTCCTCTTTATGGGGTATGGCAAATTCCCAGGTATCGGGCAGGTAGCTGATCGAGCGTCCGGGTATTGCATCGACAACGCTGTCTTTGATTCTCAGCTTTCCCATCTGATCAAGCAACATGATGGATGCTGCTGTGAATGTCTTACTGACGCTTGCGATGCGATAATGGGTATTTTCCGTGTACGGCTTATCTGAAAATCCTGCCTTTGCACTGTAGGAGTCCTGTTCGGTTTCAATATATAGGAACATTCCTAGATGCGGCGGCAGATTATAGGCAAGGGCAAAGTCTGCATATTTGTGCTTGACCATCATCTGCAGTTCAGATTGTACATCAGGAGAATCTGTAATTCTTCTTGAAGCACAACCGCTGCAAAGGGTGAGAAGGATAGATACTGTCAAGAGGAAAAGAAAAAATCGAGCAATTGCTTTTTTCATAATAAAATAGCCTCTTTTTTTTCAGATGGCAATAGTATAAATCCAAACCAACCGGAACGCAAGAGTAGCCCCTAAACATGAAAAAGGGACTGCGATTGCAGTCCCTCTATCGGGCTGAGTGGATTTGAACCACCGACCCCATGTCCCCCAGACATGTACGCTAAACCCCTGCGCTACAGCCCGAAAATCTATCGGTTGCCCGACAGGAACGAACCTTAGCATGAAAGCCGAATTCTGTCAATAAACGTCATGCAGGTAGCCAAAGAAAGCGTTTTAAAGTAAAATGTACTGTAAACGTTTGCAACGTTACATTTTTAAACATGAGCTAGGTGTACAAAAACATAGCATAAGGAGTACTCATGGCACAGATGACTAAAATAGCTTTAGCCCAGTCTTTGAAACAACTGATGGCGGATAAGACGCTCAATAAGATTACTGTAAAAGAGATTGTTAATCTCTGTGGTGTGAATCGCCAAACTTTTTATTATCACTTCCGGGATATCTATGATTTGCTTGATTGGATGTTTGTCAATGAAGGCAATGAGTTCAATAGGTTGTACCCAATACAAGATAATCACGACGATGGGGAAAGTGCGGTACGGAATATGTGCCTGTACCTGAAAGACAATAAGGATATGGTGGTCAACATCTATCATAGTCTTGGGCGTGAGATGTTGGATAGATATCTGTGTAGGGAGATGGAGAAGCTTTTGCATGAGACCTTGCATAAGCGGGCTGAGGTATATGGGGCGAACGAAGAGGATCTCTCGATATTGATTGGGTTTTACAAGCATGCATTTGTTGGAGCCATGCTTGATTGGGTTCAAGATGGCATGAAAGGAGATGTTGATGTCATTGTAAGAAGGATAATGCCCTTGCTGAAAGGCACATTTGATCTTGCCCTGAAGCGAATGGCCTCTTCGCACTGAAATGTGTCAGATAGAGACTTGATGATTTTATTCTGATGCCGTACACTGACTTCAAGACTGTCCTTAGGTAAAAAAAAGAGAGAAATGTATGAACCAGAGAACCAATAGAAGAAAAAGAGTGTTTTCAACCCTCATGGTTGGACTCATTTTACTCGCATCTGTGTATGCCTATCAGTTTTCACCCTTGGAACAGTCGTTCCAACCTACAGGCGCTGAGAGCACAAAGACCTATACAATCGTAAATGACAGCAATGATTCGATTGCAATCAGTATCACTGCTCTGATTCGGGATCAGGATGCCCAAGGCAATGAGATCAATTCTCCTGCCGATGCTTATTTTTCCATTGTTCCCAACAAGCTTGTGGTTCCTCCCCAGAGTAGCTGGGTCGTGCGTGTGCAGTATAGAGGCCCAAGAACTGTAACCAATGAGCTGGCTTTCCGCCTCAGGGCAGAGCAGATTCCCTATTCCCAAGGAAGAAGCTCTACCGACAGAGGCATGTTCAACTTTTTATACATCTATACCACCAGTTTGTATGTATTACCTTCCCGTATTGTTGAAAATGTAGCAGTTCGCTCAGTTGCTCCAGCAGTGAGTGCTGAGGGAGACCCAATGATGTCGGTGACTATTGCAAATTTAGGCACGGTTCATCAGTTGTTGATTTCTGCAATCCTGGAAATCAGGGACAGTAAAGGAAATTCTGTAGTACTGCAAGGAGCTGAATCTTTGCCTGGTATCGATGGAATGAATATTTTGGCCAAGAAATCTGTGACTAAGCAAGTACCTTGGCCAGAAGGCTTATCACGAGATCCTGGAGTAACATATCAGGCAACACTTAAGTATACAAGATAGCAGGAGTAGTTGTCTCCTATTGAACAAAAGGGTTCCTGTATGAAGAAGAAAGGGTTGGCACATGCATTCTATCTATTGATACTGCTCGTGTTCTTGACCCTTTTTCTTTCTGCGTTTGTGTGGACTTGTTTTCACCAGAGAGAACCTTCGGTCGAGGTCACTGAAATTATAATTCCTGTTCAGGCTCCTCCGCTTTTTGAGAAGCCTGTCGAGGTTGAGGTTTCTGAGAAAGTCGTCATACCCTCGATGCCTGTCTTTGCCTCAGAGCCTTTGATAGAGCGATATGTTCGCTTTCTTCCTCCACCTGAACATCTGCTCTCTTTCCCTCTTTTCCCTGGTTTGCAGTGGAGAGACACCTTGCCAACTATTATAATGGAACCTGTTGAAATCGTGGCTCCGATTGCGGTTCCTCATGCTCCCGCCTTTATGAAGGATCCTATCAGTAAAGTCTTTGTTCCCGATATTCCCTATGTTTTCGAGCCTTTGGTTCTTACTGAGGAAGAATATGATATGTTCTATCCACAGACCACTGCCTTTACAGGTCCCACCGACGATGACTTCTGGGCAGACTTTTTTGTGGTTGGAGCCGATACGGCGATCGCTTTTGAGGATGGATTTTACTTCCTCAGCTTATTTATCAATGATGAGCGGGTAGGGGATATTGAGGTAGAGTTCTCACAAGAGAATCGATTCATTAATACTGAGGAGTTGGCCTTCTATATAGGCAGATTCATTACAAATGAGGCCTATACAAGAATATTTGGAGACAACAAAGAGTATCTTTCCCTTGATGATTTGATCGAGAGGGGTGTTCAAGCATCCTATGATCCAATCCAGTTCGCTGTTTTTCTTACGTTCAGTCTGCAGGATATGCCTGAGCGTACCATCAGTATCACCGCATCTGCTATCAATAGACGTGAACAGTTTGGTTTGAGTGGTGCCATTGTGCTCAAGCCTGCAAAATTTGCTCTAGCTACTTCCTTAAGCCTTTACGCAATGCTCGATTATCCCTCGGATTTCTCTCAGCTCGACCAGAGGATTATCTCTCTAGCTGTATCAAATCGGGCTTCCTTGTTTGGCATCGGCTTGAATTTTTTCTTTTCCCTTTCGTCTCGTACTCCCTATTTCAATCCAGGCAGTTGGAGCGGGTTCTATGACTTTGTAGAAAGCAGTCATCGACTCAGCTTTGGAAATATTGGATCGAGTCTGAGTAATAAGAATATCGGGTCCTCCACGAATTTCGCTATCAATTTTGAAAAGAACTACGCCTATGGGACAGATCGTGCAAAGGGTAATCAGTTTGAGTACCGTATCGTATTGGTGGAACCTTCAGAGGTCATAATCTCGATCAATGATGATGATGTTTTCAAGAGAAAATTCCAGGCTGGGACATACCGCCTTCGAGATTTTGTCTTTACCCAAGGAGCCAACAAGATAAAGATCACCATTATACCTGATGCACATCCTGACGATGTTCGTGTTGAGTATGTGGATATGGGCTATGATTACCGCCTTCTTGGGAGAGGGGACAGCTTGTACGGTTTTGGTATATCTGTGCCTCAGGTTAAATCTGCATCGACAGAAGGGACTTTCAGTCTACCCTGGGTGAATAACCAGTACCTTTCCTATCATCTTGATGCCTTTACCGCAAGCTTTTATCAACAAACCGGTATTACCGACACCTTCACCATGACCACAGAACTTGCTGTATCGCCGGGGGTTTTCAGCGGGACCCTCAATAGTGTGCTTGCAACGATGATCGGGACTTCTCAGTTGCAACTTACTCTTGGTTTGAATGAAGAAAAGAGAACACCTTCTTTTTCATCCAGCTTGAGTCATCGATACAGCGGTCCTCGAGATGGTAATTTCGGTACGCTCAGTACAACCATCAACCACAGCATCCCAGCGCTCAGTGTCAACGAGCCGTATAAATCCAATACAACTTTGTCTCTCTCATATGCTGGAAAGCTCACCGAAACAATCCGATATACCCTCTCTGGAAATGTTGGATATAATTCTATTGATGCGTATCCTACCTGGGGCGTTTCCTTCTCTTCTGGTTTTTCTCCTTTCAGAGGGTTCTCTATCAGTGGCTCTGTTAGTCTAGCCGATCAAGATACGACGAAGACGTTCTCTCCCAGGCTTACTGCACAGGTCGGTGGTAGTTATTCGTTCAGCCCAAGGCTCAGCGCTTCAACTTCAACAAGCTTGATTTCAGGAGCATCTCTTCTGAGTGGCACTGCAACCAGTTCCCTGGGTATGAGTTATCGTCCAACCAGCAACGACAGTCTGAGTCTCTCTTTGAGTTCTTTCAAGTATTCCGATCCTTTGGACCATAGCTTGGTTGCTGCATGGTCCCGTAGTGGTGTGTATTCTTCCTTCTCTCTGAGGCAACAGATAACCAGGTCGTACCAGAAAATGGCAACCACTTTTACAGCCAATACCTCTTTGGCCTATGCTGACGGAGCCTTTGGAATAGGCCGGTCGGTAAATGAGTCCTTCCTTTTGGTCAAGCCGGTGGGAGAGCTGAAAAGAAGCCAGATTACTGTGGCTAGAAGTCTGGATAGTGCACCGACCTTTCTTCCAAGGCCTCTGGGTAGTGCCTTGTACAATAATATCACCACCAACACCAAAAACAGTGTGGTTGTATTCAGCAGTGGAGCTACAGACTTCTCTCTTGGAGCATCTTTTGTCTATGAGATTACGCCAAGAAGCAGACAGAGCTTCGTAGCGAGAATTGATGTTGAACCCTCTTTTACCGTCAGTGGTCTTCTGTATATGAGCGACGGGTCTCCGTACGTTCAGTACTCTTCCCCGGTTTACAGGGTGTTGGTTGATGAGAACGGCGAAGAAGAACTTGTACGAGATGATAGCTTATATCTATTTACTGATCAGGAAGGACGTTACATACTTAGCGAAGTAGGCTATGGAACCTATTTATTCGACTTGCGTGTAGATGATCTCTGGTATGCAGTTCGATTTGAGGTTCCTAATCTCAGTTCTGAGGAATTGGGGCTGGATCGTGTCCTGTTGTTGGAGGATTTCTGGGTAGCCGATCCTGCATTTGAACAGCGCATCATCATACTTGATGCTTTTACCGGTTTTCAGGTTGAAGAGGATATCGATGTGTTCGGCACTGAGTTAACTATCGGCTATGATGCTGAAGTACAGCTCGAATCAACAGGACGCACCGATGAAGAGTCCTTCTGGACATTGATATTCCCACCCTTCGATATGAGTGATTTCAGCTTTGAATCGTTTGATGATGGATTTGTGACGGAAGAGCAGTTCTTCTTTGATGAGGCGGCATTCGATGAAATGATAGGTATTCCTGTAGAAGATCCTGCTGCAACCCAGATTTTTACAGCTGCTCCTTGAGGTTGCTTGACACGCTAGGGTAAAAGGTAGAGTATAGGAATCGAGTGAAAAATCCATGCAAGGAAGTAATGCCGTGCGTAGCGATATAATCAACGAAGTATTGACTGTTGAGGATAAAGCACAAAAAATCATTTCAGACGCCGAACATACAGCAAGAGACTATATCTCCGACGCCCAGATGCAAGCAAATGCTCTATTGAGAACCCGTTTACGAGAAGAACGGGAGAAGAATCGCGCGCTCTTGGAGCAGGCTGAACAGGACGTACAATTGCGTCTGGAGCAATATGAGGCAGAACTCGCAAACTCCCAGATGATGGATGATCTTAAGATGGAATCCATACTCGATACACTGGTTGCACGTATTTGTGCAACAGATCTTGAAGGGTTGATCAGCTAGATATGAGACAAGATCCTGTTTCGCACTACGGATACATCAACGCCAAGCTTCGAGCAAAAATTGGCTTGATGCGGGAGCGGCAGATAGTATCGACACTGCTGAAATCAGAAAGCCTGGTTGATGCCGTTGCTGTATTGCGTTCAAGTGCCTATCACCAAGTTGCAGAATCTTATGATAAAACCGGGGATTTGCAGCATATGGAGCTTGTGCTTCTGACCTTGGAGATTGCGATGTACCGTGATGTGGCAAAGCATCTCGAAGGGAAAAGTGCCGTCTTGGTTGAACACCTGCTTGGGAAGATCGAGGTTGATAATCTGAAGAACGCCCTCAGGCTTTGGTACAGCAGCATTATCAGAAATCAAAGCATCAGGCATCGTAGTGAGTATTTGTTCAAACAGAGGATTCTGCATCAAGTGGATTGGGTCGCCCTGATAAATGCTACAAGCTATGAGGCTGTATGCAAGGCGTTGAAAGATACCGTCTATGAACAAACTGTAGCTTCCTTTAGTCTGAGCCGCTTACAACAAGAGGGCTTGTTTGCCCTCGAAAGCGAGTTGGATAAGAATTGGTATCTGCAATTGATGGAATGCACGAGAAATTTGGGAAAAACTGACAGGGAAATCGCAACAGATGTTTTTCTTTTTGAGATTGACCTGAAGAATATTCTGACTCTCGTTCGATACTTTTGGTATCATCAAATGGAGAGTGAGGATGTAAAAAATCTTCTGATTCCACTTGGAAAGGTCTATGACAGCAAGCTCGTGGCCTCTTATCTTAAACAGAAGGAAACCGAGAGAGATCCTCAAAGCTTGATGGATGCCTTTCTTTCAGATATTGAAGACGCCTCTGAGCTGAATAAGAGGGGGAGTGTACCTGCCGACCAGACAGAGGTTCTACAGACGTTGAAGATTGAGGCCGCTTTGGATAAACAGCGAAAAAAAATGTATCAGAAGATGCTTACCTCAGATCCTTTTTCTATCGCGCTTCCACTTGCTTACTTTTTTCTCTTCAAGGAGGAGACGAGAATGATCCGAGCCGTCTTGAATGGGAAGTACTATGGATATGATGAACAGTACATCAAGGGGGTGTTAGGATGAATCTGTTTACCAAGGAGATGAAACTGCTTACGGCTGTCGTTTTGGAGCAGAAAACCGATCAGGTGGTGAAGACACTGCTTTCTTTGGGTGTGCTGGATTTTGTACATGTCAACAAACTCAATCCCGATCAGATGAAGAAGCTCTCAAGTCGTCCAAGCAGTATCAGCAGATCTTCTCTTGAAGAAATGAGGCTTCGTGTTGAAGCAATGCTTAAGCAGGGTCATGTACTGATTCCCTCGGCTGAAAAACTTGACGTCTCTGAATTGCAAACACCGCAGATGCAAAGCTATCGTTCCACCCTTGATGAACTAACGGGAAAACTGCTTGCATTGAAAGAAAAACAAAAGCAGAGCAACCAACAAGCCATGGGGCTTGAGGAGATGCGTCGCTACATGCATGAGGATAAAGGCGAGTATCTTGATTTGAGAGTAGGAGAGATCGGTCATGGAAAAGTGGAGGATCTTTCTGGAAAATTGTCTGCGTTTGGAGGCTTGCTTGAGCCGATTGGTTCCAATAATAAATATATATCATTAACATTAAAGCGAGATATTTCCCAGGTCGATCCCCTATTGCAAAAGTATGGTTGGCTGGAATCAGGGGACATTGCATTACAAAAAGAAGCTTTTTTGGTAATACGCAAGAGGCTTGAAAAAGAGCATGAACATATTGTCAGCCACCGCAAGTCCATTGAGGCAAGCGTCGATGAACTGGTACGATCGAGGCAGAATGAACTTTTTGAAATCTGGGCAAATTTGCGGTTGAATGAGTTGAGCGACCAGATTCGTTCTTATTTTTCCTATACCCGTAATACAACCCTGTTTTCCGGGTGGGTTCCTGCCGATCAGGCTGACCAGGTTTTTCAAGCAATCATGCAGGCTAGTGATGGTCAGTGTGTTGTTGATTGGACTGAGGCGAAGCAATTGCCCCGCAATGAAATTCCTGTAGCGGTAACCTCGCCGAAGTTGTTGGCTCCATTTCAGAAGATGGTCACCAATTACAGTATTCCCGAGTATGGAACCGTCAATCCTACGTTCTTTGTTATGGCAGCCTATCTGGCTATGTTCGGACTTATGTTTGCCGATGTTGGGCAAGGTCTGGCACTTTTTGTCATCGGATTGCTCTTTAGGCAGAGTTATAAGAAGCATCCTTTGAGGAAAGATGGATTAATCAGTCGCAACCTCAGTGATCTTTTATTGTACCTAGGGATTTCTGCAATGGTGTTCGGCGCACTTTTTGGTTCCTATTTCGGCCTTGAGCTGCTTCCTCCTCTTTGGTTCAATTACGAGGCAGCGGTTGGCGGTCATGCGCAGAACGCTTTGGTCAATGATGTGTATGGGATTTTAGGGATAACAATAAAGTTTGGTATCGTAATCATCTATACCGGCTTGATCTTGAACTGGATCAACCTGGTTCGTAAGGGCGACTATTTGACGCTGGCACTGGATAAGAACGGATTGTTAGGAGGCATTCTCTTTGCACTTGGCCTCTATTTGGGCTTTGGCTTTGTGCAGAGTGGATACCGAAGCTTTCCCTCTCAGCCATGGATCTCAACGGTAATTACGATTGCTCTCTTTTTATTGTTTTGTCGAGGATTCCTAAAATACTATGTTCACCGCAGAAAGGGCGGTGAAGCTCTTGCTGTTTCTCATGTTATTTTGGATGCAGTGATGGAGTGGCTCGTTGATATTCTTGAGATTTTCACGGGATATCTTTCCAATACCCTTTCTTTCATGCGTGTTGCAGGTTTGGGAATTGCTCATGCTTCCTTGATGATTTCTTTCAAGCAACTGTCAGATATGGTTGGTGGCTTTCCAGGTTTGACCATCTTTATTCTTGGCAACATCCTGGTTATCGTATTGGAAGGATTGAGTGCAGGTATTCAGTCCTTGCGATTGAACTACTATGAATTCTTTAGTCGGTATTTTACTGGAAGAGGAATAGCGTATGAGCCGGTCAGACTCAGTTCCACTTCCTTTGAGAAGAGATAGGTTTATTTTTTTAGGAGGGTCAAAGAATGACCAACATTGCATTCAAGAGAAATGTTACAAAAACCTTTGGCGCAACTGCATTGGTGTTGTTCGCATCAGCCTTTGTTTTTGCACCGAGTGCCTATGCAGCAACAACCGAAGCGGCAAGTCGAGGTGATTACAACCTTGCTTTGGTTTGCTTGGCCGCTGCAATTGCTTTTGCAGTTGGAGCTATAGCTGCAGGAATGGCTATTGGAAAGGTTGGAAGTGCAGCGATGGGAGCCATCAGTGAACGCCCTGAGATTGCCTCACAAGCTCTTATTTTCATTGCTCTTGCCGAAGGTCTTGTTGTTTTTGGTTTTATCACCAGCTTGATGATTCTCGGAAAGGTATAATAGATGAAGTATTTTGTCATCGGCGACGAAGATACCGTACTGGGGTTCTCCCTGGTAGGGGTCTTCGGCATGCAGGCGGCAGATGCTCACCAAGCAAAAATCGCTTGGGAAAAGGCTCTTGAAGATCCACAAGTGGGAATAATCATCATTACAGAAGAAGTTGCTTCGATGATACGCCCTGTTGTGGAGCACTATCTCTTTAGCGAGACCTTTCCCCTTGTTGTTGAGATACCTTCTCCTCATTCAAAGGAAGGGAAGACCGATTTGCGTGCCCTGGTGAATAAAGCAATCGGGGTATCGTTGTAGGAAAGCTTTTGTATGGAAACAACACAGAACAATCTGCTCTCTGGAATCATTGAGGAAGCTCAACAAAAGGCAGAAAAGATTCTTGAGGAAGCAAAGGCTGATGCCAATAATATTGTACAGGAAGCACAACAGAAAGCTCTTGTCGAGATTGAGGCTCAGAAGCGGGAGCTTGAACAAAAACTCAAGCACCTTGAGATGCGTCTTCAGGCAAATTATGCAAGTGCAAAAAGAAAGGCTAGTCTGAGAGAGGTTGATGAGCGCTATAATCAGGTCAGGCAACGATTGCTCGCTGCCCTTGATGCAAAAACCATCGAGCCGCATCTTGCAAAATGGATTGCAGAAGCTGCAATAGGATTGGATCTCAAGCAAGCCAAGGTTGCCTACAGCAGGCAATGTCCTGTCACAACAAAGCATATTGAGGAGGCTGCCCGATTAGTCAAGGAGGCAACCGGTTCTGAGGTGTCTTTGGTTCTTGAGGATAAGCCCATACGCTCGCATGGGGTGATTGTCTCTTCGTTGGACGGCTCGTTGTCGTTCAACAATCAGGTCGAGGTTCGTCTTCGACGATTTGACCGCGTATTACGACAAGTGATTCAGGAACATTCATGAAAGAAAGAATAATCGGGCATGTCAAGAGAGTGAACGGACCGATTCTCATCGTCAAGGATATAACCGATGCCATGATGATGGAATTAGTTCAAATTGGTGAGCAACGTCTGGTAGGTGAGGTTGTAAAGCTTCATGATGGACTAGCTACAGTGCAGGTGTATGAGGATGCCACATCCATCTGTCCTTCTGACAATGTCTACGGCAGCGGCATGAGTTTAAGTGTAGAGCTCGGCCCTGGTTTGATTGGTACGATTTATGACGGAATACAGCGTCCACTGGAACAGTTGATGAAGGCTAGCGGTGCTTTCATTTCACGTGGGTTGAATTTCGATGCTATCGATCATGCCAAAAAATGGGACTTCGAGCCGTTGGCAAGTGCACAGCAAGAGGTAGTAGCTGGTCAGATACTTGGCACAGTAAGAGAAACATCAAGGATTGAACACAAGATCATGGTGCCTCCTACCATTGGACGAGCTACCTTGCTTGATATTGTGCAAAAAGGGTCCTATACCGTCGATGAGGTGATTGCCACCTTGGTAGACGATGAGGGAAGGGAAATCAGGCTTACTATGATTCAGAGATGGCCGATCCGTCTTCCCCGTCCAGTGGATACACGTCTTGCGCTCAAACAGCCTTTAATAACAGGTTTGCGGGTTATCGACACCTTGTTCCCCTTGGCCAAAGGTGGAACGGTTGCTATTCCCGGTGGTTTTGGTACTGGAAAAACCATGACCCAGCACTCCATAGCACAATGGTGCGATGCTGACATCATTGTATACATTGGATGCGGAGAGCGCGGCAACGAGATGACTGACGTTCTTCGCGAATTTCCGCAGCTTGTTGATCCAAGGACCGGTCAGTCGCTGATGGAGCGAACCATCCTGATAGCAAATACTTCGAACATGCCGGTAAGTGCACGCGAAGCCTCTATTTACACCGGGATTACCATGGCTGAGTACTATCGTGATATGGGCTATCACGTGGCGATTATGGCTGACTCTACCAGTCGTTGGGCTGAAGCGCTCAGGGAGCTCAGTGGTAGAATGGAAGAGATGCCTGCAGAAGAGGGGTTCCCTGCATATCTTCCCACCCGAATCGCGCAGTTCTATGAACGAGCGGGGTTTATGAAAACCATCGGGGGCAGAGAAGGTTCTGTCTCTATTATTGGTGCCGTAAGCCCTCCTGGAGGTGATTTCTCAGAGCCTGTCACTCAGCATACAAAACGCTTTGTACGTTGTTTCTGGGGTCTTGATCGTCAGCTGGCCTCCAGTCGCCACTATCCTGCAATCAGTTGGCTCAATTCCTATAGTGAGTACCTGGTTGAGGTAAAACAGTGGTGGAATGACCAAAGCGACGGCTCCTGGTATCAAAGCAGGGAGAAAATCATGGATCTTTTGCAGAAAGAGGTTCGCCTGCAACAGATTGTCAAGCTTGTGGGTCCTGATGCTCTTCCTGATACCCAGAACTTTATCTTGGAAGTTTGCTCATTGTTCAAGACGGCCTTTTTGCAACAGAACGCATTTGACGAAGTTGATAGGTATTGTTCTGTACAAAAACAAATTAAGATGCTTTGCATTATCTTGGCTTATTACGAGCGTGGTCTTGAAGCAATCAACAAGGGAGTGCCGATGGTGAAAATCAGACGTCTTCGTGCCGTTCAGGAAATGGCAAGAATGCGCCTTACCGTTACCAGCGAAGATCTCCAAGCCATTGATAAGTTGCAATTGAGGTTGGAGCGCTCGATTGACCAGATGGGAGGTATCTATGAGAACTAGGGAAGACACCTTGCTCTCTCAAGCTGATCGACGCTTGCTCAGTGGCAGGGAGTATAAAGGAGTAAGTCGTATTGACGGTCCTTTGGTATATATGCGAAATACTCATCCGGTAGGGTATGGAGAACTGGTTGAAGTCACTACCAGTGATGGAACAATTCGTTCAGGTCAAGTGCTCGATACCAGTGATGAGGTGGTTGTGGTTCAGGTTTTTGAGGGTACCGATGGACTCTCGTTGCCAAAAACCGGAATGCGTTTTATGGGAGAACCTCTCTCCTTGGCAGTTTCTGAACAAATGCTTGGCAGGGTAATGAACGGTTTGGGAAAAAGTCGTGATGGGTCTGCTTCTGTCCATGGGTTTGAGGAACGGGATGTAAATGGGGAGCCTATCAATCCTACAGCGCGTGAGTATCCTCGAGATTTCATCCAGACGGGTATTTCCGTAATCGATGGGATGACTACCTTGATTCAGGGACAAAAACTCCCGATTTTCAGTGGAAACGGTTTGGATCACAATCGTCTCGCCGCTCAGATAGCAAGGCAGGCGAAGGTACGGGGAAACGAAGGAGACTTTTGCATCGTCTTTGCGGCCATGGGGGTCAAGTATGATGTTGCACGTTTCTTTATTGACAGTTTTGAGGAGACCGGGGTGCTGGACAATGTTGCCCTTTTCCTCTCTCTTGCCGATGATCCTTCCATAGAGCGTACGATAACACCGAAGACAGCGTTGACTCTTGCGGAGCACCTTGCTTTTGACAAGGGCAAACAGGTGTTGGTAATCATGACCGATATGACAAACTACTGTGAATCCTTGCGGGAAATTGGGACGATGAGAGGTGAGATTCCTTCAAGAAAGGGGTATCCGGGCTATCTATACTCCAATCTTGCTGAAATTTATGAGCGTTCGGGCAAGATCCTTGGAAGACCTGGGTCAATTACTCAGCTTCCCATCCTCTCTATGCCAAATGATGACATCAGTCATCCAGTTCCAGATTTAACAGGATATATCACTGAAGGTCAGATTGTATTTGAACGAAGCATGCAAAGCAGAGGGATCTATCCTCCCATCAACTGCCTTCCTTCGCTCTCAAGATTGATGAAGGACGGTATCGGAGAGAACATGACTCGAAGTGACCATCCTCACTTGGCTAATCAATTGTTTGCTTCCTACAGTCACGTAAAGGATGTTCAGAACCTTGCTTCTGTTATTGGCGAAGAAGAGCTTACAGCGCTCGATCAGCAGTATTTACAGTTTGGCTCCTTCTTTGAAAAACGTTTTGTTAATCAGGGGTTTGATGAGGACAGGAGTATTGAACAAACGCTTGATCTTGGTTGGGAGGCCTTGAGCCATCTGCCAAGTGAAGAGTTGCAACGACTCACTGATGAGGAAATTGCCGAGCATTACGGCAGATAGGAGGGGTTTTGAATACTTCACTTGCTCCTACCAGGAGTAACCTGCTTGCACTGAATGAGGATCTTAAGTTTGCACAACTGGGTCACGAGTTGCTCGATCAGAAGCGATCGATTCTTGTGGTTGAATTGCTAACTCTCGTCGACCAAGCCGTCGATTATGAGGGGAGGGTCTTTTCTGCTTTGAAGGAAGCTCAGGCCTCTCTCAGTGATGCCATCATGGATATGGGAAGGCTGAGGATTGGAAATCTTGCCGGGTCTGTAAACATCGACTACTCGATACAACTGGGAAGTCGGCGGGTGATGGGAGTTACTGTTCCAAGGGTTGAAACAACCTTCACAGATCATAGTCCTTATTTCAGTAGTGAAGACACCAGTATACTTTCTGAACTCTCAATCGATCGATATCGTTCAACGTTGCAACTGATGGGACGTCTTGCAGAGTTGAAAGTCTCGATTATGCGTCTTGCGAAGGAAGTGAAGAAAACCATAAAAAAGGTCAACGCTCTGCAGAAGATCGTCATCCCTGAAAACATTGAAACAATGCGCTGGATGCAGGGAAGAATCGAGGAGCAGGAACGAGAAAATTTCATATTGCTGAAGGTGGTCAAAGACAGGATGGAACAAGCAAAAATGCAGGCTGATGCTTTGACCACGATACAGGATAATGATACGATGCAGGCAGGAGGTTCGCATGGGAGTTCCGTTTAAACAGATCGTTGTGTATCTGGATGGGTCGGAGAGTTCGATGACCGCCATCATGTATGGGATAAAGCTGGCAAGAGAGCACGATGCGAAACTGACTGCAGTATATGTAGTGAATACTCGAGCATTGAGTGAGTTGGTGAAGGCTGGGATTTTTGTCGCCATTGAACGGGATGAATATCAGCTGGATCTTCAAGTAGATGCAGACCGGTATCTTAGGCATGCACAACGCCTTGGGCACATGAAGAATGTTGAGATAGAAACAGTAAAACTCGAGGGTTCTGTACATGTAATGATGAAAGATTTGCTCAAATCCAAATCTGCCGATCTTCTTGTTCTGGGAGGGATTACCGATATCCGTTCACGAAGAGAGGAGTTGGCTAGTGAGACTGATAGGATGATGCGTACTGCTCCCTGCCCTGTTTTGGTTGTGCGGGATGATGACGATATCTGGCTCGAGTTTGAAACGTAAGGAGCTTTGCATGAATGTACTTGATGTATTGAACAAGGATTTGGTGAAAGTGCCATTGATGCACACCGACAAGCAAGGGATTATTACCGAACTGGTTGAGGTGTTGGCGCGAGCCAAAGGGTATTCAACGCAGCAGTTTGAACAGGTATTGAAGGCGGTCCTCGATCGAGAGCGTCTTTGCAGCACAGCCATCGGGAACGGCATTGCTATTCCTCATGCCAAGACAGACGTGGTTGACCAGGTGTCCCTGGTTATTGGGATCAGTCGTTTTCCTGTCGATTTTGAATCATTGGATGAACAGAAGAGCAAGATTTTCTTTCTCGTTGTAGCTCCTTCATCCGCGGCCTCGATGCATGTTGAGTTGCTTGCATCGATTGCCCGAAGTTGTACCAGCGGAGTATTCAGAAGAATGTTGGAACAAGCTAAGGATAGTGAGGAAGTGGTACGCTTGTTCATGGAATAGAAACTAACACAGAATAAACAATGAATGAGAGGCATCTTCTTAGTGAGATGCCTTTTTTTATGGAGAGGCAATTTCAAGTGCACCCGTTCATTGTCATGAGACTTCCTTGGAAAAGCCTCCACAAAGAAATTGTTTCATCCAGTTCGACCCCATACTGTCTAAAAAACCATACTTAACTGCAACGTATTGACAGACTATGAATGTGTTCCTGTTCCTTTGCATTTTGTCTGCTTCTGCATGCAAGGTAGCAGCAGGCATTTACTACATTCTTAATCACCTATTCGAAACTTTGTCTAGATTATTATCCCAAAAATATTGGTACAAAAAAATGTTGACAGATACCTTTATAGGTCGTAGTATTACTACGTAGTAAAATTACAAAAAAAAGGAAGGAAGCTATGAAAAAGAGTTTTGTATTCATTCTGGTATTATGTTTCATCGTTGGTTCGCTCTTTGCACAGGGCTCAGGAGAGGCCAAAAAGGAATCTTTCGTCATAAAAGTCGGGTATGGTACGGCAGGAGGACCAATCCATGAGGCAGCAGTAGAGTTTGAGAGAATAGTAGAAGCTGCAGATTCTAGGATTGATGTTCAGCTTTTCCCTGGCGGGCAGCTTGGATCGGAAGGAGAGATCATCGGCCAGCTCCAAGCAGGGGTTACCGATATGCTCCCCACAACAACTGGACCACTAGGGCAACACAATCCTATATATTATGTCCTTGAATCCCCGTACGTCTTCTTGAATGAGAGCCAAGCTGACAAGGTCCTTGACGGTGAAATCGGCAAAGTCTTTCTTGATGGACTGAAAAGCAAAGGGTTGATTGGTCTGGCCTTCTGGGAAAATGGGTTTAGGCAGATTACCAACAATGTACGACCTATACTTGCACCTGAGGATTTGCAAGGAGTGAAACTTCGTGTCCAGCAGAATCAGCTCCATATCCAGTACTTTAGGTCTCTTGGGGCGAATCCGACCCCACTCCCATTCACTGAGATATATAACTCACTTGCCACAAAAGTTGTTGATGGCCAGGAGAATCCGTTTGCTTTGATTGCTACAAATAAATTTTATGAACAACAGAAGTATGTATCGCAGTCTGATCATGTCTACTCTGCAGTACCGGTCTTCTTCTCTGAGAGGAAATGGAATGCATTACCTGCTGATGTACAGGACCTTATTGCCACTACTGTCTATGAACTTCGGATTTGGGAGAGGAATCGAGGAAGAGAACTCCAGAACGAATATATCGCTGAGATAGGGAAACAGTCTGAGGTGCTCATTCTTTCAGATGCCCAGAAGGCTGAGTTCCAGAAGAAGGCTGAGGGTGCCTATGCATGGGCTTCCAAAGAGTATGGAAAGGTTTATGAGGACTTGCTTAAAAAGGTTCTCGAGGCTGCAAAGTAGAAATGAGGAAGGTGAGTAAGGAAGACCTGATGGTCTTCCTTACATAATGAGCTGGTACATAGGAGCTGTCAGTTATGAAATCACGAATGGATTTAATCGGGAAGGCAGAGGTCACAGTCCTTATCATCTTCGGGATATCTGCCACACTTATCATGTTCAGCAATGCAGTGGTTCGCTACGTCTTTTCCAGCTCATTCACTTGGGCTGAGGAGGTTGTGAGGATTCTGTTCGTCTGGTCGATGTTCATCGCCATAACGACAGGGTTCATCCGTAATCAGCACATCGGTTTTACAACATTGGCTGAGAAGCATCCCCGTCTTCAGTACTTAAGTACCCTATTCTACAAGGTCATTCTAGCTGTCGTTGGGGGCGTTGTCGCATGGTATGGATATAAATACAACACGATGATCGGGGATGTTCCCTTAGCTGGTACAAACTGGCCAACGGCTCTCTTCCTCATTCCCGGTATTGCGGCAGGGGTCGTGTGGACAGGAGTCGGCATCCAAGGGACTGTATCATTGATTATCAAGAAAACCTCTGCTAGTCGGGAAGTTCGAGAGAGGAAGGGAAAATAAGATATGCAGACACTACTACTTTATTTTGGATTGTTTGGTGCATTCTTCGTAATTGGAATCCCTATCGTGCTGGCCTTGGCCATTGCCGCGATTGTCATGTTGATCATGAATAACATGGATCTGCTCATCTTCGCTCAGAAATTTGTGCTCTCCATGGATAATTATGGTCTCGTGGCTATGTTCTTTTTCATCTTTGCAGGGGAGATTATGAATGGAGGAGGGATGACCAGAAGGATCATCTCTGGGGTTTCAAAGCTCGTAAAAAAGATCCCGGGAGGTCTTGCCATCATAACTATCATCTCCTGTGCACTGTTTGCTGCTATCAATGGCTCAGCTATTGCTACTGCCATTGCTATTGGTTCGATCCTCTATCCAGCGATGGTCAAGCAAGGATATGGAAGAGCCTTCTCTGCTGCGGTCATCGCATCTGGTGGTGTGATAGGACCGATTATTCCTCCCTCGATACCGATGATTGTCTACGGCTCAACGACAGGAGACTCGATTGGGGCGCTCTTCTCAGGAGGAATCGTTCTTGGTGTGCTCATTGCAATTGCTGAATGCCTGGTTGCATTCCTGATCTCCAAGAAGCGTCGTTACGGTATGGATACGGAGACAATAGATTTTGGTGATACAAAAGGACTGATTTGGGCCCTCATATTTCCCCTGCTGATTTTCGGCAGTATCGTCGGTGGAGTCATGACAGCGACGGAGACCAGTGCGTTTGCTGTCATTTATGCATGGTTCGTTGGAACCTTCATATATAAGGAGTTCGATATCAAAGAACTCCCGGGGATGATTAGGCGTTCGATGGCAAGCTCAGGGATGGTCATGGGTATTGTCGGGGCAGCGACAGCCGTCGCTTGGATCTTGACGTATGAGAGAGTCCCTCAGCAAGTGACTGAGGCTATGGTTACAGGTATCGGTTCAACGAATGTGTTTATGCTTGTCTCATTCTCAATTCTCCTGATAATTGGGATGATTATGGATCTTACCCCTGCCATCCTAATCTTGACTCCGATATTCATGGGTCCTGTAGTGGCATTCGGGGTGGATCCGATTTACTTCGGGGTCTTCTTCTGCAGTGTTCTTACAGCAGGCTTGGTGACACCCCCTGTTGGAACTCTCATCTATACAGGGTGTTCTACCTCAGGTAAGAACTTCACTGAAGTAGTTAAAGAACTAGCGCCCTTTATGATAGCTATCTATGCCGCTCTCTTCGTGACCGCTGTTTTTCCTGAGATCATCACGTTCTTGCCAAAGAATGTGTTCGGACTCTACCTGTAGGAGCAATGAGATGAATAGCTACATCCTAGCCACTGACATCGGGACTACCTCGGTACGCTCAATGATTTATGATACGCAAGGGAACGTTCATGCGAGAGCACAGAATCTCTATCCGACTGAGAGACCAGAGCCCTTCTTTGAGCAACAGGATCCAGAATTAATCAAGAAGAGAGTCTACCAGACGATAGCCGAATGTGTTGGTTCGTTCAGAAAAGATCCATCTATGATAAGAAATCTAGCGTTTTCCTCACAGATGTACAGTATTCTGGCAGTTGATCAAATGGGAATCCCCTTGACCAAGAGTATCCTCTGGTCTGATGGGAGAGCTGAAAAAGAGGTCCTTCAAATCAGGCAGGAGGTTGGGGAGCTTGGGTGGTATGAACGAACCGGATGTCCTTCAAGTTCCATCTTTCCTATTGCCAAAATCCGTTGGATCAGCAACAACCTTCCAGAAGTATTTGCCGCTGCTTTCAAGTTCATTTCGATTAAGGAGTATGTCCTCTATCCACTGCTTGGGCAGTATGTCGTTGATTACTCTATGGCATCAGCGACGGGATTGTTCGATATCAGAACACACCGCTGGTGTGAAGGAGCTCTTAGGAGTGCCGGTATTTCTGAGCACCAACTTTCAGAGCCCGTCTCGGGTACACGAGTGTTCGAGATTAAGGATGTGCCTCTCTTAGCTACGCTTGGGCTTGCAGACGAGATGCGCTTGGTCTTGACCGGCGGCGATGGGCCTTTAGCGAACATAGGCTCGAAAGCCTATCAAGTAGGGGCCGTCAACATCGATCTTGGCACAAGTGGTGCTGCCCGAGTGCTTTCAGACAAGGCCATTACGGATCCTGATGGGAGTTTGTGGTGTTTCTGCCTGACAGATTCTCTCTGGGCATATGGTGGGATTCTCTCCAACGTAGGAAACGCCTTTGATTGGATTGCAACAAATATCCTGGATCAGGATCCTTATCACCAGCTCTGTGAGGAGAAATCGGGGTGCAGGCGGCTGAGTTCTCTTGCTACAGATATTCCTGCAGGTGCCGAAGGGTTAATCGTTCTTCCCTACTTAAGGCGGGCCAGGAGTCCTTCATGGGACGTACGCCTGACGGGTAATATCATAAACCTCAATGCGAACCATACCCTGGGACACTTGGTGAGGGCTCTTATAGAGGCAATTGGGTATGACCTGCGATCTATCATTGCCTTGATGAGCGAGCGGGTAGATCTCGTGCACGATATGATTCTTAGCGGGGGGATAGCGAGAGGGGAAAACATTGCACAAATTATCAGTTCAATACTAGAACGTCCTTTGCGTACAATCGAGCATGCTGAAGCTTCTTTGGCTGGAGCCGCTATCATGGGGCTATATGCGACCGGACTCCTCGATTCCTTGCGGTTCGACTCAGAGAATGAGAGCTGTGAATCCATGGTCTATCCTGATGAGACTGTTACAGGGTGCTATCAGAAGGGATATGAAACGTATCAGACTTTGGTTGCGGTGATCTCCGAAGGTGTGACGAGGGGGTCAAACTGATGAAGATCTTGGTGACGTCTAAGTCCTTCAGTAAAGTCAATGCAGAAGCCGCATCCCTATTGGAACAGAAGGGGTTCATCCTTGAACACCTCCAGGCCCCGGTCATGACCAGTTCCCTGATTGCCTCAAAAATTAAAGGAGTAGACTGCTTGATTGTAGGGAACGATCCGGTGGAATCGGATGTGTTCGAGGCAGCTGACTGTCTGAAGCTAGTGCATATGCACGGCACCGGACTTGATGGAATTGATGTTGAGTGTGCAACCGCCCATGGCGTACTCGTTTCTAATGTGACCGGAGCAAACAAAAACGCCGTTGCAGAGTTGATACTAGCCTTGATGCTCACTGTCGGTAGGAGAATCGATAAACATATTGATCTGTTTAAGGAAGGACGGTGGGAACGTACCGCGGGACATGAAGTCTCATTTAAGACCGTTGGGATCATAGGGCTCGGTAACATCGGCAGAAGACTTGTCGAGCTGCTGAAGGGATTTGATGTGAAGGTGATTGGGTACGATCCCTATGCTGATCAATCCTGGGCACGGGATCATGGGGTAAGGCTAACAGAGCAGTGTGATGATGTATTCATTGAGGCTGACTACCTTGTACTCTCCGTCCCTCTCACCCCTGAGACCGAGCATATTGTTTGTGAGCGGACACTATCGCTCATGAAAAGGAGTTCGTATCTGATTAACACGGCAAGGGGAGCCTTGGTGGATGAACAGGCCCTTATTGAGGCGGTGAAGAATGGGAGGATTGCTGGTGCTGCACTCGATGCCTATCGCCAGGAGCCCCCGTCTCATGACAGCCCCTTGCGTTTCACAGATATCGTGATGACACCCCACATTGCAGCGACCTCCTATGAAACGAGTTCCTCTGTCTCAATGATTGTCGCAAGGCAGGTCATAGGAATATTAATTGAGGGCAAAAAAGAGCTTGCTGTTAACTATAAGGAGGTTTCAGCATCGGTGTGATATTCACCGACAGGGGAAATCGAAGCGAGAAACTGAATTAGCAACATACGAATCTCTTATTATCTGGTTATACGTATGTCATGCCCTAATAAGGTATGTCTTCCCAAAATGGAAAATCTTTTGATTGAGGAGTAAGAATATGATTAAAGGATCACTGGTTCCGAACATCACTTTTTTTAACGAGGATGGATCGGTTGACATTAGCCGCACTGAGTGGCACATGAGATGGATGTTCGATAGAGGTGTTGATGGGCTCTTTTTGACCGGCTCCTATGGTGCTGGTCCCCTTATGACCAATGAAGAGCGTATCGAGATTTTTGAGCTGGCACGTAAGGTTGCTGACAGCTATGAGAACAAGACCCTGATTGCCCATGTGGGCTGTATTGATACAGTGAACACCGTCAAGCTCGCAAAAGCTGCACAAGCGGCAGGGATGGATGCGATAGGGGCTGTACCTCCGTTCTACTACAAGCATGAGGATGCAATCATCATCGAGTATTACAAGCAGATCATCGATGCCGTTACCGTTCCTGTGTTCGCCTACAACAATCCCGGCACCTCGCGTTACACTTTCAGTGTTCCTGTGGTAGAGAAACTACAGGCCTATGGTCTGAAAGGTTTAAAGGATAGTCCTCTCCAAGTGGGCTTCCTCTCTCAGGTGGCCTACAAGATGGAACTAGCCAAAGCCGATTTCCAGGTGATTCTCGGGACCTCTACCGGCTGGCTTCCTTTCTACTTCATGGGGGTGAAAGCTGCAATTGCGGGAATGAACAACTGGGCCCCTGAGATTATGACGGAGATGATAAGGGCTACAGAAGCTGGAGAGTGGGATAAAGCTCAGAAAGCTTATATCGTAATGATGGAACTCAGCAAGAAAATGCATTATACTGACAGCACGATAGTCTCGCACATGGCCTTGAAGGCTAGGGGGTATGAACCAGGGTTCCCTCGAAAACCCATGCTCATGCCTGCCCCGGATGATGGAAAATATGCACAGATACTTGGGTGGATACAGGATGCTTTCGATACCCTTGGGTTGGAATTGACTATTGGAGCATGATAGATAAGTCACTATAGGAGATATGATGGATAACCTCACCTTTATTTCGGGAAATATGCAGAATCTGCGTAAGTCAGAGGTCAAGGTCGCTCAGTATGTTCTGCAACACCCGAACGAGGTTGTCCACTACTCAATCAGTGGGCTTGCAGATCTTGTAGGGGTAAGTGACCCGACGGTCATTCGCTTTTGTCGGGCGGTTGGGTTCAAAGGGTTCCAGGATTTCAAAATCTTTCTTGCACAATCGGTCATCCCGACGGTTCGGACAATTCATGAGGCAATGGACGGCAATGAAGAAGTTCCTGATCTGGTGAGGAAGGTGTTCGAGTCGAACACGAACGCTATTATGAGCACCCTTTCCACACTGGACCATCCAGTACTCGAGAGGATGATCGAGACCTTCAGTAAAGCCGAGAAAATCTTGTTTTTCGGACTGGGTGGTTCCGCTGTCATTGCTATGGATGCCTACCATAAGTTCTTTAGGGTCGGAATCGGCTGTGAGTATTTCACCGATTCTCATATGGCGATCATGGCGGCCTCCATGATGAAGCCTTCGCAGGTGTTCGTCGTCATCTCCCACTCAGGAGCAACGAGAGATATCGTGAAGGCCCTAGAAGTCGCTCGACAGGCAGGAGCCGTTACACTAGCAATTGTCAGTCATGAGAAGACTCCTGTAGCGCGAGCTGCGGATGCGGTGTTGACCGTTGCCTCTTATGAGTCCCATTATAGGTTCGAGCCCATGTCCTCAATGATTGCTCAGATGAGTGTTATTGACGTCCTGGCAGTAGGAGTTTCTCTCAATAGACGAGAGGAGACGATTGAGAACCTGAACAAGACTCGAATCGCCCTCGCCTCAGAGCGCTACTGATTATCTTTGGTTCACGTATTGAGTATTGATTAAAATAACTACAAGAACCATGGTTTTGAAATTGGTTCTGGACATTTATTTGTTTCCATCCTATGGTTCATTCATATGGCTACTGTGTTTCCATTTACCGAACGAGAGCGTCTTACCTTGGAGCAATGCAGTTTTTTGATTGCTGTCGAAGACGCAGCTCTAGCTGCAGTCTTGGATAATCGTGTCAAGGATTTGGATATTCTTGCTCAGGTAATGCAGCGCTCAGGCTCCCTATATCATGATTTACTGTCAACAGATACGACACGTACTTGGGAGAGTCTGGCTAAAAAGTTGTCAAACCAAGGAATGGAGGAGGTTATAAACCTTCCGGTAAAAGCTACCCTTGGTCGTTCATTGGTCATTACAAAAATTCATCTGTGGGGTTTTTTATATAAGATAGCAGCTTCCAAAGAGTTCTTTGCTGATTATAAAGGAGTAATACGTACGTATTATCATACTGCGTTGTTTTCCTTGATGGCGGAAGATCTTTATCGAAGCATCATTGCTACAAGCAAGGGTGATGAGCCATGGGTGATGAAGGCCACCAAAGAGTTGATACATGTATGGGAAGAGCGATCTGAAGTAGAGATGTACTCATTTATACCACTTTTACAGCATCTGTGGAGGGCAAGAGGAACACTGGTTCCCGTTTTGGGGACCTTGATGGGAAGTGTTGAGCTTCTGCAACTCTCTTTACAGCTTCCTGCTTCCTGGCATGATTTCTTGGATGCAAGAGGAGCAGAAGAAGAGGTGGTCCAAGCATTGGATGAGTTTTTGTTTTCAATAAGCTATGAGCAACAGAAGACACTAATGAAGTTGATGCAAAGAAAAGGCTTGGCAAGCATAAGCAGAAGTGAGGCAAAAGACCTCTTGCAATTGCACCCAAGCCAATTTCTGGAAGGACCGAACGAGGATGATCTGGCAACGATCAAGCTCTATCGGTCCTTCGTACGACGAAATAATCTGGCTCGTTCAAGAAGAGATGCTCTCAGAAATGGCCCGAAGCACACTATTGAGCAACACTTGTTGATGTATCTTTGGTCGCTTAAGAACTAACACTGTTTGCTCTTGTATAGATGGCTCTAATCTTCTCTTCATCCAAGACCATGAAATCACCAAGGGTTCGTTTGCCAAAGAATGTTGCTTTTTTGGACATTTCGTCAATTTGTTCGTTGGTAGGAAATATTCCCAGCTCACCGAAGTTGATCGGCATATTGATGTTTGCAAAAAATGCATCAATGGCATTGATGGTGTTCAGTGCATCTGTTTTCACATCACCGCTTTTAGGTATATCAAAGACGCTATACCCGAGGGAGGCAAAACGTTCTGGTTTTTGTAGATACACGAACCTTGCCCAACTGCCCCAGATGGCTGAAAGTCCAGCTCCGTGAGCTACATCAAACATTCCTCCCATCTCATGTTCCAACTGATGGGGAGCCCAGTCGCCTCGGCTTTGGTTTCCTACACCGGTGAGGCCATTGTGGGAAAGGCTGCTCGCCCACATGAGTGTTGCTCGAGCATCATAGTTAAGAGGATTCTCCTTGAGATGCAGGGCAGCTTGCATGACATTCCTGAGCAAGGCCTGGGAAATCTCATCGGTCAGTTCCATGGTATCGCCTACAATGAGGTACCGCTCAAGTGTATGCATCATGATATCCACTGCTCCACACATTGTCTGGTATTGCGGAAGGGTATAGGTGAGCTCAGGATTCATGATGGCAAATCTGCAGCGAGCAGCATCGTTGTTCAGTCCTCTTTTAAAATTGCCGTTTTCATTGGTAATGACGGAAGAGCTGCTCATCTCACTGCCTGCTGCAGCAATGGTAAGGACGGCCCCTACAGGATAACACCCTTTTACGGCTTTCTTCTGTTCATAGAAATCCCAAACCTCGCCATCATGAAACAGTCCATATCCTATGGCTTTTGCAGAGTCGATTACAGAGCCTCCTCCTACAGCCAGCAAAAAATCAACACCGTTTTTTTTGCACAGCTCGATGCCTTCATGCACTTTGCTCAGTCTTGGGTTGGGAACAACACCCCCAAGCTCAACGTAGTCGATGTCAGCCTTCTTAAGGGATGAGAATATTCTATCAAGCAGGCCTGTTCTTCGCGCACTTTCTGAGCCGTAATGCACAAGAACTTTTTTATAGCCCCCCTCTTTAACCAATGATCCAACTTGCATTTCTGCATCTTTGCCGAAGATAACTTTTGTCGGGGTGTAAAATGTAAAATCAGAAATCACGTTAATTCCTCCAGTTTTAGTATCCAAGACTCTCGCCTACAATAAGAACCTTCATTCTTCCCTTCTGTTGTTGATGGGAAAACACTACGTAATTTGAGCAGACGGTATGTTCACAAGCGCCTGCAGGCAAGGCCATGAGATTTCGGTCATCAACTGCTTGTCGTAAGCAAGTACCACTCTGTGTGCAATAAGATCCTGTGTTCAGTCTTCGTGCGTTGCTTGGGGCAGCGATATGTTTGACTCTGAGAATTGCGCTGACCAAGTCGGGTACGATTTTGTCCCAGGAGACAACAAGGATAACCTGTTTCGGACCATAGAGAAGGGCAGCTACCCTGTTGCTGGTTCCATCAACACAGTAAATTTCTCCATGTTCTGTAACGGCATTGGCACTTGCAAAATAAGTATCTGCAAAAAAACTTTTATGGAGCACTTCTTCTACTTGTTCATTGTCAAGATTGGGGGCATATCGGTCCAAAAATTTATAAATGCCGCCTCTGAGCAGATCAAGAACACCTGTTTCTGAAAGAGTTACGGAACCTCCCACTGATACTGTTTCCCCATCCTTGAGCAATTGCTTGACTGCAGGGACCACGTCCTTTGCTGATGCAAGGAATCTGGCTTCGATGTTGTTTTTTGCCAAAGCTTTGATAGTTCTCTCAACCTGCAATTGGCGATTCTTCATTAAATTTGCATCCATATGTTCCTCCAGTCGTTATAAGATACAGTAATGTTCCTACGTTTTACAAGCTGGAGTAAAGATGCTTTGGATTTGGAAAATACATTGCATCCTGCTAAGAACGCGCGTATTCTAAGAATAAACCTATCGTAAGAGGATTATTTTATGCATATTACTTTTTTTGGAGCGGCTCAACAGGTAACCGGAAGTTGTACCATGGTGGAATGCAATGGCAAGTACATGCTCGTCGATTGTGGTCTTCCACAGGGCAACGATGAAAAAGAACAGGGGATAAACCTCCCTTTTGATGCAGCCTCGATTGACTATGTATTTTTGACTCATGCTCATATAGACCATAGTGGAAGAATTCCGTTGTTGGTGAAGAATGGCTTTAAGGGTAAGATATTCGCCACCTCTGCAACGGTTCAATTGTGTGAGATCATGCTTGCTGACAGTGGCCATATACAGATGATGGAAGCAGAATGGAAGAGCAGGAAGGCAAGACGTGCGGGTAAAAAGGGTGTTCAGCCTCTCTACACCACTGAGGATGCCCATAATGCCATGCAATATTTTGTCCCTTGTACATATGAAGAAATTTGTCCTGTAGAAGAGGGAGTCAAGGTGCGGTTCAATGATGCAGGGCATCTTCTTGGCTCTTCATCCATCGAGATGTGGCTCAAGGAAGGCAAGGAGAGAAGGAAGTTGGTTTTTTCCGGGGATATCGGAAATTTTGACCAACCCTTGATAAAGGATCCTGATTATATAGATGCAGCGGATTTTGTTGTCATGGAATCAACCTATGGCAATCGGGTCCATAGGAAGCCAGAGAATGCTGTCGGGAATTCCATCCCTACCGCAGTCCGTGCCCAGGAGTTGGCTGATATAATTGAAAGGACCTTCAAAAGAGGCGGCAATGTGGTCATCCCTGCTTTTGCAGTGGGAAGGACCCAGGAGATTCTGTATCTGTTGAGGGTTGTAATTGAAAAGAGACTTTGTCCTTCTTTCAGGGATATTCCCGTATTTGTTGACAGTCCGCTTTCCGTGAAGGCCACCCATGTATTTGCCGGAAACCTCTTTGGGTATATGGATGAGGAGACAATGGAGTTGGTCGACAAGGGGATAAATCCCATCTTGTTTCCTTCCTTGGTGACCATCACGGATATGGAAGGTTCAAAGGCTTTAAACCGAAGGAAAGAGAGCTGTGTCATCATTTCCAGCAGTGGTATGTGTGAAGCGGGAAGAATCAAGCACCATCTGAAACACAATCTATGGCGAAGTGAAAGTACTGTTTTGTTCAGCGGCTATCAGGCAGGGGGAACTCTTGGTCGTTCCATCTTAGACGGGGCAAGACATGTAACACTCTTCGGGGAACAGATTGATGTGCGTTGTGAAGTCTGTGAACTGCACGGCATAAGTGGACATGCGGACCAGGATGGATTGGTTGCATGGCTCACCTCATTTAAGAAGGAGCCACGAAGAGCATTTATGGTCCACGGTGATAAGGAGGTGGCTCCTTGGTTTGCCTCGTTTGTGATGCGCACCCTTGGTATTAAGACCTATGCTCCGAAAAGCATGGAACGTTTTAACTTGCTCGATGAGGCTTCCTTGCCTATCGCCCATGCTCCAGAGGATGTGGTCTTACCGTATCTGAGGGAACTCGAGGAAGCCTTGGCCGAGTTGGATAAGCACAAGGATAACCTGCAGGTGGTGGTAGATCGAATGCATAAGGCAGGTAGTGAGAAAACTCTTGAAGAGAAGCGAGCTGTACGATTGACCAATGCAATCAACCGACTCGCTAGCGATCTTGAATATCTGAAGATTAAATGGGGCTCAGATGCAGATTAGGCAAGCATTTTCCCGAACACGGCTCCCCAGCTGGGTTGTTCGAGAATGGTAAATCCCATTTTTTCATAGAAACCAAAAGCACGGGTGTTACGGCCATCCACCCCAAGGTGGATGCCTTTCGCCCCTTTTTGTCGTACTGCTTTAAAAAATGTCTCCATGAGGCTTCTGCCGAGACCTTTCCCTTGAAGTTCTTCAAGCAAGTCTATGTGAAGATGAGCAGGATAGCCGAGGTTTTGCCACATTCCTTCGCCCGGGCCTTTGAGCAACGTCTTGATTACATTTTGTTCAGCTTCGCTTTTATAGGTGTCAACACTTTGGTAGTGGTCTTGCAAGACAGGAAGCCATTGGTGTTGCATCCAATGGTTGAATGCTCTTGTATCGCTTGTTCCTACTATATATCCCGAAGGGCGGTTGTGCTCGTTTAAAGCAACAAAGCACAGTTCAGGTTCAAAGAAAAAATAGGGGACTGCATAATAGTGTCCTACACACCAAGGATCTGCGAAATACGGGGTTCCGTCGAGTCCTGCGAAAGCAGTCTTCAAGGAAATTGAATATAAGTAAGGAATGTCTTGTGCTACAATGTTTCTGATGTTTTGCATACTGATTCGGTTCCTCTTTCTGTTGTAGCATACTCGTATTTATGATTTTTCTCAATTCAGAAAAGTATTGATTTGGTATTTGAGATAAAAAAATGTTGAGATCTAACTTTAATCTGAATAGAGAGTTGTACTTCAAGGAATAAATTTATACAAAAAACACTGGACAAAAGTAACAAATGGGTGTAATATCCCATCTCGTTCGGCTATGAGCACAACGACACACAAAAACAGACTGTAGCACTCGCTACTTGACGGATTTGTGAAACGTCGAGTACTCTTAAAGGACGCCCCTTTACAAGGGGAACTGATTATTGACAGAACAAGCGTTAGGAAAAATAGAGAGATTGGAATAGTGGAAGGCCACCGAGACGGGCTTCCCAGTCAATTCGAGATAACGATGAACGGTAGTGAAGAGCTACGTTCGTTTGCGAGGAAAGACAGGGCGAACTATTTTGTAGATAGAGCCCGCGCCTACGGGTGCGGGATTCCTATAACGGAGAGTTTGATCCTGGCTCAGAACGAACGCTGGCGGCGCGTTTTAAGCATGCAAGTCGCACGGCAAGGGGCTTCGGCCCCCTAGAGTGGCGGACGGGTGAGTAACACGTGGATAATCTGCCCCCCGGTCGGGGATAGTCCATGGAAACATGGGGTAATACCGGATGAGACCGTCCGCGCACAAGCGTGGGCGAGGAAAGGCGCCAAGGCGCCGTCGGGGGATGAGTCCGCGGTCCATTAGCTAGTTGGCGGGGTAACGGCCCACCAAGGCGACGATGGATAGCCGGCCTGAGAGGGCGACCGGCCACATTGGGACTGAGACACGGCCCAGACTCCTACGGGAGGCAGCAGCTAAGAATCTTCCGCAATGGACGAAAGTCTGACGGAGCGACGCCGCGTGAACGACGAAGGCCGTGAGGTTGTAAAGTTCTTTTCCGGGGGGGGAATAAGCGTGGCAGGGAATGGCCGCGCGATGACGTGAACCCGGGAATAAGCCCCGGCTAACTACGTGCCAGCAGCCGCGGTAACACGTAGGGGGCGAGCGTTGTTCGGAATCATTGGGCGTAAAGGGTGCGCAGGCGGCCGGCCAAGTCTGGTGTGAAATACCCCGGCCCAACCGGGGGGGCGCGCTGGAAACTGGTCGGCTGGAGTACAGGAGGGGGAGTCGGAATTCCAGGTGTAGGGGTGAAATCTGTAGATATCTGGAAGAACACCGGTGGCGAAGGCGAACTTCTGGCCATGTACTGACGCTGAGGCACGAAGGCGTGGGGAGCAAACAGGTTTAGATACCCTGGTAGTCCACGCAGTAAACGATGTACACTAGGTGGTGGGCGGTAGCGCTCAGTACCGAAGCAAACGCATTAAGTGTACCGCCTGGGGAGTATGCTCGCAAGGGTGAAACTCAAAGGAATTGACGGGGGCCCGCACAAGCGGTGGAGCATGTGGTTTAATTCGATGATACGCGAGGAACCTTACCAGGGCTTGACATACGCTGGAATGGGCGCGAGAGCGTCCAGCCCTTCGGGGCCGGCGTACAGGTGCTGCATGGCTGTCGTCAGCTCGTGCTGTGAAGTGTTGGGTTAAGTCCCGCAACGAGCGCAACCCCTGCTATCTGTTGCCAGCAAGTAATGTTGGGGACTCAGATGGAACTGCCGGTGACAAACCGGAGGAAGGTGGGGACGACGTCAAGTCATCATGGCCCTTATGTCCTGGGCTACACACGTGCTACAATGGCCGGTACAGAGCGCAGCGAAGCCGCGAGGCAAAGCGAATCGCACAAAGCCGGTCTCAGTACGGATTGGAGTCTGAAACTCGACTCCATGAAGTTGGAATCGCTAGTAATCGCGCATCAGCATGGCGCGGTGAATACGTTCCCGGGCCTTGTACACACCGCCCGTCACACCATCCGAGTTGGGGGCACCCGAAGTCGCCAGCCTAACCGCGAGGGGGGCGGCGCCGAAGGTGCGCCTGGTGAGGAGGGTGAAGTCGTAACAAGGTAGCCGTACCGGAAGGTGCGGCTGGATCACCTCCTTTCTGATAAGAAAGGTTCGGTTGGGACCACTCACAGGACCCGACCACTAACAGGCCGTTGGCCACGGTAGTGCAAGTCTACCGAAACAAACCCCTTACACAACCAAATTCCTTCTCTTCTCCGATATGTTTGTCTGGG
>CAZJMG010000016.1:0-62668 GCA_964547185.1 uncultured Sphaerochaeta sp.
AAAACAAACAAAGGTTAGCAGTTTCCTAACTTTACTGTTGACTTTTTATAGGAGGTATTTATGCTGAGCTTACGTTGATGTATGTAAATAAGGGTTTTCAGAGTTTTGCATGGACCTATCAGGACTATAATGATGAGAAGGTTAAGAACCTTTTTTGTGTGTGGAGAAAAGAGTATAAGCAACAATTGAAGCAAGAGGGATATCTATGACTCTTTTGGGGTATGAAAGCTTGTAGCAAGACTCTTTATTTGCTTCTCTGTCTCCTTTTCATAGGGTGTGAGATACAACCCTTGTTGTATCAAGATGTTGTGGTTGTAATTCCCAAAGATCATCCTTGGCAGGAAGCTACACATTCAGAGCTTTGGCATACCCTCTTCTATAGTGACGGCAAGGGGGCGCTGAAGAAGATGCACCTACCTTCCTCAGTAAGGTCGATCCAGGTAAAAATCAGGAGAGACTGTCTTACAGTCTTCTGTGCCTACCCACTTTCCTATATGTTTCCATATGGAGGCTTCTATCAACCAGGCGATAAGAAGGTTGTACACCTTACGCAATCAGGGGGGGCGTTGGCTAAGCTTCTGCTGGATTCCTATACATACAACCCGAGGGTGGTGGAGAATATTGATGCAAAATATCTCACCTCTCTTGTAAAGGATGCTTCTCTTGTTGATGGGCAACAGTTGATGAGGGATGTGCTCAATGGAAATTTCTCCCCCGATACGATTAAGCTGTATGAACCTTGTCCTGTCACTCTTGAGGATATACCACAAGGATACTGGATAGGAGAGCGTATTTCCCAAGAACCCTTCTGGAGTTTTTGGGGAAGGGAGACTTGTTTGACTGTCAAAGGAGGTCTTCAGCGGTATTTGAATAAAGACGATTCTCTTTGTCTTACCATTTATGGTGACCTTAAAAATAATCGCTGTGTCACCAGTTTGGGTAAAGCACCCATTTGGTAGGATATAGCTTCCCATTTTCTACAGAAACAAGTAGAGTTTGACTATGGAATCTTTGCGTGAACTCTATAGAATCGGTTATGGTCCCTCAAGTAGTCATACGATGGGTCCTCGTGCAGCGGCAATTCGCTTTTTACAAGAGCACCCTGACGGGCACATGTATGAAGCCGATCTCTATGGCAGTTTGGCTGCTACCGGCAAGGGACACCTTACCGATAAAGCATTGAGAGAAGTGTTCTCGGCCTCGCAGAAAGAGATTGAAATCGTCTGGTACCCTGATATTGAGAAGCCCTTCCATCCAAATGCTCTTACACTTCGTATGCTTGGTTCGGATATTCAGCAAACCTATTACAGTGTCGGGGGAGGAAAAATCATTGCAGAGGGCCAACAATCCGACCAAGTCCCTCATGTCTACCCAAAAGAGTTCTCAAAGATGCGCCAGATCCTGAACTATTGCGCTGAGGAAGGAATGCAGATCTGGGAATTTGCCCTACAGTGGGAGGATTCAGAGATTCTTTCCTATATGGAAGAGGTTTGGAAGGTAATGAGCGAAGCTGTTGAGCGGGGTGTGGATGCTGAAGGCGTGCTCCCCGGAGGGTTGAAACTTCCTCGAAAGGCAAGTGGTTACAACGCCAAAGCCAGTGACTTATCCAGTGCAATGGGAAACGCAGCCCTCGCGCTCAGTTATGCCTTGGCAGTCAGTGAAGAGAATGCAGGGGGAGGGAAGATAGTCACCGCTCCTACCTGTGGTAGTTGTGGAGTGCTTCCAGGAGTTCTGTACTTCCTTTCCAAACAATACAAGCTTCCTAAAATAAGGATTCTCAGGGCCTTGCTGACAGCAGGAGTCTTCGGCAACGTTGTAAAAACCAATGGTTCCATCAGTGGTGCCGAAGTCGGGTGCCAAGGTGAAATCGGAGTGGCGTGTGCCATGGCCGGTGCTGCAGCAACTCAATTGATGGGGGGCTCGATTTTTCAGATTGAGTACGCGGCAGAGATGGGCTTGGAGCACCATCTTGGTCTGACTTGCGACCCAATGAGAGGATTGGTCCAGATTCCCTGTATTGAGAGAAACGCGCTGGCTACCATGAGATCCCTCGACCACTGTACTTATGCATTGCTTGGTGATGGGCGGCATAAGGTGTCTTATGATAGTGCCATAGAGGTTATGCTTGAGACAGGGCAGGCTCTTCCCTCGTTGTATCGTGAGACCTCAAAAGGCGGTCTTGCAAAAGTATTGGGATAATCCATTGTATAATAAACGTTTGGGATGGCGCATGCCTTGACATGCATATAGCTGTTGGCTACTGTTTACATAGGTATGGATACAGCTGTTGAGAACCGACCTCGCTTTTGCAGAAGCTCATTGGTAAGCCGATTTTTTGGCTTGTTCTTTTTGCTGTTTCTCAATACACCTACGATTCTTTTTGCAGGAATTGTGTTGCAAGTTTCTCCAACTGAAGGGTATATAGAAGTCAGGATAGTTGAACCGAAAATATCACCTTCGCTTGTTACCGATGTGTGTGATGTATATGTCATAGCAAAACACCGCAGCATAGGCTACCTGTATCTCTCCTATTCACCACTCTCTGATGGGAACAGGGTATTGGAGTATCAATTGCTTGATGAAAATAATCAGATATTGCCACAAGATAGCAGATTCATATATCAGCTCGATGGGGCTGTAACACAACACGTTCCCTTTGGACGCATCAGAGCGCGATTTCCAACAGGGATGCAAAGAATGCAGAGCACCCTTACGTTTCATCTTGTTCTTGAGTTATAAAAAAACCACGCTTGAGCGTTCTCTAGCGTGGTTTTTCAGCAGTTATCGAACTACGATATTCACTAACTTATCCGGTACGACAATTTCTTTGACGATGGTTTTTCCTGCAAGCCAAGCTTGCATTTTTTCATCACCCTTTGCCAAGAGCAGTGCTTCTTCCTTCGCAAGACCCATGGCAACAGTTGCCTTCGATCGAACCTTGCCGTTGACTTGGAAGACCATCTGGATTTCGTTGTCGATGGTAAGAGCTTCCTCATAGGTAGGCCAAGATACTTTATAAAGGCTTTCACTGTTTCCCATTCTTTCCCATAACTCTTCAGCAAGGTGGGGCACGTAGGGGCCGAGCATCTTCACCAGCGCAACGGCTATCTCTTTTGAAAAGGTATCAACTTTGTACAACTCATTCACCAAGACCATCATCTGACTGATGGCAGTATTGAAATTCAGGGTTTCGGTATCATGAGTGACTTTCTTGATAGTCTTGTGGAGCGTCTTTCTCAGCTCCAAAGAAGGCTCTTCATCGGATATGGTTCTTTCCTCAAAGAGTCGATAGATCCTGTCAAGGAATCGGTATACGCCCACCAGACCTGTGGTCGCCCATGGCTTGGAGACCTCAAGCGGACCCATGAACATCTCATACATGCGCATGGAGTCAGCTCCATACTCCTCTATGATCTCATCGGGGTTGATGACATTCTTCAAGCTTTTGGACATCTTGGCTATGACACGTTCAAGTCTCTGCCCTGTTTCCTTTTCAATGAAAACATCAGTCTCAACTTCCTCAACCATATCGGTAGGTACAAGACTCTTATCCTTGCGCTGATAGGCATAACTGGTAATCATACCCTGGTTTACCAAGCGTTTGAACGGTTCTTTTGTGGAAACCAGACCCAAATCAAAGAGAACCTTGTGCCAGAACCGGGCATAGAGCAAGTGCAAGACAGCGTGTTCTGCCCCTCCGACATACAGGTCCACAGGCATCCAATACTGTTCTTTTTCCTGAGAGACAAAACGCTCGGAATTATTAGGATCGAGATAGCGAAGATAATACCAGCAAGATCCGGCCCACTGGGGCATGGTGTTGGTTTCACGTTTTGCAGGGCCTTTGCATACTGGACAGGTTGTATTCACCCAACTGTCGATCTTTGCAAGAGGACTTTCTCCTGTTCCACTTGGTTCATAGCTGCTTACCGGTGGCAAAACAAGGGGAAGCTCGCTCTCATCCAAAGGAACCGTCCCGCAGGTAGGACAATGAACCAAAGGAATCGGTTCTCCCCAATAGCGCTGTCTGCTGAAGATCCAGTCTCTTAATTTATAGTTTACAGCCTTCTTGCCAAGGTTCTTTTCTTCCAACCATTTGATCATGGCCTGGATTGCATCATCCTTGTCCAATCCATCAAGAAAGTCACTGTTTACATGAATGCCGTCCTCGGTCCAAGCCTGCTCTTGTACATCAACCTCGCTCTTGAGGACTTCTATGATGGGAAGCTCGAACTTCTTGGCGAACTCCCAGTCACGGCTGTCATGGGCTGGAACGGCCATGATGGCTCCGGTTCCATAGCTGATCAAGACATAGTCTGCAATCCAGATGGGAATTCTCTTTCCATTGACTGGGTTGATGGCATAACTACCAGAAAACACGCCGGTCTTGTCTTTTGCCAAGTCTGTGCGCTCAAGATCGCTCTTATGGGCACTTGAGGCAAGGTAGGCTTCAACGGCCTCCTTTTGGCTTTCTTTTGTCAGTTGGGCCACAAGAGGATGTTCTGGAGCGACTACCATATAGGTGGCACCGAAAAGGGTATCGGCACGGGTGGTGTATACCTCCAAGTGAGCGTCGAGGTTCTCGACCTTGAAAAGGACTGAAGCGCCTTCGCTTCTTCCAATCCAGTTTCGTTGCATGAGTTTTACTGATTCCGGCCAATCTACACTATCCAAATCAGAGAGCAACTTGTCGGCATACTCGGTAATCTTCAGCACCCATTGGCGGATGTTCTTGCGTACAACCGTGGTTTGACAGCGTTCACACTTGCCATCCTTGACCTCTTCGTTGGCCAGGCCGGTTTTGCAATTATCACACCAGTTGATGGGCGTGTTTGATTCATACGCAAGACCTTTCTTGAACAACTGGATGAATATCCATTGGGTCCAGCGGTAATAGTCGCTGCTATGGGTAGAGACTTCCCTGTTCCAGTCATAGCTGAACCCAAGGCTTTTTATTTGCTTACGGAAGTTCTCGATATTTTTCTCAGTGGTGGTCTTTGGATGGGTTCCAGTCTTGATCGCATAGTTTTCTGCAGGCAGGCCAAAGGAGTCAAATCCCATGGGATGCAGGACATTGTAACCGTTCATGCGTAAGAAGCGGCAGTATATGTCTGTTGCTGTGTATCCCTCAGGGTGTCCTACATGAAGGCCCGCTCCGGAGGGATAGGGGAACATATCCAGGACATAGACGCGTTTATCTTCTGGTACGCTCTCGTCCTCTGTAACCGCAAAGCTTTGGTTTTCTTCCCAATAGCGTTGCCATTTTGTCTCAATTTCGTGGAAGGGGTATTTGCTCATGAAAGCAATCATACCTTTGAGGCGCGCTTGCGTCAACGCTCACTGCATACTCCTTAGAGGGTTCCGTCGTCAATGGTGGGAGAAAATTCAACGGCCTCCATTCTGTTCCCCTTCATGGAAATGATTCTAAAGGTTCCAAATGTTGATTGTACCAATTCGCCTTCTTGGGGGATGTCTCCGATAAGGTCAAACAAATAGGCTGCCACCGTTGAGGTTTTCTGTCGTTGTTGGTCATCACGCAAGTCAAGTTCGTCGAGAAACTGTTGGAATGGGGTGTCGGCCATAACAAGAAAGGTGCCCGGTTTCTGTTCTTGCTTGACGATGCGGTCGGGAAATCTTCTTTCATGTTCATCATAGAGTTCTCCAAAGAGTTGCTCTGCTACATCCTCCATGGTGACTACTCCACTGAATCCCCCATATTCATCAAGTACAATAGCCTGTTGCAGTTTGTCTTTTTTAAACAGGTAGAAGATATCATCAAGATGCATCTGCTCAGGAACAAAGATTGGGTTTCTCATGATTGATGAGAGAGGTTTATCCATCTGCTTCTTCAGTTGAGCTCTCAGAATATCCCTGACCAAGGCTATTCCGACGATATTTTCTGCACTGCCGTGAAAAACCGGGATCCGGCTGAATCCGGAGTTGACAATCGAGGGAAAGGCTTCCCGTAGGGTAAGGGTGTCGCTGAGGCAGAATACATTTGTTCTGTGCGTCATAATCGTCCTTACCTGTGTTTCACTGAAATGGATTGCACGTTGCATGAGATCGGATTCATACTGGTCAACCAAGCCCTCATCTTCAGCCGCATCCACCATATGCATCACCCCTTCGGTGGTGATATGAGGTTCTGCCTTGCTTGCAAAAAGACGGGTGATTATATACGAGAAGTGTCGAAGCACCCACACTACAGGAAACAACATAATCGAGAGAAACCGCATCGGATAAGCCATTAGGATGGCAATCTTCATGTTATGAGTCAAAGCAATCTGTTTTGGGGTGATTTCTCCAAAGATCAAGATGATCAAGGTCAAGATACCTGTTGCATATCCTACAGCTTTGTTTGAGAAGAATTCGATGGCGAAGGTGGTCACCAAAGCAGAGACGGAAATGTTCACTACATTGTTTCCTACCAAGACGGTGGTGATGAGCATATCACGCTGAAGAGCAAGCTTGTAGGCGAGCTTGCTTGCACGCTTTTTCCGGTTTTCCAATGTTTTCAGCTGGACGAAAGAAAGCGAGGTGTATGCAGTTTCCGTTGCAGAGAATACTCCGGAGAGTATCAAAAGGATAATAATGACTGTTAGTTGTACCTGCATGTACACCTCACAGCCATGGACAATAAGAATGGGTGTTCTAGAGAGCACCCTTGACTAGGTAACGGGTCTTCCATATTGAACCTAGTATAACAAGAGATATAGTAAACAGACAAGTAAAACAGAAAAAGCTGTGATTTTGGTTTTTTTGCTTCCTCTTTTGATGCGTGAAGCATTGAACCCACAAAAAGGGTAGAAGAAGAAGAGCGTATCCATCACAAGCAATACAAGTGGATAGGGAAAGAGAGAGAACGCATGGAAAACGATAAGCAAAGACCCGGTTGCAAATACAGAGGCGAGGGCCATTTTTGAGAGTAACGAATTATATTCAGTGTGTGAAACATTACTATCTTCCAGGTAGATGTTTCCAGGAACAGGAAAACTCATTGAGGTGAGGAGAGGAAAGAGCAATCCAGTGATATAGGCAGTATCCCACTGATGATACTCAACGACCACCTTGTGTCTTTTTGCTACAAGATACATGGCCAAGGACCTGACAAGTATGGTAAGGGATGGCAGCAGGAGCAGTAGAGGCCATCTCTCTGTATTAGCCTGTGGGAAGTTAAACAGCATAGGGATGTTGATCATGAAAATTACCGGGAGGAAGAGAAGGGTATTTGCAAGCAAGGTATATACCAGAGCTTTCCCATTGGTTGCCGATGGTACAACCTTTCTCTGGTCCAGGCTCTTATGCCAAAGAAAGTAGCCCATGTCAAAAAAGCGAGAGGCGTGGTGGTAGACTCGAAACATACCTTGACGAAAACGCAAAGCCTGGCCAAGCAGTCCTATGCGCAAAAAGCCTCGACGTTCAAGTTGCTTGAATGAAGCTGGGTTGTCCCCTTCAACGCAGCCGGCAATGTCTGTACAACCTTTGCTTTTGCAAAACAACAGAGCTTCATCAATTAAACGGCCCGCTAGGCCCATACCGCGATGATTGCTGTCTGTATAGAGCCAGCCTATATACCCCATGGTGACCGTCTTGTTTACCTTATAGACATCAAGATTCAGACCTGCAACAATGCGCCCTTCAAAAAGAGCCACCAAGGTTGTATTGGGATGAAGGAAGAAGATGGAATGAAGGTTTTGCTCAAAACATCTTTTCATCAAAGACTGTGCTTCTGCAACTTGGTCTTCTGCTAAAACTTTGATTGTATATTCGTTCATAAGGAATTCCGTTACAGTTGTTTTTCCATTTCTGTCTGTGTAAGAAATAAGGAAAACCCACTTTTTTGAAGCAATGCTTGCATAGGCAGGTAGGACTTGTCAACGTTGAGCATGCTTAAAGACGGCGTTGTTGCATGTTTTGAGAGCTCAATGATAGCGTTTTGAGCAAATCCTTGACTCCGGTCATGCTCGTTGATGTAAATTTGGGCTATCGAACCCTTGATTTGGTTGAAGCAGACATACCCGCGTTTCTGCTCTTGTGCAACGATATCCATGACGCGAAACGCGCCCTGAACCACTGACTCATTGTTGTTTTGCCAACTTGCAACACAATCTCCTTTTTGCAGGGTAATGCTTGTTTGATCGACAAGCCTGACGTATCTTTGTTCTTTATCAAGAAGCTTCTGTGTTTCGATTTTATAACAGAGCAAGCTTCGTTTGTCAGAAAAGCCGTGTTTGCGATAGAGCTCCCTGGCTCTTGTGTTGGTGTCGATTACCTCAAGAATGAAGGTTTCTACCCCATTGCTCTTGAGATGCTCAAGCGTTGCATCAATGAGCAGGTGGGCAAGGCCTTTTCCCTGGTAGGAGGAAATGATGCCTGTAGCCCCATCATAGGCAAGCGAACCTCTTCTTCCTACAAGCAGGAATCCGACTAAGCGCCCCTGATCAAACAGTCCCATCGAATCTTCCTTTCGATAGCCTATACTATCTGTATGTGAAACCAGTTGATCCATAGTCATAGATACAGGGACATCATATGAGCTAAAAGCTTCGTTGAAGGTTTCAAGCAGGGAGGAAAAAGAGATTGTCTTGAGCGTATCGGTCACCACCATTTTTTCCTCCGAAAGTACAAGGCCATCGAGCTGATGATGAAGATGCAGATAAGCAAGATTGCATAAAAGCCCCACCAAGCAGAGCTGAAGGGAATGTACTCGAAGTTCATACCGTACAATCCACTGAGAAACGTCAGTGGTATGAAAATGGTTGAGATGATGGTGAGTATTTTCATGATTGCATTCATTCGGGTATCGAGGCTGGACAGGTATACTTCCATGAGTCCTGATACCGTTTCACGCAGCATGTCACACTCCTCAGAAAGCCAAGAAGCGTGGTCATGAATATCTTTGAGCAGAAAAATGGTGGTTTTATCTACAAACTCACTCTCTGAGCGTATCAAGGAGGAGAGGATATCCTTCAAAGGACTGGTCAACCGCCTGTGTTTGAGAATCTGGATTTTGTGCTGATGAATGGTGGTAGCATCAGTTTGTATGGATTTGCCTACAACAAGTTGTTCAAGCTGTTCTGTCTTGATTTCAAGTTCATCCGCTCTGACCAGGTATTGATCCACCACTCGGTCTATCATGGCATGAAAGAGCATGCTGCTGCTTCCTTTCTTCAGTTTTGTTTGCCCTGTTTCAAGTTGGGCTTTCAGCTGCTGAAACAACGGTGTGCTTTGCTCTGCCACAGACAGGACCCAATCCTTGCCGACAAATAGGGAAAGTTGTTGTTCCGGGGTGCTTTGGTCTTCCAATACTCTCAGCGTGACAGCTATATAGGAATCATAGAAGTCAACCTTGAGCCTTTGGTTGGTGGAGAACACATCCTCCAGGCTAAGGTTGGAAATCGAGAATTGCTTTGCAATGGAAACAATTTGTTGCATGTCCTCCAGGCCCCTGATCTGGACCCAACAGCGTTGCCCTTCAGCTGGAAGTACAAGACCTGTTTGTACAGAATAGGACATCTCGTTGTATAAATGGGTTTCAACTACTGTTTTCTGTGGCTGTCTTTCACCCACATATACCAGTGATCCAGCAGGTATTCCTTCTTTTTTCTTATGGGATTTTTCATGGTTCATGTACTGTTTCTCCTAGAATGAAAGAAATCCAAGGACGAGCAACAGCAGGAGCAACGTCCTTTACTGCTTGATGTATTCTAATCCTCTGGTTCTTGTGCATTGAAACAAGCGTTTAGAAGTAGGTCTACTAATCGAGTAACTTCTAATAATTAGATTCAGAACAAGAAAACGGTCCATACCCTAAGCCTAGTACAACAATCTTATGACAGCAAGAGGAAAAATTGCGATGAAGGGTGACTATTTTGCCACGAAGAGGGAATTCTGGTATAATGCATAGTTATGGCAAAGACAACGTATGATGAATCAAAAATTCTCACGCTCAGTGCGCTCGAGCACATCCGAAAGCGACCAGGCATGTATATCGGGCGCCTTGGCAATGGAACGCATATTGATGACGGGATCTATATTCTGATCAAAGAAGTGATGGATAACAGCATTGATGAGTTCATCATGGGCTATGGAAACAAAATTCAGTTGCGGTTACTAGATCATGAGATCAGGGTCCGTGACTTTGGCAGGGGCATCCCTTTGGGCAAGGTGGTTGATTGTGTTTCAATCATTAATACCGGCGCAAAATACAACGATGATGTATTCCAATTTTCCGTAGGGCTCAATGGGGTGGGAACTAAGGCCGTCAATGCTCTTTCTTCGCATTTCAGTGTTACCAGTTATCGTGAAGGCAAGTATTGTACAGCGACGTTTTCCAAGGGAATACTTTTGTCTGAGAAGAAGGGAAAAACAGCAGAACAGGATGGCACTGAGGTTTGCTTCACCCCTGATCCAGATTTGTTCGGTGATTACCAATTCAACGAAGATTTCATAGTTTCCCGGGTTTATAGCTATGCCTATCTCAATACAGGGCTTTCTTTGATATTCAACAACAAAACCTATAAGTCGACCCATGGACTTCTGGATTTATTGGACAAGGAAGTTGGTACTGAGAACCTCTACACCATCATTCATTACAAGAGTACACAACTTGAATTTGCCCTTACTCATGTTGGTGGTTCTTATGGGGAGAATTACTTTTCCTACGTGAATGGACAGCATACCACCGATGGAGGTACTCATCAGAGTGCCTTCAAGGAAGGGATTTTGAAGGGAGTGAATGAACATTTCAAGAAAAACTGGGCTGCCCAAGACGTCCGTGAAGGGGTTGTTGGTGCAATTGCTGTACGGGTAAAAGAACCAGTATTTGAATCACAAACCAAGAATAAGCTCTCCAATACTGAAATCCGAACCTGGATTGTCAATGAAGTGAAAGATGCCATCATTGATTTCTTACTGAAGAACTCTGAGCAAGCCAACAAGATATATCAGAAGGTCATCAACAACGAAACGCTTCGCAAGGAGCTCAATGAAGTAAAGAAAGGAGCGAGGGAGTCGGCAAAGAAGGTCTCTTTGAATATTCCGAAGCTCAAGGATTGTAAATACCATCTAGGGCAGAGCAGCGCTCATCAGGATGAGTGTGAACGATCGATGATTTTTCTTACTGAAGGAGACAGCGCTTCAGGGACCATAACGAAAACCCGAGATGTCATGACGCAGGCGGTATTCAGCCTTAGGGGGAAAATCGTCAACGTTTTCGGCAAGAAAAAAACAGAGATATACAAGAATGCCGAGTTGTATAATATGATGGTTGCCCTTGGTATTGAAAACGGGGTGGAGGGGCTAAGGTATGGCAAGGTCATCATTGCTACTGATGCCGATACCGACGGGTTTCATATCAGAAACCTGTTGATGACCTACTTTTTGACATATTTTGAGGATTTGGTGTTATCAGGACGTGTGTACATTCTGGAAACACCCTTGTTCAGAGTGAGGAACAAGAGCCAGACGGTCTATTGCTACAATGAAAAAGAACGTGATATGGCAATCAGCCAGATCAAGAACAGCGAAGTGACCAGATTCAAAGGCCTCGGAGAGATAGACCCCAAGGAATTCGGGCAATTTATCGGAGAGGATATGCGCCTGCTTCCTGTTTCCATCCCTGGCATGAACGAGATGCACAAAACCTTGGAGTTTTATATGGGCAACAATACTCCTCAACGACGTGAATTCATCATGGAGAATCTTATCTGATGACCCAAGCAAACTCAATTTTTCGCCAGAACTTTCTCGAATATGCAAGCTATGTCATCAAGGAACGGGCAATCCCTGATCTTGTGGATGGATTCAAGCCGGTCCAGAGGCGCATCATCCACTCTCTTTTTGAGATGGATGACGGGAAATTCCATAAAGTAGCCAACGTCGTAGGATGGTCGATGCGTTACCATCCTCATGGGGACTCTTCCATCTATGAAGCTTTGGTGAATCTGGCGAACTGCGATCTCTTCATCGAGCGACAAGGAAACTTCGGCAATATCCTCACCGGCGACAGTGCCGCCGCCGCGCGTTATATTGAGTGCCGGCTTTTACCATTTGCCAAAAAGGTTCTCTACAATCCTGAGTTGACACAGTTTGTGGACTCTTATGATGGAAGAAACCAAGAACCGGTAGTATTTCCTGCAAAGATTCCCGTAGTCCTCATTCAGGGGGTAAGCGGAATTGCGGTAGGCATGAGTACCTATATTCTTCCTCATAACGCACTAGAGGTTTTAGATGCAATGGCAGCCTCATTGAAGGGTGAGAGCTTTGTCTTATACCCTGATTTCCCTGGTGGGGGTATCGTTGACGTTGAGGACTACAAGGATGGCAAGGGCTCTGTTTCCATTAGGGCTAAACTCAACACCTCCGATCCCAAGCGTATAATCATCGAGGAGCTTCCCTATGGAACCACAAGTGAGGCAATGATCCATTCGGTTGAGGAGGCCGCAAAAAAAGGTAGACTGAAGATAAGCTCAATCAACGACTATACTGCTGAGAAGGTCAATATTGAGATCAATCTTGCCCGCAATACCTATGCCCAGGAAATTGTCGATGCGTTATACGCCTATACTCACTGTGAGACGAAGCTTTCGATAAATCCCTTGGTCATCAAAGACAATATGCCGACCATCATGACTGTCAGCGAGATATTGAACTATCATGCCCAACACCTTGTAACTGTCTTGAAAGCCGAGTTGGAGCTTGAGCGTGGGCATCTGTTGGATAAGCTGCATGCTCGAACTCTGGAACGGATTTTTGTTGAGGAACGGATTTACAAGCGCATAGAGCAGAAAAAAAGCGCAGAGGAAGTGAACAAGGCGGTGATTACTGGGTTTAAACCTTTTGCCGATCAGTTGTTCAGGGCCCTTGATGATGAGGATGTAGAGCGACTGCTTAAGATTCCCATCCGCCGTATCAGTCTTTTCGACATTGAAAAAAATCGTCATGATATCGACCAGATAAACAACGCTGTCGCTGATATTGATGCCAAGCTTGCCAACTTGATCGGGTATGCTCTCTCGTATATTGAAGAGTTGAAGCAGATGCTCGACAAAACAGAGCATAAAAGGAAGTCAAGCATCAAGACCTTTGAGCTGGTGGACGTGAAAGAGGTTGCTCTGAGAAATCTTGCTGTCAAGTATGATGCCACCAACGGCTATCTGGGGTATGGGGTCAAACAGGGAAACACCCTCTTGGAAGTCAGCACTTTCGACCGGGTGCTGCTTATCAGAAAAGACGGTACCTACCAGGTAATTGATGCTCCTGAGAAGGAGTTTGTCGGCAAAGGTCTTCTGTACTGTGGGTTTGCCGACAAGGAAGAGTTGGCAAAGGTTACCTTCAGCATCATCTACCAGGAGAAGACCTATAAGTATCTCTTTCTCAAGCGTTGTCAGGTTCTTGGCTTCCAACTGAAAAAACTCTATTCCTTGATCCCAGAAGGGAACTACAAATTGATCAAGCTCTCTACTTTTGAGAATGCAGAACTAACGGTCACCTACAAGAAAAAACCCGGTCTGAGGATACTGGAAGAGAAGTTCTACTTCTCCGACTATCTGGTAAAAGGGGTGAAGGCAAATGGTGTAAGGATTGCTGTCAAGGAGGTTTCTTCCTTGAAGCTCAGGGCAGTGAGAGAAGTGGTTCATCAAAACCCGAGTGAACCATCCCTTTTCGATGATGAAGATATGGAGAGCACATGATGCAGCTTGAGAAAAGAATCCTCTATGAAGATAATCATCTGATAGTAGTGAACAAGCTCTGTGGAGAGTTGGTGCAAGCAGATAAGAGCGGGGATGAGACGCTTGCAGATTTGGTCAAGGAGTATCTGAAAGTTACCTATAATAAGAAAGGCAACGTATATTTGGGAATTCCTCACCGTCTTGATCGTCCTACCAGTGGCATCGTTGTGTATGCAAAGACTGAAAAAGCATTGATTAGACTCAATGACCTATTCAGGGGAAGCTCTGTGAAGAAGGTCTATTGGGCTATTGTCGATACTCCTCCCCATGAGATGGAAGGTACCTTGGTGCACTATATAATCCGAGACACAAAAACAAACAAAAGTACTGCCCTGCCGATTGAGAGAAAAGGTGGCAAGCTGGCCAAGCTTGACTATCGGCTTCTTTGTGCTTCTACCAATTACTATCTCCTTGAAATCTTATTGCACACCGGTCGACATCATCAGATCAGGGCGCAGCTTGCCGCTTTGGGTATCCATATAAAAGGGGATCTCAAATATGGTTTCAAGCGATCTAATCCAGATGGTGGCATCTGTTTACATGCCCGGATGATCAGCTTTATGCATCCGGTCAAGAAAGAGGAGATTGTCCTCACAGCCGATCCCCCTGACGATGCTCTTTGGAATGCCTTTCTTTCATCTCGATGAACAAACACATGCTGCCGATTCTGGCAGCATGTACTATTGATAGCCATCACATCGAATTTTTTTGCTTGACAAATAAGAAATCATCCCTCAATCTTCATATGTATGATGTATGACGTTATAGAAATTGGGGGAACTGTCCATGGCTGAACACACGATTGCTGCCATCTATACCGGAGCTGCTTTAGTAAAACCTCTTTCGGATCTAATGAAAGAAACTCTTGGGGATTACAAGGTGATGAATATTCTAGATGACAGTATGATTGCTGACATCATTGAGGCCGGTACCTTGACCAAGGCGGTCAAGCGAAGACTCTATGGATACTATGAAATAGCTTGTGCTTCAGGAGTTGAGGCAATTCTCAACACATGCTCCTCAATCGGGGACGCCGTCTATGGTGCACGGGATTTTTTCCCGATTCCCATTCTTCGTATTGATGAACCGATGGTCAGAAAAGCAATAGAGCTGACCGATTCCATTGCTGTGTTGGCTACTCTTCCTACTACCCTTGATCCGACTATCAGTCTGATCGAGCGATGTGCAGCTGAGATGGGTAAGTCTGTAAGGACCGTCAGCGCACTGGCCGATGGAGCTTTCCGCGCAATCACCAATGGGGATGCCCAAAGGCACGATGAGCTGATTGCACAGACAGCGAAGCAGGTTGCAGACTCCTGTGAGGTTATGTTATTGGCCCAAGGCTCCATGGCAAGAATGGAAGCTCCGCTTGCAAGTCTGACACAAAAGACCGTTCTTTCCAGTCCCAGACTGGGAATCCTGCAACTTAAAACGTTGTTTGAGGGAACGCTCTGATGACATTACAAGAGCTAAAGGCCATGTCTCTCCAACTGAGGAGGGACGTGGTTGAGATGGTCTATCGAACCAAAGACGGTCATCCCAGCCCCAGTTTTTCTGTAGCTGATATTGTGACCGCTCTGTACTTTGAGGTGATGCAACTTGATCCTCAGAATCCTGCTTGGGAAGATCGCGATCGATTCGTGCTTTCAAAAGGACATGCCTGCCCTGTTCTCTATGCGGCCTTGGCTAGAAGAGGGTATTTTGATGTAGAGGAACTGTATACATTGCGCTTTCTCAATACTCGGTTGCAAGGACATCCGTACGCACCGAAGACCAAAGGCTTGGATGCTACTACAGGATCCTTGGGAAACGGTGTTTCAATCGGACTTGGCATGGCTTTGGCTGCGAGGATTCGTAATAAGTCCTATCACGTGTATGCCGTCACCGGAGATGGTGAGCTTGGAGAGGGGATGATTTGGGAGGCGGCGATGGCAGCAAGCCATCACAACGTAGGCAATCTTACAGTGTTCATAGACAACAACAATTACCAGAGCGGAGGAACTGTAGAAGAAGTAAGCGGTCCATATCCTATTGAGGATAAGTGGAAAGCCTTCGGCTGGCATACCCAGAGCATCGATGGACATGATATCGAGCAGCTTCTCTTGGCAGTGGAACAAGCAAGGGCGGTTACAGACAAGCCCTCTGCAATCATCTGCAAGACCATCAAAGGAAACGGGGTTTCCTTCATGGTTGGTGAGAATTCCTGGCATAAGAGAGTATATACCGATGACGAGTACAAACAAGCCATCAAGGAGTTGGGAGGGGCTGTATGAGCACTGTAGATAGTACCAGAGAAGGGTTTCGAGATGCTCTGCTTGCTTTGGCAAAACAGAGGGATGATGTTGTTTTCGTTTCCACTGACTCTTTGAAGGTCGTTAAAGGAGAGCCCTTTTTGGAAGCCTATCCCGACCGCGTCGTTGAACTAGGTATTTCTGAACAGAATGGGGTGGGCGTCTGTAGCGGCTTGGCCTCTAGTGGATTGCTTCCCTATATCTGTACCTATGCAGGATTCTTGACGATGAGAGCGTGTGAGCAGATGCGAACCTTTGTTTCCTACCCGAACCTTAAAGTCAGGTTCATCGGTGCCAACGGTGGTTTGCATGGAGGAAATCGAGAAGGAGTTTCCCACCAGTTCATCGAGGATGTCGGTATCCTTAGGACCATGCCCAACTTCACCATACTCTGTCCTGCCGATGGAAATCAGGTATATCAAGCTATGCTCGCAAGTGCGGATGTTGATGGTCCTGTCTATATTCGTATCGGAAGCGGTCGGGAAGACAAGGTATTTGCTGATGGAACACCATTTCCCATCGGAAAAATGAGAGTAATTGCAGATGAAGGCTCTGATGTGGCACTTTTTTGCCATGGGTTTGTAACAAATCGAGTCCTTGAGGCTGCAACAAAGCTTCAGCAAGAGGGTTTCGGCGTGAAGGTTGTGGAGGTTGCAACCATCAAGCCGCTTGATACAGAGGGTATCGCAAGCATACTCAAGCAAACAGGATGTGCAGTAAGCATTGAGGACCACTCTATCATCAATGGATTGGGAAGTGCCATTGCTGAGGTCATCAGCGAGGGTAATCCTGCCTATTTGGTACGGCTGGGCCTTCAGGATGTGTATGGCGAGTCAGGGTTCCCTGAGCAACTGCTCGATGCCTACGGTATGTCTGTAGAAAACATCGTACAGGCAGCAAGGAAAGCTTACAAACAGAGACAAAGGTAACAACTCCGGCTTTGCCGGGATAAAAAAAGGAGAAAATTTGTATGAAGAAGTTGATTGTTATTGCGTTGGTAGCCCTGCTCTCAACAGCATTGTTTGCCGCAGGCCAGGCAGAATCGAGCGGTCCTACTGCAGCAAAACCCTTGGTGCTCAGGTATGCACACATGAACCCTGCCTCCAGTCCAGCCGGTATGCAGGCAACGTATTTCGCAGATAGGATTTTCGAAGAAACCGGTGGCGCAATCAAAGTTGAAATCTATCCGGCCAGTCAGCTTGGCTCCATCTCTGAAATGGCTGAAGCTGTGTCCATGGGTTCGATTGCCATGCACCATAATACCTATGGTGGTTTGCAGCCTCTGCTCAATGACCTTGGTTTGTTCGATACCCCCTATCTCTACCGGGACGTCGACCACTTGCTTAAGGCCACCGATCCTGAGAGTTCTCCCGCGCTGATGGAACTGAACCAGAAGCTTATTGACACCAGAAACATCAGAATTCTGTATTCGTTCTACTTTGGTACACGAGAGCTGACGGCAAATTTCCCTGTTTACTCTCCTAAAGATCTCGCAGGAAAGAAGATTCGTGCAATCCCCTCTCCGATCTACCTCGCAGCGGTGGAAGGCATGGGTGCTGTAGCAGTTCCCATCGACTGGGCTGAAGTTCCTGTTGCTCTTTCCACCGGTGTTGCCGATGGACAAGAGAATCCTGTAAGCACCTTGGTTACCAGCAGCATCTTTGAAGTACAGAAGTACGCAATGATGACTGACCACATCATGGGAAGCGAGCCTGTTGTCATCAATGAGCGAGTATGGAAATCACTCACTCCTGCACATCAGGAAATCTTCAGAAAGGTAGCTCGTGAAACCCGTGACTGGGCTTCCAACATGGTACTTGAATCTGAAGAACGTGATATCCAGAACCTAAAAGACAAGGGCATGACCATCATCACCGCCGCTGATGGTTTGAAAATTGATGAGTTCCGCGCTTCTGTTTCCAAGGTTGTAAACGAACGTTTTGGCAAAGCTTGGGGCAAGTACTACGAGATGATCCAAGCAATCAAATAAGTAGTCATGCAGGAGTGGAGGCAGAGCATTGCTCTGCTTCCACGTATCTAATGGTATAGAAGGATGCTCGTATGAACACCACTCTTAAAAAAATAGCTAGAGGTTATGAAGCGGTAGCTGTACTATTTCTACTTCTTTTATTCTTTTCTGTCATGATTCAGATCATCATGCGAAACGTATTTCATGCAGGATCGATCAAGCTTGAGGAGCTTGCGCGATTTTCCTTGGTATCCTTGGTATTTTTGATGATTCCCACCCTTACTCTGCGTAAGCAGCATATAATTGTGGATATTGTCCTTTTATACCTTCCTCAAAAAATCAAGCGATGGGTCTCTGTTGTAACACAGGCCTTGGTATTGTTCTTTGGCTTATATGTGCTGTGGGCCGTTGCTACCATCATGCAGTTCAACTGGAATGTCAGAACCCCGGCTCTTGCCATGCCGAATGTGGTTTTCTATATCCCTATTACCTTGGGTATTGTCGCCATGGTTGTCTTCTCTTTTGCTGGCATGATTGCATCCTTGCTGAATAAGGAGGTTCTTCTATGAGCGGTTCATTGGTAATCTCTTTGTTTCTCTTTCTTCTTGCAACCGGTCTTCCTATTGCAGTGAGTATGGGACTTCCCTCTGCCCTCTACCTGATTATGGCAAACATACCTCCAAGTCAGCTGATTCAGCGCATGGTCACCAGTCTCAATTCCTTTCCCATGCTTGCAGTTCCTCTCTTCATTCTCGCCGCTGGTTTGATGAATAGTTCAGGGATCACTGAACGTCTGTTTGAATTTGCCAAGTTGCTGGTGGGAAGAATGAAGGGTGGTCTTGCTCAAGTGAACATCGTCGCTTCCTTGATCTTCAGCGGTATTTCAGGGGCGGCCCTTGCTGATGTCGGAGGCCTTGGGAATATCGAGATTGAGGCGATGGACAAGCAAAATTATCCAAAGACGCATTCTGCTGCAATTACGGCAGCCTCTGCTGTTATAGGGCCGATTTTTCCTCCGTCAATCCCCTTGATCATCTACGGAGCTGCAGCTGAGACCTCCTCGATGAGATTGTTGATAGCCGGCATTTTTCCCGCCGTCATTATCGCCATGGCCTTGATGGTGCAGGTAGGATTCCGTGCCCGAAAGTACAACTATCCTCGAGGTGTTGAGAAAAAGTACTCGGTTTCTGAAATTCTCACAATTGTCAAACGAGGGCTTCCTTCCATGCTGATGCCTCTGATCATGATGGTTGGTATGCTCAGTGGTTGGTTTTCTCCAACCGAAGTTGCCGCCATCGCAGTGACATATGCCTTGATACTCAGTTTTGCCTATAAGGAAATGAGCTTTAGGTCATTTTTCAAGACATGTCTCAGTACATTGCAGTCGACTGCAAGCGTTCTGTTCATCGTTGCCTCTGCAGCAATTTTTGCTTGGGTGCTTACGGTAGAACAGCTTCCCCAACAGGCTTCAGCCTTGATGCTGAGCATCTCTGATAATCCTGTGGTATTGCTGATTCTCGCCAATATGATTTTGCTCCTTGCTGGAATGTTCTTGGAATCGACAGCCGCAATCATGGTTTTGACCCCTATATTATTGCCTCCTTTGATGATTGCAGGCGTCAATCCAGTTCATTTTGGATTGGTCATGGTTTTCAACTTGATGATTGGCATGATCACCCCACCGGTGGGAATGAGTGTATACATGCTCAGTCCGATCGTCGGTCTTCCGGTTGGGAAAGTCTTTAAGGCGGTCTTGCCGTTCTTGGCTTCCCTATTGGTTGCGCTGGTGATTCTCACCTATATTCCGCAGATTTCTTTGTGGCTTCCGAATCTTATATTTGCCTAGAGGTATCAACATGAATACTACGTATTTCCATCGTGTTCACGCACAGACAGCTACTCGATTCTGGATCAACAACCCCACACTCGAGCAGGCCAAGAAGGCTATCGAGGAAGGTGCAGTTGGGTGTACCACAAATCCAAGCTATGTTTCCAAACTTTTCTCAAGTGAAGAGGATATGAGCTTTGTGCTCAGGACAATTGATCTTTTATTGCCCTATGAGAAGAATGATTCGGTTGTTGCTTCCAAGGTGCAGCAAGTGATGGTGGCTCGTCTTGCCGATGTATTTCTTCCTCTCTATGAGAAGAGTGAGGGGAAGGTGGGATTGGTTACCATCCAGGGCGACCCGTTTGCCGAGACAGATACCGATCTTATCATCGAAGAGGGGCTGGTCAATCATACCATTGCCAAGAATATCTGTATCAAGATTCCCGTGACTAAATGGGGTATTGAAGCAATCAGTGCCATGGTTGAGCGAAATATTCCTACGATGGCTACAGAGGTGATGGGACTCAGTCAGGCGGTATCGATTTGTGAGGCGTATCAGAAGGCCAGCGAGGAGAGTGGATTTACGCCTCCTTTCTATGTCACCCATATCACAGGAATTCTTGATGACCATTTCAAACGGGTGATTAAGGAACAGAACCTGAGTATTGATGATAGGCTGGTCAGGTACGCTGGGCTCTCCATTGCAAAGAAGCAGTATGAAATGCTCAAAGATAGAAACTATCCTGGGATCATGATGGGTGGGGGAGCTCGAAAACTTGAGGATTTTACTGAGTTGGTAGGGGGAGATCTTTCGATCACAATCAACTACAAAGGAAGTGCAGAAACACTTATCGAGCAGGATGCGGAGGTTGTCTCAAGAATTGAGGATAATCTGGATGCTTCAGAGATTGAGATTTTGAAGAAAGAGCTGCCCGATTACCAAAGAGCCTTGGATATCGATGGCATGCAAGTGGATGAATACTATGACTATGGCGCAGTGGAACTTTTCAGGACAGCCTTCCAAGGCGGTTGGAATGAACTGCTTGCTTTGATACAAGAAAGAAGGGAGAGCCGATAATGGATGAAAACAAACACAGAGGAAATCTTTTTACCGACAAGAAGGTCTGTCGCGCAAAAGGCATTGATCGAGTTACCCTAAGCTATGATGAAGATTCAATGCTTTGCTATTTCTATCTTGAGAAGGATTCAGTGCTTCAAATGCACACCCATATCCAAAGCCAGAATGGCTTTGTGGTGAAGGGTCATATCCATTTCATCAAAGGAGATGGAGAGGTTTTGGATCTTAGGGCGGGAGACAGCTATTACTTCGCCTCAATGGATCCACATGGGTCCAAGGTGATTGAAGATACCGAGTTGATCGAATGTTTTGCCCCTTCTCGAGATGATTACAAGGACTAGTGCATGTTTTCTTGCTTTCAAGTCAAGCTCTTGGTATGATAGGTGTGTTGCAGGTAGGGGGTATCCATTCTCATGGAAGACATATTCGCGGTGCGTGAAGCACGGCCATCAGCTGTTGAAGGGGTTATAGAAAAGATCAAGGAACTCTTGATCGAGCAGAAGCTCGCCCCAGGGGATATGATCCCGAATGAGATTTCCCTTGCCGAGAGCTTGAAAGTAGGGCGGGGTACGGTGCGCGAGGCATTGAAAATTCTCTCTGCCTACGGAGTTGTGGTAATCAAGCAGGGGCACGGAACCTTTGTCAGCAGTGCCTCAAACAAAAAACTGTTTGACCCTCAGCTATTTCAGATTCTTGTCCAAGATCGAGACTACCAGTCTTTGACCCAGGTAAGGCAGTTGTTGGAAGAAGGGATCGTCAAGCTGGTCATTGAATTTGCCTCGGATGAGGAGCTTGCCCTTCTTGACCAGACAATGGAGAAGTTCCAAGCGGAATTGGCCATGGAGAATGCTTCAGCACAGCATGCGGCATCATTGGATCTTCGCTATCATAGGCTGTTGGCACGATTCTCCCACAACAGCATTGTTGAGAACATCTATACGTTTGTCATAGAGCTCTTCACAAAGACAATAAATCCGATTCATGAAGGGGTGGATACAGTGCACCAGCATCTGCACCATGCAATCATGAACCGTGATAGCGATAAGGCGGTGGAAGCTGTCCGTGAGCACACCGCCATCTGGATAGCTGGGTATGAAGCTGCCAGGAAAAAGGCCTAATCGAGCAAGACAACCCCTTCTCCTTTGAAGCCGTTTACCTTTACGGTTATTTCTTTTTCAGTGCGGGCATGGATGAAATGTTCTGTTTCATTGAAGACGGCAAGTGCTTCGAGGGCTTCAAAGTCCAAAGAACCGCTGCGATACGCAGGATTGACGGTAAGATACAAACAACCCAGGCTTGTCATATTCTGAAAGAAGTGTGTCCCTTGACTTGGTTCGACTTGAAAGCCTTGCAGTCCGGTTTCAACAATCACCTTGGATCGGGAAATTTGTGACCAGGTTACAGGGATTCCCAACCAAGGGTCACAAGAACCCAATCTTCCTGCTACAACTAAAAGGTAGTCCTTTTCTTCTAGAACCAAGGTTGCATTAAGCTTGTCGAGTTCTTTTGCCATATCTTTCATCGCAGAAGCTTCAAAACTCTTATGCTTGAGGAAGATTATATCGTTGATTCCTTCAATTTTTCCGTTGCCCATGACGGTCTTGGCGTATATGGCTGAGCGATTCTTTTCTTCTTCTGTGATTGTGACATCGCTTTCTTCATTTCCTATAGCAATAGGGCGGATTTGTAAAAGGCTGAACTCCTGTTTCTTGGGAGCTTTTCGGTTCAGGTTGACCGCAAACTCTATTTCTACAGGGATGCCCATCGCCTGTTTGCCCAGATTCAATACATCCTTCACTATCGGGGCAAGCGGGAAGGCGTCGTACTTGAGTATGCCGTTGAAGGTGAGGACTTTCTGTCCCTCGGCCCTGATCGATTCACTGAGCATTCCACTGTCCATATCGTAGGTGCTCGCTACATATTTCAACGCTTGTGGATGCTTCTCTGCTTCACTGATATCCAGCAATTCAAGGTTCTCCAACCCTCCTTCTTGCAGCGGGTGGTATCCACTTTCAAGGTTCAGAGCATAAAAGGTATGTTGGCTGCTGCTCTGGTTGCCTCCAAGAAATTGAGCAGGCCGTTTGGGATGGGAAGGACTGAATCGCAACGCCGAGCCATTATCGACTACTGATTTTCCAAAGCCGAAACTGAGCATTCCTACCCCATCCTCGGGCTTTTCTCCTCCAAGGGGATAGTAGTTGAGGGACCGGGCAACTCCACTGACATTCGGATACCAATACGAACCATGTTCACTGCCGATGACTTGCTGGATGATTACAGCCATTTTTTCTTCTTCCAGGATGTGGTCGGTTGCTTTGAGGTATTCCTTGGCGCTTCTGAAGTATGTTGAAGCCCAGACTGCACGTACTGCATCACAAAGCTCGTTGAGTCTCGTCTCGAATGAACCGACATTGGGAAGCATGCATGTTTCATAGACTCCGGCAAACGGTTGGAAGTGCGAATCTTCCAATAGACTTGAAGACCGTACACAGATCGGCTGATGGATGACATTGACTATTTCAGAAAGATTGAGCACCAGGTCTGGGTTCAAGGGTTTTGAAAGGAATATGTTCAACAACGTCTCATCTGGAAGATCTGCGCTAGCTATATCGCTGAGGTTGTGCTCTTCAATGAACTGGGTAAAGAGTTCTGTAGTTACTACGACGGTTCGAGGAATTGAGAGATACACATCAGGATATTTCTCTGGCAGCTTTGCCGAACGAAGCACCATATCGATGAACGCAAGTCCACGACCCTTGCCTCCAAGAGATCCTCCGCCAATTCGGCTGAAGAAGAGGGTTTCATCATAATTGTTTCTACTGAATTGTGCGATTACCCCTTTTGTGCGTTCGCTGCGGTAGGTTCTGATGATGTCGGTGAGTTTTTTTTGGATGTCTTGGGCATCTCCATGCAAGGGTATTTGCAAGTCCTTGATTTTTGCTGCGAGGACATAGAGACTCTGGGCTCTAAGCCAGCGAGAGAATTCATTTCGTCTGCAGTGGTAGTCGAAGCTCTCGGTGGGAATCGAGGGGAGAATGCGTTGTAAATCTCGCATTGTTTCGGCTCGGGCTATTTCTTGCATCGTCTTAGGATCTCGGAAGATGAAGGGACCAAATCCATAATGGCTTGTCATGAATTTGTTCAGTTCAAATAATAGAGATGAGCTGTGTTTCCAGATAAAGAAGGCTCCACTGTCCTCAACAAGCTCCTTGGCTGTGTTGTCGCTGCTTTGTACCAGTACTGGTGTTTCGGGATCTTGGGCGAGTACCTGTCGAGTTAGGAACAGGCCTGCATGCTTATCTTGCTCTCCTTCCTTCAGGTAGGACATGTCTGTGATGATGCCTAAAATATTGTGCCGATAGGTACTGTACAGCTGATAGGCTTCTTCATAGGTTCTTGCAAGGACAATCTTTGGTCTGCCTCGCATTCTCAGTGTTTTTCCCCAGTTGTTCAACGCTTCAAGGATTGCTGAACGGTTTTGTTGAATCAAGCAGGTATACATCATGGGGAGATAGGAAGAATAAAAGCGAATTGAGTCTTCAACCAAGATAATGACCTGGACGTCCGCCTCATGAGTGTCATGATCAAGGTTCATCTTGTCTTCCACGAGTTTGATCATGGCTAGGAAGATGGTTGGGTCCCCTTGCCAATAAAAGAAATAATCGATTGCTGGACAGTCGGATCCTTTTATCAGTTTGTTGCGTTTATGACTGGATGAGGGTGAGAGTGCAATGACCGGCATCTCTGGGTCTATCGTTTTGATGGAGATCGCTAGTTGTTCCACTGATTCGGGTCCGAGGTCGAGCATGGTGATCACCAGTTCAAATTTTCGGCCTTTGATGAGTTCCAAGGCCTCTTCTCCACTGTTTGTGTGGGTGATTTTTGGGGGGTTGTTCAGTCCTAACTGTGTGTACTCGATGTATAGCTCTTCTTCTACTCGTCCGTCTTCTTCCAGGAGAAAACGGTCGTAATCATTGCATATGAGCAGTACGTTGTAGATGTGTTTCAACATAAGGTTGCTGAAAGGCAACCAGGTGGGGTCAAGTGTATACATAGTTTGTAGTTTATCATGTAGGAAACATTTTGAGCAATTTTTCAGTAGTTTAATGATATTGACTAAAAATTCAATAATACTGCATAAAAATGCATATTATAGCAAAATATATAAATATAATTATGAATAACTCAATTAGTCGTTGACAGAATGCGAGAGCGGGTTTACGCTTTTTAGACAAGTAGCGACTCTAGTCCAAGGAGAAAACCTAGATATGTACACCCTCGATGCGTTAATGGAAGAGCTGGAAAGAAAGAATCCTGCCGAACCTGAATTTATACAGGCGGTGAAAGAGGTTCTTGAGAGCGTAATAGACACAGTAAATGAGAATCCAGTGTATGAGAAACACAAGATTCTACAAAGAATGACAGAACCGGATCGCGTCTTCTCTTTTCGAGTGGAATGGGAGGATGATGAGGGCAATATTCAGGTAAACAGAGGGTACCGAGTACAATTTAATAATACGCTAGGTCCTTACAAGGGTGGTTTGCGGTTCCACTCAAGTGTGACGCTCGGGTCCTTGAAGTTCCTTGGTTTTGAACAGACGCTCAAGAACAGTCTTACCACGTTGCCCATGGGTGGTGGAAAAGGTGGAAGTGATTTCAATCCCCGAGGGAAGAGCGATGCAGAAATTCTTCGCTTCTGTCGTTCCTTTATGACAGAACTCCAGAAATATATCGGCCCGGATACAGATGTTCCTGCAGGGGATATCGGTGTAGGAGCAAGGGAGATCGGCTACCTGTATGGTCAGTACAAGCGAATCAGGGCTGAGAATACGGGAGTACTCACAGGCAAGGGTTTGGGCTACGGAGGATCTTTGGTTCGTCCTGAGGCTACAGGGTATGGTACGATGTATTTTGCCAAGGCCATGCTTGAAGCACATAATGATTCATTTGAAGGGAAGCGTGTTTCTCTCAGTGGTTTTGGGAATGTGGCTTGGGGTGCTGCCGTGAAAGCTACCCAATTGGGCGCAAAGGTGGTTACCATCAGTGGTCCCGATGGCTACATCTATGATGAAGAGGGTATTGGCACCCCTGAAAAATGGGCGTACATGAATGCCTTGCGTACCTCCAACAATGACGTTGTTGCCCCGTATGCAAAGAAGTTCGGCGCTGTTTTTGTTCCAGGGAAGAAACCTTGGGAAGTTGCTGTCGACTTGGCATTCCCTTGTGCCATCCAAAACGAGTTGAGCTTGGAAGACGCCAAGACCTTGGTTGAGAACAAGGTGCAGTATGTTGTTGAAACCAGCAATATGGGTTGCCAAGCCGATGCTGTTACTTATTTTATTGAGAATCGAATTCCTTTTGCTCCCGGAAAGGCTGCAAATGCAGGTGGTGTGGCTGTCAGCGGACTTGAGATGAGCCAGAATGCAATGCATCTTAGTTGGACAAGCGAGGAAGTTGATTCTAAGTTGTATTCCATCATGACGAGCATTCACGAAAGTTGTGTGCGAGAGGGAAGGGAAGAAGATGGGTATATCAACTATGTGAAGGGGGCGAATATCGCCGGCTTCAAAAAGGTTGCCGATACCATGGTGCAGCTGGGTTATTAGTTTCATTGTCTTTTATGTGTATCAAAAGGACCTTCCTGTCAGGAGGGTCCTTTTTTAATGTGTTACCACTAGGCTTTTGACAAAAAGGTAGGGATGTCCTTGTTTTTTATGGATGAAACTAGATGTTTGCTACCCAAGTTCCTCTGTATTTTTCTTAGAGTAATAATAGTCGATCACTTATTGCCAGTAAGGAATTGAGTAGCTTTACAAACAGTATTTTTGGTCTCTTTGATAGGGTTGTTTTATACTTCATACCATAATGCTATTATACTTATATAACACTATATATGGTGTATCAAGTGCTTTTCAGCGCTATAAATACTGGTATGTGCTTGCCATCTTACTCTCTCCGTGCTATGGTTGAAGAGGGTCGACCAAGGTCGACCCCGTGTTATGCAAGAGAAGCCTTTCCTGTAATAAAGTTATAAGAAAATAAATTAAAATAGAGGAACTACATGAGCTCAGTAAAGAATGAATTGAGTGCGTTGGGTAGAAAAATCTTTCTTGATAGATATGCATTGAAGGATGTAAGAAAAGAGACTTTGAAAATTGGTGATATCGTTGTTGCTGTAAGTAATCCGCTGACAGGACAACGTGAAATCGGGGTTGTCACTGAATTGGGTCAAGGTGACGAGATTACTGTAAAACTTGACGATGGCATGGTTTTGCATGTCAAGCGTGAGGATGTCGACAAGCCTCTTGAGACCGACCCCGCCCAGATGCTTGCTCGTGTTGCAAAGGGCATATCCTCTGTTGAGAAACCCGAGGTGCAAAAAGAGTGGGAAAAAGAGTTCAATTGGCTTCTGGAGGACTGGAAATTCGTCCCTGGAGGCAGGATTCTCACCGGAGCCGGAACCGACCAAAACCTTACCTATTTCAATTGCTATGTAATTCCCTCGCCGAAGGACAGTCGCGGAGGAATCATCAACTCGTTGGGTCAGATGACTGAGATTATGAGTCGCGGAGGCGGGGTGGGTATGAACATCTCTTCTTTGCGTCCTCGTCACAGTTACGTCAAGGGCGTCAATGGGCGTTCAAGCGGTTCGGTTAGTTGGGGTGGCCTTTTCAGCTTCGTGACGGGTTTGATAGAACAGGGCGGCTCTCGTAGGGGAGCTTTGATGCTGATCCTCAATATATGGCATCCGGATATTCTTGACTTCATCGATGCAAAGCGAGAAATGGGGCGGATTACCAATGCCAATATCAGTGTAGGGATCACTGATGATTTCATGGCTGCAGTGCGTAGCGATGGTGATTGGCAGACCTACTTTCCCGATACCACCGATCCTGCCTACAATGATAGCTGGGACGGGGATATAGAGAAGTGGAAGGCCTCTGGTCATAAGGTTGTCGTGTATCAGAAGATGAAGGCTAGAAAGATTTGGGATGCGATAATCGAGAGTGCCTGGGCTAGTGCTGAACCAGGGGTATTCTTCATCGATCGTTACAATAAGATGTCCAATTCTTGGTACTATTCTTCTATCCAGAGTACAAATCCATGTGGAGAACAAGGCTTGCCACCTTGGGGTGTGTGCAATCTTGGTTCGATTAATCTTAGTAGATTCGTTGAGGGAAAGAAGGTTCTCTATGAGGATCTTGGGCGCGCCGTTCGCGCATCTGTACGGTTTTTGGATGACGTTATAGACGACACTCCTTATTTCTTTGAGGAAAACAAGAAACAGCAGCTCAGTGAACGAAGAATCGGGTTAGGCACGATGGGCTTGGCTGATATGCTGATCAAGATGGAGTTGGGCTACGGTACTCAAGAGTCTCTCATCTTCATTGAAGAGCTTTACAAATTCATCTGTATTGAAGCGTATAGTGAAAGTTCGGATCTTGCCAAGGAAAAGGGTAGTTTCCCTCTGTTTGATGCTGAGAAATTGCTTCAAAGTGGCTTTATGCAGCAGATGCCAACGAGCTTGAGAGAGAAAGTAAGGACACAAGGTCTGCGTAATGTCACTCTGTTGACCCAGGCTCCCACCGGTACCACCGGTACAATGGTCAATACGTCGACAGGTATTGAGCCATATTACTTCTGGGAGTGGGAAAGAACCGGTCGTATGGGAACAAACCTCGAACGGGTGAAGGTGTATGACGATTGGGTTAAAGCTCATCCTGGACAAAAGAAGCCGGACTACTTTGTTTCTGCAATGGACCTTGCTCCAGAGGGACATGTGAAGGTGCAGGCAGCAATTCAGAAGTGGGTGGATTCTTCTATTTCAAAGACAGGCAATACTCCTAAGGAATATACGGTTGAGCAGACCGGTAAGCTCTATGAGTTGCTGTATGACTTGGGTTGTAAGGGGGGAACCACCTATCGTGATGGTTCGCGCGATACCCAGGTGCTTACAGTCAAGAAAGAAGAAGAGAAGCCTGCAATAGTTTCTCGTCCATCAGAGCCAAAGCCAAGAGTGCGTTCTACCGTGCTCAAGGGTACCACATATCGTAAGGCGACCCCGATTGGGACTGCTTATATAACGGTCAACTGTGATGGCCCCAACCCAAGTGACATTTTTGAGGTGTTCATCAATGTGGCAAAGGTCGGTTCCGACGTAGCTGCCGATGCTGAGGGCTTGGGAAGGTTGATCAGTTTGTTGCTGCGCATGCCTTCTCCCTTGACTGCCGACCAACGTGCCCAGGCTATTATCAGTCAGCTTTCAGGGATCGGTAGTGGTCGTTCCATGGGTTTTGGCAAGAACCGGGTGATGAGTCTTCCTGATGCTGTGGCCCAAGTGTTGCAGCAGCATATCGGATCTTCTGATTCAGATCGTGAAGCTTCACGGCTTCCTGACGAGGAGGATGAGCTAGAAGACGCAGGGCAACTCGATCTCGGGCTTCCCTCTTCAAACAGCGTGAAGCCTGATATCTGTCCGATTTGCGGTAATGTCACCTTTGTGAATATTGAAGGTTGTAAAAAATGTTTCTCTTGCGGCCATAGTGAGTGTTGACCATCATTGAGACGATCCGTACTCTCTAGGCAGGGCAGGGATCAGATGAATAAGACCAACAGCCCCCGACCTTATGCGACGGGGCTTTCTTTATACCGGGGATTACCAAGAAGTATTTATATTCTTTTCATCGTCAGGGTTTTCAACCGTTTTGGGGATTTTGTTCAAATTCTTTTGGTTCTCATACTTACCGGGAAGCTTGGACTGAATTCTTCACAGGCTGGATTGTTCGTTTCTGCCAGTATTCTTGCCACCATGTTCGGGCAGCTTTTCAGTGCATATGGTAGTAAGCGATGGCATATCAAATCATTGTTGGTGTTCTGCCAGTTGGTAGTGAGCGCTTCCTATCTTCTTTGTGCTGTCAGTTATCTCACTCAGCCACAGTTCATACCGTATCTAATCTTACTTGCCAGTCCTTTTCGGGGCGGTACTGCCCCGCTTACCAACACCTTGGTTGCCCAGTTCAGCAAGCCTGACGAGCTGGGTCGTTCTTTCAGTCTTTTGTATCTGGGGACGAATGTGGGAGTTGCCATCGGCCCGGTGGTAGCTTCTTTGTTGTATGTTAGATCACTGTTCTTGCTTTTTTTGTTTTCATCCTGTTTGTTGCTCGGAACCACCTTGTTGCTTATGTGCGGTATTCGCCAGATACAGGTACAACAAAGTTTTGAAAAAACAAGAGTGAATTTGCATATTGGCAAGCCTCTTTGGTTCTTTTTTGGTCTTTTCGTGTTCTACAGCCTTCTGTACGGGCAAAATACGTTTACCCTGCCGCTTCAGTTTTCTGCGCTGTACGGTCAAAATGAAGGCAGCAGCATGTTTGCTTCCTTGATGATGGTCAACGCCATTACCGTACTGGTTGCCACGACGTTCCTTACTTCTTGGACATACAGACTGGGGCAACTTTCCTGTATGGCCTTGGCGATGCTTTTTTATACCATAGGCTACGGGATGTACGGATTCTGCACCTCTTTTCTTTCGTTTTTGGGAGCCACCGTCATCTGGACGCTGGGTGAGATATTGATGGCGACCAACGCCAATGTGTTCGTGAATGCCTATAGTCCTGTTGCGCTCAGATCACAGGCGAATGCATATCTGACTACTTCTTCCAGTCTTGGACATGCTCTTGCTCCTACCTTGGGTGGCTTCTTTCTTCTCGTTGGCGACTATCGTCAGCTTTGGCTTCTTGGAGGAGCTCTTTGTTTTCTGCTTGGATGCGGTTATATTGGGATAAATAAATACCTACAGAAATGATTAATAGCTAAGGGATTACAAATAATAGAAATCTAAGTGGTGAAGGTTGCAAACGATTCCTTATTGGTTTATTATTGGTTTTTGGAAAACCAAAAAGGTTTTTCTTTATGTAAGCAATAGAGTGACCCTTTCCGGGCCACATCAAATACTGTTTAATGGAGTGTCAAAATGGGTAACAAAAAAAGGGTTACTATTGACGGAAACACCGCTGCCGCGCATATTGCATATGCCTTCAGTGAAGTAGCCGCAATCTATCCTATCACCCCGTCCTCTCCCATGGGAGAGTTTGCGGATTCTTGGTCTAGTACCGGACGTAAGAATCTTTGGGGTAAGACGGTAGAGATCATGGAAATGCAGTCGGAGGCAGGTGCGGCAGGAGCTGTTCACGGTTCTCTTTCTGCTGGTGCTTTGACCACCACTTTTACGGCAAGTCAGGGATTGTTGTTGATGATCCCCAACATGCATAAAATTGCCGGAGAGATGATTCCAACCGTTTTCCACGTGTCTGCAAGATCTCTTGCCGCACAGTCCCTCTCAATCTTTGGTGATCATTCTGATGTCATGTCTTGCCGCAATACCGGTTTTGCCATGACCTGTGCCAACAATGTACAGGAAACTATGGATTTGGCTTTGGTTGCTCATCTTGCAACTCTTGAGTCTCAGGTTCCTTTCCTTAGCTTCTTCGACGGCTTCAGGACTTCCCATGAGCTGCAGAAGGTAGAGGAGATATCCTACGATGACCTCAAGCCCTTGATCAAGGAAGAGTATGTACGCCGCTTCCGCGATCGTGCAATGCGCCCAGAGCGCCCGATCCTCAAGGTCGCAGCACAGAACGAAGACGTATACTTCCAGGGTCGTGAGACAGTGAACCCGTATTATGAAGCACTCCCTGAGATGGTTCAGAAGTACATGGATGAGGTAGAGAAACTCACCGGCAGGGCATACAAGCTCTTTGATTATGTTGGTGATCCGGACGCTACTGACGTGGTCATCATCATGGGCTCGGGTGCCGATACCATGGAGTGGGCAAGCGACTACATCAACAAGAAGGGTGGAAAGACCGGTGTTCTGAAGGTTCGCCTGTACCGCCCGTTCAGTGCAAAGCACTTTGTACAGGCTCTTCCACAGTCTGTAAAGCGTGTTGCTGTTCTTGACCGAACCAAGGAACCAGGTTCTCTTGGTGAGCCTTTGTACCTGGATGTCATCACCGCTTTGAGCCAGATGGACAGAACCGGTATCAAGGTTATCGGTGGTCGTTATGGTCTTTCTTCAAAGGATTTCACTCCTAGCCACGCAAAGGCTGTATTTGACCACCTTGGTGGCGATGCTTTCACCAACTTCACTGTCGGTATCATCGACGACGTGACCAAGCGCTCCATTCCTGTCAAAGAAACTATCGACGTTTCTCCTGCCGGGGTCGTGTCCTGTATGTTCTGGGGTCTTGGCTCTGACGGTACAGTCGGTGCCAACAAGAACTCAATCAAGATCATCGGTGACAACACTGACTTGAATGCACAGGCTTACTTCTCCTATGACTCAAAGAAGAGTGGCGGTATCACCGTAAGTCATCTCCGCTTTGGCAAGAGTTCTTTGGACATGCCGTGGTTGATCGACCATGCTGACTTTGTGGCTTGTCACAATCCTGCCTACATCGGTCGTTATGACATGCTTGGCCCTCTTAAGGAGAATGGTGTATTCCTGCTTAACAGCCAGATTCCTTCTGAAGAGGTCTTCGAGCACCTGACGAAGGAGATGCAGCAGCAGATCATCGAGAAGAAGATTCGCTTCTACAACATTGACGCTCTGGAGATTGCTGAAAAGGCTGGTCTTGGTACTCGTATCAACACCGTCATGCAGGCTGCCTTCTTCAAGATCAGTGAGGTTCTTCCTGAGGCTGAAGCCATTGATTTGGTCAAGCAGTACATCAAGAAGACCTTCATCAAGAAGGGCGAGGATATCGTCAAGAAGAACTGGGCTGCTGTTGATGGCGCAAGCGACGCTTTGCATCAGGTTGCAATTCCTGCGACCATCACCAAGAGTTTTGAGCCTGCTCGCTTGATTCCAGAAGATGCCGATGCTTTTGCAAAGAACATCATGGAACCTGTGATGCACCTTAAGGGCAATGAGATTCCTGTCTCGAAGATGTCCTTCGACGGAACCCTGCCCACCGCTACCGCCAAGTTCGAGAAGCGCGGTGTTGCACCATTCGTCCCACAATGGATTGCTGAGAACTGTATCCAGTGTAACCAGTGTGTACAGTCCTGCCCGCACGCAGCTATTCGTGCCAAGCAGATCGACCCGAAGGATCTCGAGGGTGCTCCAGAGACTTTCAAGACTTTGAAGTCTTCCACCAAAAATACTCGTGACCTTCAGTTCAAGATTCAGATTTACACTGAAGATTGCCAGGGTTGTGGTGTCTGTATTGAAACCTGTCCTTCCAAGAACAAGTCTCTTGTGTTCAGCCCCATTGCCACCGAACGTGAAGCTGGAGAGATTGCAAACGCAGAATTCTTCGAAGCTCTGCCGTATGATGTTCTTGACGGTGCTCCTGAGACTTCTATCAAGGGTCTGCAGTTCAAGCAGCCGTTGTTTGAGTTCAGCGGTGCTTGTGCAGGTTGTGGAGAGACTCCCTACGTCAAGATGGTCAGCCAGATTTGTGGTGACCGCATGGTTGTTGCAAACGCCACCGGATGTTCTTCCATCTATAGCGGAACCTTCCCGACCACTCCGTACACCGTTCGCCAGAGCGATGGACAGGGTCCTTCCTGGGGTAACAGCCTCTTTGAGGATAACGCAGAGTATGGTTTGGGTATGAGACTTGCTGTAGACTCCAACCGTGAACAGTTGAAGATTTACATCGACCAGCTGCTTGCTCTTGGCACTACCGATGCTCTTAAGAGTGCTATCGAAAAGTCCCTACAGTTGTGGGAAGAGTCCTCTGAGGCTGCCAACGATGCACAGAAGGCTGTCAAGGCTGCTCTTGTTGATGCTATTGCCCAGGCAAAGAGCGATGAAGAGAAGGCTTTGCTTGCAAAGATCGATGAGCTGAAGGACTACTTTGCTGATAAGGTCGTCTTCATCATCGGTGGTGACGGTTGGGCTTACGACATCGGATACGGTGGTGTTGACCACGTTATTGCTTCAGGCCGAAACGTCAACATCCTCGTGCTCGACACCGAAGTTTACTCCAACACCGGTGGACAGGCCTCCAAGTCTACTCCTATTGCTGCTGTTGCAAAATTTGCCAACGCAGGTAAGGAGCTCGGCAAGAAGAACATGGGCTTCATGTGCATGACCTACGGACATGCTTATGTTGCTTCCATTTCTCTCGGTTCCAACCGCTTGCACGCTCAGAAGGCATTGCAGGAAGCTGTAGCATGGAAGGGTCCTTCAATCATCTTCTGTTACGCTCCGTGTATCAACCATGGGTTGAACATGCGTTTCAGCCAGGTTGAGATGAAGAAGGCTGTAGAAGCTGGTTACTGGCCGCTGTATCGCTTCAATCCTGCCCAGGAAGAAGGCAAGAGATTCAGCTGGGATGCAAAGCCGATTTCCGGTTCCTTCCAGGATTTCATCAAGGGTGAGGTTCGCTACACTTCGTTGTACAAGACCAACCCCGAGAATGCTGAAGACCTGTTCAAGAAGGCAGAGGCCGATGCACTCAAGCGCTGGAGTTTCTTCGAGAAGCTTGGTCCTTTGATGTAAGCATTCCTTTTTCATGAGTATTCCAACTGGGGGCTGTCACACTTGTGGCAGCCTCCAGTTTTGGGAAACAGCCTTTTTATTTTATTTGACAAACGAAACCAAGATGCGCATGATGGCTGATATGGAAAAGGTTTTGATCACCATGCACAGCGGTTCTGCAGGTACAGAGCCCAATAGTGTTGCCTATCTAAAGTACGCGCTTAAAGCTCGAGCAGATATCATGGAAGTTGATGTACACTCTTCCAAGGATGGAAAGATCATCCTCTCTCATGACCAAGATTCTGTGATTTCCGATCTTTCTCTGGACGAGGTGCTTCTCAAATGCAGCATGGCGGGTATCAAGGTGAATCTGGATATCAAGCATGTACAAGCTATAGAGCCGGTTGTAGCATTGTTGAAACAGAACCAGTACCAAGACCAAGTGATCTTTACCGGCTGCCAGGAAGAAGAACTCTCTCTGTTACATCGATTGCTCTTGTGCCCTTTTGCACTTTTTAATGCTGATAGATGGGACAGAGTGCAATCATATTCCCACTTCATTCACACCACAATTACTCGTGCCAAGAAGGCGAATGCTTCCGCTTTAAACATTAATGCAGAAGACGTCGAGCCTGTTTTGGTACACGCGTGCAAAGAGGAAGACCTGCCTGTCTACGTTTGGACGGTGGATGAGCAGATAAGAATGGAAGAACTGATCGCAATGGGGGTAGCTTCCATAACCACCCATGAGGTCGAGCTTCTCAGAAGCCTATTGGCACGTTCATAAGGATATTATTCACAGAAGCATCTTTTAGTTCGTGAAGAAAATAGTTGTTAGAATCTGAATAAACCTACCTTGGTATCTTGCATCACTCCTAGTCTGGCATATGTTGTAAAAGTTCCATTTGTAAGCATTTCCATAGAATCACGATAGCGGGCAATGATATGTATCGGTTTTTCATTGTCTGTATTGATGATCCAAGAACGGGCATCTTTACTATTTACGCGGACACCACTTCGATGACCAAAAACAGGAACTTCATCGATGGAACAAGAGCATGTTTTATTTTTTTCTTTTGTAAATAATACAAACAATGCACTATAAGATCCCTTTTGTATAGTTTTCAGTTCTACAGTGTTTTTGTTATGTAGTTGATTGTAATGTGGTGAATAGTATGAAGACTCGATTGAGGATTTTGACATGGGATGTAGTAAAAAACTAGTCAGTCGGCCAGTTTCAAAGATAACTTTATGATGCTCTAAGGTTACCAATCCTTCGTTTGAAAACTGAAAATACCATGTATAATCATGACTAGCATTACAAAGCAGAGTATCATGAATCAAGAGTAATGATTTTCCTAGGACAAGGATTTCTCGTTCATGAAAAACAGGATTTGGTTGGTCTAGAACATAACTATAACTACATCCTTGTGCATAAGACCAATTATCAAATTCCTTCATGATACGGCTTCCACACAGTCCCAACTTCTCATAGGACCATGTGCCAGTTGGCTTTGTTGCTTCTTTTCCGTCAACTATGAGGGTTGAATGGTTTTTACTGCTTTTCAAAAGTAATCGGGGTTCTGTGTTGCAATATGTATATCGTCCACTGTCTACCAAGATATCTTGTCCATGTGAGACAACATCGATATGAAGTAAATCAGCATGACCATGACCTCCTCCGAGAGGTCCGCATCTAAAATGACAACAACTGTCATAACGATCCCATCCTGTCCGTAAATATATATTTCCACTTTCCATGCCCCCGAATGATACAAAAGTAGGCTGTTGCGTTTTACGGGTATTGAAAGCGATTAATTCTTTCTCTTTTGCAAAAAAACAAGAATAAGGTTCCAATACAGGATAACAGCAGATATCCAATTCACGTTCTTCAAGCAAGAAGGAAGCTCGTGTAAGGATGTCCCGGATATCTGTGTCATCAGAATCACTTTGTAAAAACTGATGGCGGTTTGGTTTTATGCTACCCAGCATATATAAAGCCATTGATCTTGCTGTAGTTATGATTGTCGAATCGAGAGTCCACCGTACTTGTTTTGCATCTCTTATCATGGAGAGAAGTGCTGATAGTATTTCTGCTTGATAAAGCGGTGATTGCTCCCATTGCATGCCGTCTGGTAGAATCTGCACAATAAGAGATTGGACAATCCTTTTTTGTGCAAGCAGAGCTGTATCTTTATTTTTCAGAAGAAGGCTTGCCTTGAAAAGCCCAGCATTCTGGATTATTCCCCAATTTGAAAAATGGAGAAAGGAACTATCCTTGGAAACGAGATATTGCAGATGCATAGCTACTCCCTCTCTGAACCAAGGCTCCTGTTCAGCCTCTAGTAACGTCATAGCATCAATCCAATGCATAATGCGCATTCCTGCATCAAGGCTTCTCCAAGAAGTATTTTCGAGAGAGGGGTTATACTCGGCGTTTATCAAGAAATCAGTTATATACTCCATAGCTTTTTTAGCATATGATTTGTTACCAGTGAGAACAAATGCTTGTGCAAGACGAAGCACAAAGGCATTTCTGCTGAGCATGAACGTCCACTCAGGATCATCATACATCTGAAAATTCCAATTGATTTCATTTTCAAATGTATGGCTTATCCAAGTATTCTCCATATCCCAAGGCATGGAAAACTGAAAACATTGTCTTAATTCTCGTTGAGCATGCTCGAGCAAAAGTTCAAGGTATTGTGGAAAATTTTTTTCTATATAGGAATATAATTGTGTTTTCATATTTATTACTTACCAGTAAGGATCCCATGATTGTGAGACTCTGGCCAACGCCTCTCTATAAAAATAGTCTCCCCAAATAGAACATTCATCAACTCCTCTATCCTTACAAGAGTTATAAGGAGAGGTTTTTGCATAGGTACTGTGAAGTAATTGACCATCACAAGAGGTTGAATCCTTAACTGCACACGTGCGGTATAAAACTCCTAAAAGGCGCTCTGCTGCATTTCTGTAATAGCTTGCTTTTTCTGGTTCAAGATGTATTGCCATTTCCAGCATGCCACAGATAGCAATTGCACTAGCAGAGGAGTCTCTGCTCTCCTTGGATCCTGTGGTGAATGTAAAGTCCCAATAGGGAAGCCAGTCTTTGGGAAGATGTGAGAGGAAAAAATCTGTAACACGTGTGAAAAGATAAAGATATTGAGGGTCTTTCGTATAGCGAAACACCAAGGCTGTTCCATAAATACCCCAAGCTTGGCCACGAGCCCAAGCTGAGTCATCACAAAAGCCTTGGGCAGTAACACCTTTCAGTGGTTTACCTGTCTTGTGGTCGAAGTAATAGGTATGGTAAGTTGAATCATCATCTCTTAACACACAATCCATCGCAGTTTTGCTATGGATAATTGCTTTTTTAGCATACTCCTCATTTTGAGTAACCGAGGTAGCCCAGAAAAGAAGAGGGAGATTTAAAAGACAATCGATGATAAGGCGATAATTACATTCTTCATTGAGAGGTCCCCATGCTTGGAAGAATTGTCCCTTTTCTTGGAATCTTGAGAGAAGGTTGTCTGCGGCCAACAAAGCTGCCTCTTTTCCAATATTACTACCAACAAGCTTGTAGGCAGCAACACAAGAAGGGGAGTAGAGAAAGCCCATATCGTGATGATCTACATCGATTTTGTTTTTAATTCGATGCAAGAAGCTTTCTACTTGTAGCAAAGCTGCTTCTTTGATTGCATCATTTTGGGTATGCTCCCAGGTCAACCAAAGTTCGCCCGTCCAAAAACCTGTTGTCCACTCAACATTTTTACTTTTTGGATAGTAATTTTGAACGGTATGGGAGTATTTAAAATCAGTGGTAAAAGAGGAAAGGCTCGCTAAAGTGTTTTGTGTAGCATATTGAATGGCACTAGATAGTTCTTCATTGGTAATAGGTAAAGTATTCACTCTCTCCTCCTATATATGAACAGTTTTAGATGCAATATTTTCAAGTTTTGAAAGATCAAGTTCAATGCCAAAACCTTCTGTAGCGGTGTGCATAGAAATTAGGTTGTTGACATTTGATGTAGTTAAGGCACGTACTACAGATCCATAGCCATCACTATCTCCTTCTTTTTCAACAGCTTCAACCCAGGAGGCTTGAAGTCCGATGGCGATTTGTTGCCAAGCTGTACAGCCGGGACCGATAAGGCTGTCATCCCCAATCATCAAACCTCCTCCAAAATTCTTAATGTGTAAGCCGAGCTGAACAGCATCAAACAACGAAGCAGCAGAACCGGGATGGATGTTATAATAAGCACCCATTCCAGGTTTAATTATTTTTGAAGCTTGACGAGCTGGACGTAAAGGATAATCAGGGATCAACGGAAGATCAGGACACATTTTCTGTAAAGCAACCCATCCTTCCATAGTAAGTTTTGCAGGGTCCTCACAGGCATCCAGTCCTAGTAGTGAAAATCTATTCAATGTTTCTGCAATACTTGACAATGGCACCTCAAATTCTTGTTTGCTCAAGCCACAGTTCAAATCACCAAGAAGAAAGGTTGATTCACGTTTTGTATATGAACGCACTATTTTTATAATCTCTGAATCAAGTACTTCATTTCCAAAGAGCTTAACTTTTACAATCGAGGCACGATTGTTTTCTGTGATTTGCTTTATTGATTTCTCCACTATTTTTAAATTATCAGCAAGAATCACTGAGGCTCCATAAATTGGTGCTTTTACCTGAAGCCCAAGATATGATAAAGCACTCACTTTTTCTAGTTTCCCTATCAGGTCAAGCAAGGCCATTTCCAAAATTTCCGTCAAACGATCGCGCCAAACACCCATATTTTCGCGCACCAACAGTAAGGCCGTCCCAAGAGGTTTTCCTTTAAGTTGTTGAAGAATTGCTCCCCATTCATCAAGTTGTATCTGTGGTTGATTTACACTGATGATGTTTTCACCCCATCCTTGTTTTCCCTTGGCGAAGAGCCCAATGAATATATGTTGCCTACTTGTCCAGGTTCCAAAACTGAAATGTCTTTCTGCATGGACATCTATGAGGTACATGGAAATATTTTCTAGGATATCTGGGCACATGAAGGGTGAGTTGTTCATGCTTGAATCTCCTTATTGAGATGCATCATAAATGGATCTTTCGATTCTTTAAGCCAGTCTAAAAGGATTGTTTGAAGCGGATGATCGTTAGCTGGTTCTTGAGGATGAAGCTGCAGTGGATCTTTTTCTAGATCATAGTAATATCTTTTAAGTTGAGGTGTTGTCTCGTAACCAACATCGACTACATAACAGTCATTTTTTGTTCGAATGGCTCTCCATCCAAAGGCTTTTGGATTGAGATCTGCTTGTGCAAATGCTTTAAGGAATACGTCTCGACCAGGGCAGGCAGCAATGTAGCATACCTTATCAAGAATTGTTTTTCCTTCAAGAACTGGTTCTTTACAACTAGTTCCTTCCATTGTTGATGGAATTGGCACAGAAAGCAATTCAAGAATAGTAGGAGCAATATCAGGACTTCCAATTACTGTACTATCGATTTTTTTCTCAATTCCCATACCCCCAATTACTAACGGAATACCAATCGATTCTTCATACCAGACATGCTTTCCGATGAGCTTGTGGCTTCCAAGCATTTCTCCATGATCGGCAGTTAGAACAATCAAAGTATCCTCAAAGAGCTGTTGGTCTTTAAGATATGAAATCAATTTCCCAAACTGATCATCCAAGCCGGATATGGCAGCATAATAATCTCTTTGCAGTTCTGTATAAGTTTCTTCATCAATGGGAAACGCTTCATAAGTATGATGCATTACATCTCCAAGCTCTACATTTGCTTTTCTCTCCAGCTTTTTATGTTCATACAGGTCTTTATACTGTTGGGGTGCCGTATCATAAGGACTATGAGGAGGATTCCATGATATAAACAATGCAAAATTCTGATTTTGATTTCTGTTCTCCAAGAACTGTAAAGCTACTTCTGTTTCATGGATGGGCGACCATTTGTTGATAGTGATTTTTTGTGGAGAGTCGCCCCAATAGTGAGGGTTGAGATGATTGTCCCAAGCGTTATAGGTATGCCAGAAATCAAAACCATGTCTCCTAGGGCCCAAAGGTGTATATGCATCCCAATTTAAGGCTCCCGATACAGGTTTTTCACTATGATTAGATTCTGGTTCATCCAGATGCCATTTCCCGATATATCCAGTTTGATAACCTTCCTGTTTCAGGATATCACTTATGCAAACCTCATCATCAGCAAGTCTCATGGAGGTCCCTGTCTTACAGTTTGTAAATACTCCGGTTGAGAGAGGGTGTTTACCGGTAAGCAGGCTTGCTCTTGCAGGAGAGCATAGAGGGCAGGTGCTTACAGCATTGGTAAAGACTGCGGATTCTTGAGCAAACTTATCGATATTTGGAGTTACCACTGATTCACAACCAGCATAACCTACAGCAGTTCTTCTCCATTGATCAGCAAAAATGAATAGAAGATTTTTCATTGTATTTCCTTTTCATATTGTATCCAATCGCCCTGGGAAACTGCCCACGTTTTCAGCATTTGATGCAATAATTGTTGCTTTTTGTGATATAGAGGGTTTGCATACAGATTAGTGATTTCTTTTGGGTCATTGGCAAGGTCGAACAATTCACCTTCTTCACCGTCAAATACATATTTGAAATTTTTATATACAATCATTCTTCTTATATCACCAAAGGCATGATTTCCATTGTAAACACTGAAAATAGGTTTGCTTTTTGGTTCCGTGCCTTCAAGTACACAAGAAGCGAGGGAAGCTCCTTCAAAGTTTGATGAGGTGGAAATATTCAATAAGTCTAAAATAGTAGGGACAATATCAAGGTGTGATATTGCCTCATTGTGCGATGATGCTGGTGCTTTGCTGTCATGAATGACTACAGGAACCCGTACTGCTGATTCATACATTTCCATCTTTTGATAGTTTCCGTGTTCTCCAAGTTGTTCTCCATGGTCAACGGTTAATACCATGAGAGTGTCATCAAATAAACCTGTGTTTTGTAAATGGGAAACTATACGACTCAGCTGATCGTCACATAATCGACATAAGGCATAGTGAGCAGCCCAAGCTTCCTTCCATTTTGTTTTATCAGCAAGAGATCCAAGTTGATTAGAAGCTCCTTTTTCCCTTGATTTGGGAGCTGTTTTCGGTGGGATTCCAACAGTTTCTGGTAATGTTATTGCATCAATTGGAAATAGATTCAAATATGATTTGGGTACAACCAGAGGGGGATGTGGAGCCCAGAGACAAACAAAAAGGGCAAACGGTTTCTCTCGTTGTTCGCTGAGAAAGTCAATTGCCTTATCAGTAAACCAGACATCCTTGAAGTGTGAAAGATTATGAGAATAAAGAGATACTTGTGCATTGGAATACATTCGGCTTTCATACACACCGTCACAGAGTTCCAAAATTTCTGAGCGTTGTGTCTCGTGAGGTTTAATTGAAATCCCTTCGTTTTTTGCATAGTTCTCATAACTCTGATCATCTTCCCAGGCCGAGAATGGGATGCTGGTTGCCAAGGAAGGGTTTATACTGATGTGGTTTACTCCGATATGTGCTACTTCATATCCTGCCTCATGAAGCATATGATGCAAGGTTTTGTGGTTTTTTGCCAACTTGCCATCTAAGTCGTTTAAGAGCATTCCTGTTTTTAGTGGGTTTTTCCCCGTAGCGAGCGAAGTTCGAGCTGGTACACAAAGAGGACATGATGTATAGGATCGCTCAAAGTATGTTCCTTGAGAAGCCAATAAGTTCCATGTGGGGGTAACTGTTTCTGATCCAACAACCGTCCCTAGTGTATCAAATCGTTGTTGGTCAGTCATAAAGAAAAGAAGATTTTTTTTCTTTTTGTGCATGTTAAAACTGGTGGTTTGCCTGGTGAGGACAAACCACCTCTCCTTACTTGATGTTTTTACAATGAAAGATAGCGTTGATAGGCATTTGAATAGATCTTGATATATCGGTCGAGACCCATTTGCCCTAGCCGTCTTATATAACTATCCCATCCTTGCTCTATGCCTCCATTAACTATCCAGTTTGCATAGTTTTGTGCAACGAAAGCTGAAATATCGCTTTCCAGTACAGCGATTTCTTCTACTTCTGATACTGTGAAATAGACCTCAGGATAGACTTCTTCTGCAGGAACATTGTAGGGAGCAAAGAAAGCATCCAACTCGACTCTTTCTTGCAGATTTGCATTGAGGTTTAGCTTGGAAGCTATTTCCATGGTTACCGCACCAAGGCTGTTTACTCCAGGTGAATAATCATGGATCATTTCTGTGAAACTCTTCCCAGCAGGAATAGGTAAGTAGCTGTATCTTCCCTCATCAGTAATGTACAGAGTTCTTCCAAGCAAGCCTTGATCAATTTGCAAGGATGTCTCTGGGACAAAATGAAGATCAACCCATCTCATCAAGGCTTCTGGGCTCTTACAATCTTTGGTAATGGCGAATGAGCCTTTTGCATTGATATAAGAAGTATAGGTATTCCATATTTGTTTACCGTCTTCACCTTTTAGGGGAGCCAGAGCAACATAATCAGGCTTGTTGTTCCCTGCAGCAGATGATAGACTCCATCCGACAAATGATCCAACAATCTTTTCCGGTGATTTAATCTTTGCAATATAGACATTGAAGTCATGGGTAAATCCTTCTTTGTCAATTAAGCCTTTCTTGTAAAGGTCATGGAAGTATTGAATTGCCTTTTTGTAAGGTTCTGTGACCGCTGTGTAGACAACTGTATTGTCCTTCACTATAAAATGATTCATCCTATCTAGTTGTCCAAAACTTCCAAACAACGAGAATAACCCATTTTCTTTTCTGTTGTATAGGAAGGTAAAGGGAATTTCGTCATCAGTTCGGCCATTTCCATTAAGGTCATTGTCTTTAAAAGCTTTCAGAACAGCTTCAAATTCAGTAAGTGTGGTAGGAATTGGCAAATTTAATGTATCCAACCATGTTTTGTTGATGAACATTTTATCGTGAGTTGTTGGAGAAAGCTCCGTAAGAGATGGCAAAGCATAGATATATCCATCTGGGGCAGTAAGAAGTTTTCGATAGGTTTCATTTTGAAGCAATCTCTTTACATTAGGTGCATACTCATCGATGAGATCATTAAGTGGGATGAGCAATCCTTGAGATGCATATTTGATAACATCAATGTCGGTCAGAATCCCTTGTCCATAAAAAGCATCAGGAAGATCCCCTGCAAAGATCAATCCTTTTTTCTCTCTCCATCCGTCTTCACTGCTCATATTCCAGTTAATCTTAATATTTGTTTCTTTTTCAAGATTCTGGAAAAATTCAAGATTAGCAAAATTTTTATTATGCCTCGTCTTAGCAGCCATTTCAAATGTTGTAACTTCATTTGTGATAGGCAAACCTGTTTGATTTACCATGATGGTAGGGGTGGTGGCTTTACCACTGTCTCTGCTGCCTTGAGCAAAGAGTCCATGCGAAATGCAAAGTATGCATAATAACAAGATTCCAGCTTTTTTCATAACGAACCTCCGTGTTTTTTTATGTACAGATCAGCCCTTTACTGAGCCCATCATGACACCTTTTGCAAAATATTTTTGTAGGAATGGATAGATCAGCAATACTGGCAGTGTAGATACAATTATCAATCCATATTTAATCAACTCTGCAGCTCTTTGTTGTTCCAAGAAGCTTTCCACATCGCCCATCATATCTGCTGCTGCCTGATTTTGGATGAGAATTCCACGAAGAACCAGTTGCAAAGGATAGAGCGACTCATCCCTTAGGTATATGAGTCCATTCATAAATTCATTCCAGTGAGCAACTCCGTAATAAAGTACCAATACTGCAATTATGGTTTGGGAGAGCGGGAAAACCACTTTGAAGAAGAATGTAAAATGAGAACACCCATCTATAGAAGCTGCCTCAAAAAGCTCCTCAGGAATTGAGTTCTTTATGTTTGTTTTTGCAATAATTACATTGAATACGTTTAAAGCCGGGAGCAGCACCATTACATAAGGAGTATTGTAGAGACCTAGGCTTCTCATAAGTAGGTAGGTAGGAATTAGGCCACCAGAAAAATACATCGTGAACATCATGAAAAATGTAAGAAACTTTCTGGCAAAGAATTCTTTTCGTGAAAGGGGATAGGCGAAGGACATGGTAAGTATGATATTGATACAGGTTCCGAATGTGGTATAGAGAATGGTATTTTTATATGCAGTCCAAATAGAAGGTTCTGCAAAAATTCTGGAATATCCTGTTGTATTGAACCCTACGGGAAACAGAAATACTTTTCCGGTGTTGATTGCATCAGGTTCAGAAAATGACGCAATAACAATAAAATACAGGGGATATAATACTAGGAATGTCACCAAAACCAGTAAAGAAATGTTTACAATATCAAATATAGTATCTGCGTTTCTATTAAATATACTTTTCATGCTGTGTATCTCCTTACCACAAACTGTGTTCGCTGGTTCTTTGTGCTATTCGGTTTACACTTACAAGAAGAAGAATGTTGATGACGTTGTTAAAGAGTCCTATTGCTGCAGAATAACTGAATTGGGCATCTATAAGCCCAATTTTATAAATATAGGTAGGTATGATTTCACTGGCGCTGATGTTCAATCCATTTTGCATGAGATAAGCTTTTTGAAACCCGATATTCATGATTTTCCCAATTTCAAGAATAAACATCATGACTGCAGTTGGAATGATTCCCGGAATGTCTATGTGGCGTACAATTTGAAATTTGCTTGCCCCATCAATTTTCGCAGCTTCGTATAAATCGGGGCTTATACTCGCTAAGGCAGCGATATAAATTATTGCATTCCAGCCAGCATTTTGCCAAATTCCTGATAGAACAAAAACAGGTCTGAACCAAGAGGGGTCTCCGAGAAAAAATATGGAGTCCTTTCCGAGTGCTTTAAGAATTATGTTGACCAGTCCGCTTCTGGGAGATAGAAAAATATAAAGCATACCCGTCAACACAATTATGGAGATAAAGTGGGGACAGTATGTTACTGTCTGTACAAATTTTTTGAATCGATATTGTTTTAATTGGTTGAGCATGATAGCAAGGAGAATTGGGATTGGAAATCCAAAAATTAATTGAGAGATACTCAATGATAGCGTATTTCTGATCAGAGGCCAGAATTGGTATGAATTAAAGAATCGTTCGAACTGCCTAAATCCCACCCAAGGGCTTCCTGTTATGCCTAAAGCGGCAACATAATTCTTGAATGCAATTTGTACACCGTACATTGGAAGATAATGAAAAACAATATAGTAGATGATCGGTAGGAGACAAAGTACTAAAAGTTGCCAGTCCCGAATCCAGTTCTTTTGTAGTGTACGTACAATGTGTTGCCTTTTTTTCATGCGATGTCTCCAGTCTCTTTGTAATGACAAGGTCAGTATGGTTTGGGTTTTTTTTCATCGCAATGATCTGTTTTTTTTCTTATATGCATTTCTTGCATACCTAACTATGCAGTAATTAATTAAGTATGCAATTTTTGGAACGCTATGCACAAAACACCTAATAACATATTGCAAAATATAGAAATAGTTACTTATCTAGTAAGAAATCCCAAGTTTATTGTAGTTTCAAAGAGTGATGCTATACTGATGACTATGAGGTACAGCAGTGAAGTTACAACTCAGGCATAATCGATGGTTTTTCAAACATCTTTTTTCCTATATCCTTTTGCTTGTTGTTCCACTGATAATCATCAACGGTTTTTTTGGAAAAAGAATCAATGAGACCTATCAGCAGACTGTGGTATCCCGGTTGGAATCTGATATCTTGACACTAAGAAATACCTTGGACAACGAGATAGAACTTCTTTTTAGTACCGTTAATCAAATTCAACTCTTGCGGACTGTCAATCTGTATGATTTTGAAGATAATCCTCTCCAAGCAAACGCAATCAAGACACTATTGAGAACTTTTACCGTGACAAATAGGTTGATTGAAGATATTGTTTATTTTCCCTATGATCAAAACTATGTCAAGACTAATTCCAGAATCTAAAAAAAATCAAGATTGTTCACAAAAATTTGCATGTACGCTGTATTAAGACCGTGTGACACTGGATACAGAGAAAATCCATTAGGAGGGTTTTTATGAAAAAGTTAACGGTTATCATGTGCTTGGCACTCGTACTTGCAGCTCCCGTTTTTGCCCAAGGGCAAGCAGAGAGGGGCATTGAGATTGGTAGTGCAATCTACAAATTTGACGACACCTTCATGACCGGTGTCCGTAATGCAATCATTGCTGCTGCCGCAGAGACAGACGCAAAGGTTGAGGTAGTCGATTCCATGAACATTCAGGCCACTCAGAATGAGAAGGTCGATTTGTTCATCACCAAAGGCATGAAGGCTATGCAGATCAACCCTGTTGACCGCACAGCAGCCGGTGTTATCATCGACAAGGCCAAGAAGGCAAATATTCCCGTAGTATTCTTCAACCGCGAACCTCTTGCTGAAGACATGGCCAAGTGGGACAAGATTTACTATGTTGGTGCACGTGCTGAAGAAAGTGGTACCATGAGTGGTCAGATTATTGCTGATTACTGGAAGGCAAATCCTGGCATGGACAAGAACAAAGACGGTGTTTTGCAGTATGTCATGCTCAAGGGCGAGCCCGGACACCAGGATGCTGAGCTTCGCACTGAGTATTCGATCAAGGCTTTGCAGGATGCAGGGATCAAGGTTCAGAAACTCGCTGAAGATACCGGCATGTGGGACCGCGTACGTGGTCAGGAAAAGATGGCAGCCTTCCTTGCAAGCCAGGGCGACAAGATTGAAGCAGTCTTTGCAAACAACGACGACATGGCCCTTGGGGCAATCGAAGCTCTCAAGGCAGCAGGGTACTTCAAGGACGGCAAGTTCATGCCTGTCGTAGGTGTTGATGCCACCGCTCCTGCTCTGCAGGCTCTTGAAGAAGGCACCTTGCTTGGTACTGTACTCAATGATGCTGTCAACCAAGGCCGCGCCACCTTCAAGCTTTCCTATGAACTGGCAAAGGGAAATACTCCCACCAGCGCTTCCATCGGGTATCAAATCACTGACGGAAAGTATGTTTGGGTTCCCTATCAGAAGGTTACCAAAGAAAACTATAAGCAGTTCAGATAAGAGCTGAGATGTAGTAGATACCCTCCGGGTTACCGTGCAATCCGGAGGGTTTTTCTAGAGAATCTACGCCCCGGTTTTACCGGGGAGGCGAGGAACGTCATGTATGTATTAGAAATGAACCATGTCTCCAAGTCATTTCCCGGCGTCAAGGCTTTGGACGATGTAACCTTGAAGGTGAGACCAGGGACTGTACATGCCCTGATGGGTGAGAACGGCGCAGGAAAATCTACCTTGATGAAATGCCTTTTCGGCTTGTATACCATGGATGAAGGATCGATTTCCTTCAACGAACAGCCGGTGAAAATTTCAAACGTCAAGGAAGCCCTCTCTTTGGGTATCTCTATGATTCACCAAGAACTTCATATGATTCCTTATCGATCGGTGATGGAAAATATCTGGTTGGGCCGATTCCCTCGGATCGGAGGATCAAAAAGCCCAATAGTCGATCATTCTACAATGTATGATAAAACAGAGGCACTCCTCAAAGAGTTGAACCTGACCTCGATTGCTCCCACTGACTTGCTGAGAACGCTCTCGGTAAGCAAGGCTCAAAGCGTTGAAATTGCTAAAGCAGTTTCCTATGATTCCAAGATAATAATCATGGATGAACCCAGTTCCTCCTTGACGGAGAATGAGGTTGAACACTTGTTTTCCATCATTCGTTCACTGCGTGAGCGGGGTGTGGCTATCATCTATATTTCCCATAAAATGGAAGAGATCCTGAAGATCAGTGACGAAGTTACGATCATGCGCGACGGAAAGTATGTCGGGACTTGGCCTGCACAGCAGCTGACGACGGCGACAATCATCAAGAGAATGGTCGGCCGTGATCTTACCCATCGATTCCCGTCTGCAGAGAGCAAGATCGGAGCAGAGTTGCTGAGAATTGATGGCTATACATCTCCAAATCCGAGAAGTTTCAAGGATGTATCATTCACCCTGCACCAAGGCGAAATCCTGGGTATTGGAGGATTGGTGGGAGCTCAAAGAACAGAAGTTATGGAAGCTGTTTTTGGTCTTCGTCTCCATAGCGAAGGCAAGCTCTTTGTAAAGGGTAAAGAAGTATTTTGCAACAGTGCATATGACGCAAAGAAGCTTGGAATGGCTTTGCTAACGGAGGAAAGACGAGCAACAGGAATTTTTCCTGTCCTCTCTGTTCAAGAAAATTTGGTCATTGCAAATTTGAGAGCGTATCAGAACAAGAATGGTTTGCTCAATGCGGCAAAAATGTCTGCAGATACTAAAAAGAGCATCAAGGATCTGGATATTAAAACACCTTCCGCCCGTACGTTAATCAAAAGTCTGAGTGGTGGTAATCAGCAAAAGGTGTTGTTTGCGAGATGGTTGCTGACTGTTCCTGACATCCTCATCCTGGACGAACCTACTCGAGGAATTGATGTGGGTGCAAAGTATGAAATCTATGTCATCATGCGCGAGCTGGCTGCCCAGGGCAAAGGGGTAATCATGATCAGCAGTGAGATGCCTGAGTTGTTGGGTATGACCAATAGAATTGTCGTCATGAGTGCAGGCAGAGTTGCCGGTATCGTGAAAAGCAAAGAAACGAACCAGGAACAGATTATGGAACTGGCGACCAAGTATGTCGGCTAGGAGGGTGAATTATATGCAGATGCAAGCCATAGGGAAATTCCTTTTAGGAAAGAAAAGTTTGAAGCAATTTGTTATGGACAAGGCCATCTTCCTTGTTCTTTTGATGTTGGTCATTGTTATAGCCATCATAAATCCTAGAATTTTGCGCGTGCAGGTACTTAGGGATATCCTGATGATGAGTTCTACCAAAATCATCATGGCTTTGGGGATGATGTTCGTCATCCTGACCGGGGGGGTTGACCTCGGAGGAGGAAGAATGGTTGGTATGGCTGCTGTCATCTCAGCTTCCATGCTCCAGACTGCTGACTATGTGAGGCGCTTTTATCCAGATTTGGGTCAGATTCCTCTGATTCTTCCCATTCTTCTGGCTCTGATCGTTGGAACGCTTTTTGGTATGGTGAACGGTCTGATCGTAGCCAAGTTCAAGGTACCTGCTTTCATCGCCACGCTATCTTCCATGTTGATCATCTATGGTATCAACTCGATCTACTTCAACATGCCTCCCAACAACAGTCAGCCAATTGGTGGATTGAGACCTGATTTTACATTTCTCGGCTCCGGCTCTATAGGCTTTTTACCTGTCATCATAATCTTTGCAGCGGTCGTTTCCATTATAGTCTGGTTTGTTTTGAACAAGACGGTCTTCGGCAAGAACGTATATGCTGTTGGTGGAAATCCAGAGGCGGCAGCTGTTTCGGGTATCAACATCACCAAGACCTTGGTCGGCCTATTTGGAGTCTGTGGATTTTTGATCTCTCTTTCAGGTGTTCTTGAAGCGGCACGAACTGGTGGTGCAACAAACAACTATGGAAGCGGTTATGAGCTTGACGCCATCGCATCCTGCGTCGTAGGAGGAGTTTCTACCACCGGAGGTGTCGGTACTGTAAGCGGCGTCATCGCCGGTGTAATCATCTTCAGTTTCATCAACTATGGTTTGACGTTCATCGGGATAAATCCCTACTGGCAGAATATCATCAAGGGTCTGATCATCGTATCGGCTGTTGCCTTTGATATTCGAAAGTACGTCCAGAAGAACTAGTTGTATCTCAATATCAATTAAGAAGGGCAGGAGCAATCCTGCCTTTTTTACTGGAACGTTTGGAAAAGCAGATGCTGATGCTCCTCACTGAACATCGATTCCTTGGTTACCAAGTCGAAATCTACCAGTTTTTCAACCGGTTTCTTACCGTTGAGAAGGTCTACCGCCGCCAAGATTGATCGATAGCCCATGTTGAAGGAGTTTACCACTACCAAGGCGTCGATAACGCCTTGTTCAAGCAGCTGAATTTCATATTGTGTTGTCCCGAATGCAATGAAACGCACAGAGTCAGAACCATTGAGCGCATTCGCCACCCCATGGGATGTATACTCCTCCAAGGCGAAAATCAGATTGATGGTGCTGTCATTGTCCAGAGCATTCCGGCTGATTTCCATAGCCCTGCCTGCGTCGGTGAAGCTATAGCTCACATTGGAAATAGTTGCATTGCTTTTTTGTGCAAAGGCTGTCACCAATGATTCAACAAGCTGTTGCATACTGGTGGTGTTCGGCATGGATCCAATGATCAGAGCATTGATCATCTCGTCCTTGTCAAAGTATCCAAACGCATGTTCAGCCATTGCTTTGCCCATCTTCTTATAGTCAGCCGTTATTTGGTAATCAGGGTGTACACTCTTCAGGGAGTTGTTGGCCAATACAACTTGGATTTGGGCAAGTCTTGCTTTTGCTACCACATCTTCAAGCCGTGTATAATGGCTTGGTGACAGTACTATTGCATCAAAACCTTGGTCGATTGCTCTTTGTACGGCACTGATTTGTCCCTCATAGTCGGATTCGTTCACCGGAGCAAAGAATTCCAATACTGCATCAGTGGCCGATCGGGCGCTGCGAGCTCCATTTTTAAGAGAACCCCAGAATTCTCCTCCTTGCATCATGGTAATCACCGCTATTCTATAAGGATCCTTTGGTTCTCCCTTGGAGCGTGTACATCCGCTGAAAAGCAGCACTAACGATACCAATACTAGTATGAGGGTCCTTTTCATGCGTGCACCACCTTGATTGGTTGTATTGGATTTTGTTCGGGAATCACTAATCTTACCAGCGTTCCTTCATCAAGTTCACTTGAGATTTCAAGCCCATAATCTGAACCATAATAAAGCTGGATGCGCTGATGAACATTTCTTACTCCGATGCCCGTCCCATCTTTATGGTGTGTTCCTTCAAAGCAGAGTATATTGTTCAGCCGTTCTTCATCCATTCCGACCCCGTTGTCCCTGACCTCTATTACAACGGCTCCAGGTTTTCTTCTGAACACCTTGATGGTGATGTATCCCATCTCCTGAAGATACTTTATACCGTGATAGATGGCATTCTCCACGATAGGCTGAATGATGAGCTTGATGGTGGGAAGGTTTTCCATCCCTTCATCCATATCTATGAGAAAGTTGAACTTGTCCTGATAACGGATTTGCTGAATGATCAGGTAGTTGCGTACATGTTCCAACTCTTCAGCAAGAGTGATGACATCCTTGCCTTTACTGATTGATATCCTAAAGAGTTTAGCCAGAGCGGTAATCATTGTGATGACACCTTTGGTATCATTTTGCTCTGCCATCCAGACTACCGAGTCAAGGGTATTATATAAAAAATGCGGATTGATCTTTGCTTGCAAGGCGTCAAGTTCAAATTTGCGTTTCATCTCCTGGCTTTTAACAATATCATCCATCAATGCCCGAATTCTTCCAACCATGAGGACAAACGTATGGGAAAGCGCGGCTACCTCCTTGTTTCCTCCCACGGTCACCGGTTCAGAAAAATCACCTCGTTGAACACTATTCATCAGTCGTTCCAGTTCCTTGATCGGTCGACTGATGTAGGCTGAGACAGCACGGGCTAAAAAGATGGTAATGATGATACAAAACAAGAGAACGATGGTCATTATGGTAGTGTATTGCCTTAATCCGGCCATCAACTCGTCCATATAGGCCACTCCCACGATTCTCCAGCGTGCATTGTTTACAGTATCAACGATAACCAATCGTTCTCGGCCTTCGAAGGTATTGGTGAATGTTCCGAATATATGCTCTTGTACTGCTTCGATGTCCTCGTTGAACAGATCTGAGTTGATTAGTTGTTGATAGGGGTGGTAGACAATTTTTCCATTGTTGTCGATGAAGTATACATAGCCGGTATTGCCAAGCTTTGCTCCTTGGCAAAGCTCACTGACGGCCCAAAAATTCATATCGATCAACAGCAGGCCTTGACTCAGTTCCCCTTCTTCATTGGTGTAGCTAATCTGCTGACTGTAGGTGATGACCCATGGATACGAGGAGGTGAAAAGCTGTTGTACATGGGGGCCTGTGAAATAGAAGTTTCCTTCCCCTCCTATGGCTCGGGTAAACCAAGCTTGTGTAACGAGCTGTTCTGTAGGCCTGAAGGGTGCATCGGAGGTTGAAAGCAACACGGTTCCCTCAAGGTCAAATAAGATCAGGCATACAATATCCTGTCGGCTATCTACGATTGAGCGTAAGCGTTGTTCAATTGCTTCTCGTTCAAGTTCGTTCGTTCTTTTTGAAAGGTCGCGTGCATACCCTGCAATCGTGAGAATATCGTTGGTGTAATAATTCAGATTTGCATTCACCTGTCTTACAATTTCACGAGTAGAGACTGTTGCGTTTTCCCTGATCGTCTGGGAGAACTGGCTGTAGAGAATCGCAGAGACTAGAAGTGTAAACGAGATCGAAACCAAGGCTATGGCGAATGTAAGAATAGTCTTGATGGAGTGAATACGGCCTTTATTCTTCATCGGTTTGCCACTCGATATTGAGATGGAGAAGATCCAACATGTCGTTTGAAACAAAAACTGAAGTAATTCGGTTCTGCAAAACCAACGGCTTGGGCGATTTCGTAGGTCTTTCCTTCTGTCTTGGCAAGTAATTCCTTCGCGCGGTCCATCCTCAAGGTGGTCAGATATTGCACAAAGCTGACACCCTCCTCTTTCTTGAACGTGGAACTGAAATATGACGGGCTGACCCCGATCATTTCACAAATTTGTTCAAGCCCGAACCCTGGTTCTGTAAAATGCTTGGCGATTAGAGTCTTTGCTTGCCTTATAAACTGGATGTGGCTTGTTTCCCTTTGTCCTGCAATCGTTTCTCTTAACTGCAGGCAAAGTCGTAAGAAGTACCGTTTTGTTTTTCCAAGAGTGGTAAGAGAGGCGAATTCAGCAAAAAGATTGCGGCCTTCTTCTTCCTCCAAGGGGAATATTGTCTTACCGTAGGCATGTGCGAGTTCTTGTAGTGAGGAGGATATTCGGAGAATCATGGCTTGCATCTGATTAAGCGACAGTGACGCCAGTTGTTCTCCAAAAAGATGGTCCAACGCCTCTTTTACACGATCTTCTGACCCTATCTTTACAGAAAGGACTACGTCCGATATTGACTCGCTTATCCCGCTAATGTGCTCCTCTTGGGGAAGTTGTTCCAAATCGCTGATAAACAACAGTTTTTGATCAGGATAGCAGGAGGAGTAATTCAACGCCTTCAATGCCTGATGATACGAATGTGTTATGGTAGAAGGAGAGTGCACAAGATTTCCCATGCCCAGAACCACAGAAAAGTTGAATTTTTGGAGATATGCCTGCAATTGCTCCGCTTTTCTGTACGTCTGCTTGCGAAACACTGAGTCATAATGTGACGCTTGGTGGCTTTGGGCACTGAATATGATGACCACCTGATTTTCAAATTGGAAGACCAGCGTTTCTTCCTCTTTCTTGAAAACCTCCTGTGCTACCTCGAACATTGCCAGGGCATTGAGGGGGTCGTCCTGGTCATGATCTGTCTCAAAAAGGGCGACCATGAACTCATCTTTCTCGAGATTGAACCCATATTCTTTGGCCTTTGCTATCATAAAAGCATCGCTGCCGGGATGAGCCGTTGTTAAAAGAGAGACAAGAAACTTCTCTCTGATAAAAGGGAGGGCCTGTTGATAATTCTTTCTCAGACGATTCTGGTCCTGGGTCCTCTGTATTTCCTCATCAAGGCGTTTGCCCAGTCTCTTGAGCAATCTACAGAGGTCCTCAACAGAGACAGGCTTGAGCACATACTCGATGACATCATAATGCATCGCTTGCTGTGCATAGGTAAACTCATCGTACCCACTGAGAATAACTAAGGTTGTTGCCGGGTGGCTTACTCGTATCTGTTGGATCAGCTCCATTCCGTCTAGATAGGGCATCCTGATGTCGGTGAGCACGACATCAGGGTTGAGTTCTTCCACCAGTTCGAGGGCCTCAATGCCATTTCCAGCCTCTCCTACTACTCTGAAATTATATTCTTCCCACGGGGTTCGTGAGCGGATGCCCTCACGGACAGCTGATTCATCGTCTACTAGAAGTATTGTATACGCCATAACATCAATGGTAGTAGTAAAGCGGTTTTGGTGCAAGAATTTTAATGATTGCACCACCAATCGAACATGACCTTTGTCGATCGATTCATCTCCTGCATGAATGCACTGGTATGCTTTTTAAGATAGTAGTAGTCGGCAAGCGTTCCAGTATTGTCATAAGGCAGAGAGCTCGTTTTCCTTCTTTGCTCTTCATGTTCCTGATATGCCTTTGAGAGTTGCTCAAGGTTCGGTTCCTCATACCCGTCGGTCATAAAGATGGAATCTGCGGGACATCGAACAGTGAGCTTGAGGTTTTTCTTTCCTTTCGGATAGCCAAAGATCAGCATACAGGCTGGAATTGTATATTGCTTGAGATCCAGTAGTGTTCTCAGCTCTTCAAACTGCTCGATGACATCACCGATGTAGCAAGAGCCAATTCCCAGAGCCTCTGCAGCTATGACTGAATTCTGAGCAGCTATGATTGCATCCTGCATACACAGATGGAGATCGCCAAAAGCTGGTGCCCGGAACGTTGCAAGATTGGCCTCTTCTGCTCTCTGTACTGCCCCGCTTTGGTGGAAATAATTAACCCATTTTTGCATGTCTGCAAGAAAGACCCACACCAACGGAGCCTTTGCTATCATCTTTTGTTCATCACAGAGGTGGGAAAGCTTTTCTTTCTTTTGCTGGTCTTGAATCTCGACAATAGAATAGAGAGCCATGTTTCCCGCTGTTGGTGCTCTGAGCGTTGCCTTTTTCAGTAGGGCAAGATGTTCCGGTTCTATAGGCCTCTCTTCGAAAGAGCGGACTGAACGACGATTGAAAATAAGTTGTAATGTTTCCTGCATAGCCAGAGTATAGGCCAAAGTATCGAAACCTTCTATATAAGTATACAAATTGTCTTTGATAAGCTATGCTAACCAACATGAAAACCGTTAAGGCGTATCGTTATCGTTGGATTATTTTACTAACACTTGTGCTTCAAATTCTTTCGGTTGAGATACATTGGCTGAACCTTGCTCCTGTCGGACGGGTGGCTAATCAGTTCTATCAGGGTCAGATTCCTTTTTCTTTCGCTCGTCCTGTAGATCTTCTTTCCTTGACCTACTTGCTGGTTTTTGTGCTTGCAAGTATTCCTGCTGCTTACCTGCTGCATCGCTTAGGTATACGTTGGGCCACCTGGATTGCAAGCGCTTTGATTCTCATTGGCTCTGTTGTCAAATGGGCGTACATGCAAGATTTTCTTTCTGTTTTGATAGGGCAACTATTTCTTGCCCTGGGGCAGGCCTTGGTGTTGACCAGCATTACAGAAATTGTTGAGAGATGGTTTCCGATTCGTGAGCGAGGGATGGCGGTCGGCATTACCTCGGCTAGTCAATACTTATCCTTGGCCTTGGTAATGATACTCTCTCCAGTCCTGGTTACAGCAAAAGCAACCGATCCCATCGCTGTGGATACAATTGCTGCTCTTATGCGTTTTTACGCTCTTCTGAGTTCTTTTCTCACAATTATTGCAGCGATTCTGATCAAGGAAAATCCACCCACACCATCTTCTACTTTTACCGTTTCTCTCTCAATTCCGTATACTTCATCATTAAAGGCGATACGTTCACAATCTTCTTTAAGAGGCCTGATGATCATCTTCTCAATAGGGTGGGCGGTTCTTATGACCTTGTTCATCAAGATTGATGAAATCAGTGAATATTTGGGCTTTGCAGATGCAAACGGCTTTCTTGGCATTGCAATGTTTGCAGGAGGTATGGTTGGGGCCATAGTCCTTCCAGCTCTCTCTGATCGATATCGAAGAAGAAAGCTTTTTTTTGTGTTTTGCAACGTTTGCTCCATACCAGGGATATTGTTGCTTGTTTTCTGTCAACAAATAGGAGCTGTTTTTCTTGGTAGTGACGCTATTGCCCTGATAGGGGCTTCTATTATCGGCTTGTCTTTGCTTGCTGCCGTTCCTATAGCAACTCAGTATGCTGCAGAGCTGGGGCACGGCATCAGTGAGGAAGTAATTCAAGGCTTGCTGATGCTTTTCAGTCAAGCATCCTGTGCTCTGATACTGATTCTTTGCATGGGTTTGAGTGAGGCTTTTTCTCCTGTCTTGCTCTCGGTTCTAGCCGCTCTCCTTTTCGCAGCACTCGTCGGCAGTACTTTTCTAAAAGAGAGTACTATGATCATCACCGAGGATGAGCGGCTGAACGAAGTAATCAAGCAGGAGATAGTCCATCTGCAATAGGATGGCTTACTTCCCTTCTGGTTTCAGATTGCTGGAAAATTGATTGAAAGCATGGACTTTCTCAAGAGGAAGTCGAACTCTCGGCCCTCTCTCGCTCTCTAGATGTTTTTCATTCAGATGAGCATCATCACCTGGATAGGCAACGACAAGAAGGATCATCAGCGTATCTTCGTCATCAATCTGCAGAACCTTTTTGGCCTCTTGTGCATTGAAGCCGGCAATGGGATGAACCCTCAGCCCTTCCGATACGGCCTGCACTTGATACGCCATGGTGGCCATGCCCAGCTCAAATGAGGCAAACGAACGGTCAGCGAGGGTCATGCCCCATTTTGTGTTGGTGACGACCCCAACCAAGGCAGGTGCTTGCTTTGCCCAATAGTTGCCTGGAGAAAGCGTTTCCTTCAGCAGCGAAAGGGTCTTCTCTTCAGTAACGGTTACAAACCGCCACGGTTGGTTGTTCATGGCCGAAGGAGCAGTGTGCGCAGCTTGTATTAAACGCAGCAATACCTCTTCTTCGATACTTTTGCTTGAAAGAGCCCTGTACGCTCTTCTTTCCTCTATCGATTGCAGCAATGCCATAAGGTCCTCCGTTTTTTGTCACTATGTAATCACTTCGGCTTAAGGAACCAATTCCTTTGCCTGTTTTCCACTAAGATGTTCGATGTCGATTACTATCGTCAGTGCATGATCTCCTTGCAACACTGTATCGCGCTTTTCTTGCTCGTCGCGTTCACTGCAGAACTTATCTATCAATAGTCTGAGCGCTGTTCTGTGTTGTTCTCCCTCAACAGTGCTTGCTTTTCCAAATGCAATGACGCTGCGAAAGTGTGTAGTATATTGCTCGCTGACTATAGTATCCTTATCCACAACGGTGAAGCAGACTTTTGGGTTGTTGAGAATTGCATCAATCTTATGCCCGTTTTTCGCACAGTGCATATAAAGATGGTTGTCACTGTACACGTAGTTCAAGGGAACTGCATACGGATAGCCGTCATCGCCAAGACATGCGAGAATGCCATACGATCCTCTCTTGAGGATGTTGATGTTTTCTTCGTACGTCAGGGCTTGGGTGTTTCTTCTCATCTTTCTGAACATTGCTACTTCCTTCTCAGAGAGGGGCAGGATAAAAAAACGGGAAGGTGCACACCTCCCCGTTTTTAACAACCGCAACCCTAGTCGCGGGGTGAAAAGTCAGACTTAGGAGCTCCGCAAAGAGGGCATACCCAATCCTCGGGAAGGTCTTCAAAGGCTGTTCCAGGTTTGATTCCATTATCGGGATCACCAACAGTTGGGTCGTACACATACCCGCAAAGATCGCATTCATACTCTTTCATTGTCGTTTCCTCCTGCTTTTCAGCATAGCGATAATTATGCCCATGGGCAAGGAAAATCTTAGTTATACAGTGCGAGAATCTTGCTCAGCATCTTGCAGAACTTCTTTCTGAAGCTTTCAGGGCCAAGAATTTCCACAGAATCACCACATTGGATTATTCTCAGATACAGTTCAATTGAGTTTTCTACATCCATATTGCAGATCAAGGTTCCATCTGGTTGTTTCTCAAAGGAAGGCGTTCCATGTACAACTGACCTGAAGACATTCATGGCCGATCGCTCTTTCAGCTTGAGACTCAAGGGAATCATGTCTATGCTTTCATAGCGTTCTTCGTTCTCAGGAAATTTGAACGGTTTGAGGTTGTCCGGGATGGTATAGGTCTCATTGAGAATCGTGGCACTGGTGATGGTGCTGATATCTATGGTGACAATTTCAGTAGTATGCCTTAATCGTCCGGTTACACTGATAGGGTGTCTTCCCCCTGTATCTTCCTCTCTAAAACCGATGAAATAGGGTGCTAGTTCAGTTTCAATCGGGTCAAACCCTTTCAAGCTCTGGACAATTCGGACAATTCTTCCTGATACCCAGGAGTCGATGAGGACTTCCAGAACGGCATTGAACTTACTGCTCTCCTTCTTCTGCTGCAACTGGCGGTCTATTTGTTCTGCAAGACTGACGACATTTTCACTGATCTTAGGTGCATATGAGCGCATATTCATCGCAATTTTGCGTAATCCTGAAGCTAGATGCGGGTTTTGAAACTCTGTGCTAGTAGCCAAGATCTCTGCAGAAAGGTTGAACGCCAAGCTTTCATATACACTGAGAGCTATGTTCTCATCTTCTTCACGATTCTTGATTTTTATGAGATTGTTTTCTTCATAAATATCAATATATTGCTTCAATTCATCGACATATCTGCTGATTGTCGAGCGATGGACACCCAATCGACGAGCAATCTCCGCTCTTCTTAATCCTTCAGGATGGGAGTGTAGGAGCAACTCAAGTTGTGCAACACGTTCGCCTTTCATACCAATAACCTCATTATCTGCACCAATCTGCAACAAAATACATGTCAGTATAGCATGCAAACCCATTCTGGCAAGGATTATTGTCCCAATTTTGCAACAAAAGGGAGAGTTGTAGAACTATTTTTGTCATGCTAGGATATGTGTACAAGGAGCGGCTAGTATGGAAGAACGTCTTACAAAGCTTGAAATGAAACTTGCCTTTGCAGAAGAGACAATAACCACGCTCGATTCAGTGGTTACAGAGCAAGCTAAGGAAATCGCGCTTTTGAACGGTCGTCTCGAGAAGCTTGAAAAGCGACTGACAGACTTCATTGAAGAAGTTGGGGAAGACATGGCCGATAACCAGAGGCCTCCCCACTATTGATGCTAGATGAACAGGTTGACCTTGCTCTCTGAGGCATCGGCCATATAGGTTGCAACGCCTCCTATTTCAATGCCGTCGACAAGTTCTTCTTTCTTGATGCCCATAATGTCCATTGACATCTGGCATGCGACCATTTTTACGCCAACTTTCTTTGCATCTTCAAACATCTGGTGCACTTGGTCCACATGCTTTTTCTTCATGCGGCTTTTCATCATCGCAGAACCCATGCCTCCCATATTCATCGAGGAGAGAGATAACTTCTCCATGCCTTTTGGAAGCATCATGCCGAACATTTTACCCATGAAGTCCTTCTTGACCGGTGGGGTATTTTTCTTGCGAAGAACGGAAAGACCCCAGAATGTGAAGAACATCGTCACCTTCTTGCCCGAAGCTGCAGCCCCGTTTGCAAGTACGAAGGAAGCGAGGGCCTTGTCAAGGTCATTGGAAAAGACTATGAGGGTTGCTCCATTGTCCGTACTGCAAATTGCTGGCTTCTCTCCAGCTGAGGAGGGCATCTTGCATATATCGGGGCTTCCTTTCTCGACGACTGCCTCGATGACTCCTTCTGTGGTGGTGACAGAGATCAACTCATTACCGGTAAGTTTGCACCATGACTGCACATCGATGCCAAAGCCCGGGTCGGATGCCTTCATGACAATCCTGTCTCCCTGCTCAAGGTTGTCGATTTCTTTTTTCAGACGGATGATTGGTCCGGGGCACTGCAAGCCGCAGGCATCAATCTTGGAAATCTTGTTTTCGGTGCGCTTGCGGAAGGAGCCATCTTCATTTCGATTGTCGATGTATGCGCTCTCTTCCTTGATGGATGCTTGCCCGCGATGTTCCAGTAATTCCTTTTCCCGGACCGCCTTGTCGTAACTCTTGAATCCTCCACTTAGGTTCTTGACTTGGGTGTATCCATTCTGTCTGAGAATTCTCTCAGCCAGATAGCCTCTCAAGCCCATGGCACAGTTGATGACAATAACCCGATCTTTCGGTATTTCGGACAGTCTATTTCGTAATTCAGTATGCGCGATGTTTACGGACCCTTGGATGGCTCCCAGTTCATACTCTTCAGCTGAACGGACATCGAGCATAAAGGCTCCTTCTCTTTTCAGTTGCTGAGCTTCTTGCCAGTCGATGGTATCGCTTAGAAGCTCAATGGTGTTTATTGCGATGAACCCAACCATGTTGACTGGATCCTTTGCACTGGAAAAAGGAGGTGCATACGCCTGTTCAAATTCTGCAAGGTCATAGACGGTTCCTTCTTTTCCAATGAACGCAGAGATTACATCGATGCGCTTGTCCACACCATCATAGCCCACCGCTTGGGCTCCCCAAATCTTACCCGATTGGGGATGATAGAGAATTTTCAAGGTAAGTTGCTTCGTATTTGGGTAATATCCTGCATGGTTGCCTGCATGAGTGGTCGCGCTGCGAAACGGAAGATTTGCTTGCTTGAGACCTTTCTCCGTCAATCCAGTGGAGGCAACGGTCATGTCAAAAATCTTTGCAATGGAGGTTGCAATTGTGCCGGTATAGGGTTTCTTGTTTCCATCAATGATGGCATCAGCACATAGTCGTGCCTGTTTGTTTGCTGGGCCTGCCAAGGGAACGGTTACTGCAACCTTGGTCAGAGGGCTTGCAAACTCAATGGCATCGCCTACTGCCCTGATGTCCTTGTCATTGGTAGTAAAGTACTCATCCACCTTGATGGCGCCATTCTTTGCAAGTGCAATTCCTGAATCTTTCAAAAATGCCGTATCGGGTCTTACTCCGATGGAAAGGATTACCAGCTCTGCATCGATCAGGGTGCCTGAAGCAAGACGTACAGAGACTATGCTGCCATGATGTTCAAATGAGGCGACACCATCCTTTAAGAAGAGGGCAACTCCCTTCGCTCTCAGATGTTGTTGTACATCAGCCGCCAAGTCGTAGTCGATGATATTCATCACTTGCTCCAAGGCTTCGACAACGGACACCTCAAGACCTCTTTCTTTCAGATTCTCTGCCATCTCAAGGCCGATGAAGCCTCCTCCAACGACAACGGCTCGCTTGACATTCGGGCTGTCGACTTTTTCTTTGATCTTATCAATATCGCTTACTGAGCGCAGGCTCATGATTGATGGATGGTCAATACCCGGTATCGGAGGGCGAACTGGACTTGCTCCAGGACTGAGTATGAGCGTATCGTATCGCTCTTCATATTCTGTATTCTTTTTCAGGTCCAAAACCGTAATGGTTTTAGCTTTGCGATTTATAGCTTTTACCTCGGATAGAACCCTGGCCTCAACATTTAAAGATTCCATGAAACGCTCAGGGGTCATGACAAAAAGTCTTGAACGTTCGGTGATGACATCTCCAGCATAGTAGGGAAGGCCACAGTTTGCATAACTGATGTACTCTCCACGCTCGAACATTATGATTTCTGCTTTCTCGTCTCTTCTTCTGAGTCTGGCGGCTGTGCCAGCTCCTCCTGCAACGCCGCCAACAATAAGATACTTGGCCATGGGTCCTCCTGGGATTACTTTTGGATGAACTGCAAATCCTCGGGGATTGAGACTTCGCAGCATTTGAAATTCTTCATCATTACTTCTCCCTTTTCGGTAAGAGCAATGGTAAAGCTTCTTCGATCGACGATACTGAGGGTGCGCTCAACCAGCTTTCTTGCTTCGAGGCTGTCCAAGATGCGGGTGAGTCTTGAGGGAGAGAGTTCCAGTTTTTTTGCCAGTGCACTGGGCTCCCCGATACCTTTGTTTACTGCACAAAGCAGCAAGGCGTCATTGAACGATAATCCTGTTTGTGTTTTTATCTCTTCCTCGAAGTTGCGCAAGGCTGTCTGCAACTTTCGGATGGCGCAAAGATCAATCATGCGATCCTCCCATAATAATTCATAAAAGCAATAATTGCTAAAGACAACTATAATGGCCTATGATGCCTTCGTCAATATGTAGATAAAAAAAGAGAGAATTCTTCGAACAAGATGAAAAAATGTAATTTAAGCGTTTTAATCGGCTATGATACCGTTTTCATTTCTCTATGTAAGTAAAAAATGCTAAATAAAATGGATAAAATTATATACAACAAAAGTATAAAGGTCTCTCTATTGACAATTTCAAGCAATTATGAATATCCTATCACTAGGAAGGGATATGATACCTGACTTCCGTCGTTTCTCAAAAAACCTAGTACTCTGAAGTCAATCCGGCAA